>JAAXHI010000390.1:4897-5051 GCA_012270875.1 Candidatus Poribacteria bacterium | reverse complement strand
TAAAATTTGTAACTAACCATTTCCATGGCGTCCTTGTCGTAGACAGGCCAGTAAAACCACATCTTGATTTTCCTAAGAGTGTTATCGCGGCCGGCATGTCCAGAAAAAGGAGCAGAGTGGCACTCCTCGAAGACCCTCGCTTTCTCTTCCTCGG
>JAAXHI010000390.1:0-4817 GCA_012270875.1 Candidatus Poribacteria bacterium | reverse complement strand
ATTTTGAGTCATACTCAAACTTTTTGGCAAATTTTCGCAGAGTTATTTTGTCTTGCTTTGTAAAGCCTTCTTGAGAAACCTTTTTAAGATACTGGAAAAGATTTAAAAATTTTTTCGGAGGGGATGACCTACACGATTTGGGCGTCCCGGGAGGGTACTGGGAGATGCCCAAAATGCTGCAGTAAGATGAGAAAAGGATGCCCTAAACGCTAGGGATTTGGGAATGGGGATGCCCAAAATGCGGCGTTGCCCAAAACGCTGTCACAGAGGCACATACATCTTAATCCGATGGTATCAACTCGATCCCCCCCGCTTAACCTGCACCTTGTTCGACCATAGTGATGACAAGGGTTTCTCCCCACCCCTGACCACCCTTCTTTCCCGAAACCCCAATTGTTCTCAACCCATTTCTGGGTTTGGAACCCTCTTCGAAAGGGGTCCCCCCCATTGGGTCTTGGAACCCTCCTGAATATCGGCCCTTCCCCTTTAGCATATCAGGCGATTGAGAAATTGCCCCGTACGAGGAATGGAGTCCACACCATGTGTTTCAATCTCAAACAAGTTTTAATCACATTGCCTTATCAATGACATCAGTTGTGGCCCAAATGGCCCAAATAGGAAGAAAACTAAGCGGCGCTGAGTCAGTTCTGGAAAAAATACTGCATACGCCTAACAAGGAAAGCGGAATGGTGAAAAGGTACAAGCTACTTTCTATTTCCCTTCGCCAACTGGTGGAGGACCTCGTCCTGGTCAGATATCAGCTTTGCTAGTGCGTGGTGCGGCTTGTCTTTGTTCTTCTTCTTTTTCTTGTGTTTCTTCTTTGATGTGGTCTCTGCATCCTCAGGCTCTGGTAGTTTCTCGTTGTCGTTGGTCGTGTTGGTGGACGTTGGTGGCGGGTTAGGTGATGGCGATCGCCGCCTTTTTTTCTTATTCTTTTTCTTTTGCGGAGTCGTCTGCGTTATGAAAATCTCCGCCTCGTCATCGTCGTCGTCCTCGACGTTTAGGACCTGTCTCCTATTCTTTGTTAGGGAGGGGCCGTTGAGTGGCCTTTTGTTCTTCTTGGCAGTCCTGATGGAGGTTACATTGTCTTGCGACCACTCGTCGTCGTCCTGTACAGGGCTGGGGAGAGATCGTGTTTTCTTCCTGGGCCTCGCCAGCAGTTGGTCGTCTTCGTCATCTGTGTGCGGTAGGGCAGTTATGCCACTGACTTCGAAAGACATTCGACGTCTCCTTGAAGTGGAACCTCTCTCTGTCGAGGTGGAGGGCAGAGGCACACGTCTTCTTGATGTTGATGGTCCAGCAGATGATTCACCACTTCTTGGATTTGGATGCACCAGGGTTCTTCGAGATCTGCTGGGGCGCTGCTGCTGTGTCGTCGTCCTCCTCCTCTTGCAAGTATGCCGCAGAATCCCAATCGTTCGTTGTTCGTTTGACCGTGCGCCGCCTCATGAGTATCTGGTCGATGAGATACTTCATCATATTCTTAAATGTCGGATCAGCCTGGAACTTTTTGGCGGTTGGAGCTCGGACGCTGCGCTCGGCGAAGACGTCAGGATTATGCATGAGACAATTCATCACCAAGACGTGAATTGACATCATCAGCACCGGGCCAACGGCGTTGAAGGCATCTGTGACAAGATCCTCCACCCAAGGATCGAAATTGATTGCTTTCAGGATCTTGAGCACATCGTTTGCATTGGGGGGATCTGTGTCCAGTTTATCTTTATTGTCGACACGTCTCAGGGGGTCGGTAATGGGATCCACGAACCTTCGGAGATCGTCGACAAACTCTTCCGTAAACACCGTTCCGCGATAGGCCATGATGTTGTTCCAGTTTTCTTTCAGCGTACTGGCCATTTCAGAAATCGCAATGTTAGGCCTTGACAGCCATTCACAGTTCCAGTCAAAGAGGCGCCAGAGGATCTTGTCGTCGCTGAGGTTCGACAGCGCTTCCCCGTAGTTTAACATGAAACTACGGGGGAAGTGCTTGTTATAATTGGGCTTTGGTGTGGCCCCATTGTTACCAGCAGAATGAGACATGCCTGTAAAATGAAGAATCGTTAGTTGTGGAAGTTGTGTCTTTGCAACACAGAGACTTAGAGAGGGTTGGTCATCCTAAAAGGCTTGGAGCGTCAATTTGGGGGACGTCACTCTGGAGGGGGGGGGGTATGGGTAACCGGAAAGAGAATACATGGACATGGTTTTTGTGTAGCGCTTTGGCTTCACCCATGGAACCCTGTTAGAGCAATACGCCCTTTTGGGGATGAAGATGGGTTACTGGGGACTCTCACCACGACGAGGTAGCACTACGAGAGATTCGAAAGATGTGAATACATGAATTGTGTAGAAGAGACAGCAAGGGAGGTTCACAGGTGGCTCTCTTACAGCCCTCCCCAAGGGTTGGTTACCTCAGCTCATGTTCTCCGACACAAGAGCGAACCTGTGGTACCTAGTGTTGTTGTTGTGTGTTGTTTGAAAGGATATAGACCATTGGACTAGCAAAGGAAGGAGGATGGTGATTGACGACTTGCGAAGAACTGAAATAGGAAAGAAGAGGAGAGTTGAAGAGAACAGAGACTATTATGAGCGATTGGTCAATATGGAACCCCGTTTGAGGGATAGGCCCTGTTGAGCATGAAGACGAGTTACTCGGGACTGTCACTTCGAGGAGGTAGCACTACGAGAGAGTGGAAAGATATGAATACATGAGTGGTGTCGAACAGACAGTAAGAGAGGTCCACAGGTGGCTCTCTTACAGCATTCCCCAAGGGTTGGTTACCTCAGCTCGTGTTCTCCGACACACGAGCGAACTTGTGGTACCTAGTGTTGTTGTCTGTTTCTTAGAAAGGATATAGACCATTGGACTAGCAAAGGGAGGAGGATGATGATTTACGACTTGGGAAGAACTGAAATAGGAAAGAAGAGGAGACTTGAAGAGACGATAGAGTATTGTGAGGGATTGGTCAATATGGAACCCCGTTTGAGGCATAGGCCCTGTTGGGGATGAACACGACTTACTGGGGACTGTCACTTCGAGGAGGTAGCACTACGAGAGAGTGGAAAGATATGAATACATGAGTGGTGTCGAACAGACAGTGAGAGAGGTCCACAGGTGGCTCTCTTACGGCACTCCCCAAGGGTTGGTTACCTCAGCTCATGTTCTCCGACACGAGCGTACCTGTGGTACCTAGTGTTATTGTTGTTCTCTGTTCTTAGAAAGGATATAGACCGTTGGACTAGCAAAGGGACGAGGATGGTGATTGACGAGTTAGGAAGAAGTAAAACGGGAAAGAAGAGGAGAGTTGAAGAGAAGAGAGAGTATTCTCAGCGATTTGTCAATATGGTGCCCTCTTCACAGCTGCACCGGGGTTAACTGATCTGCATAGATTGGTTGCAGCAAAGAGATGGCCGATTTCCTCCTCACTCTCGAGAGGCCGACATAAGCAGTACCAGCTGGAACTAAGGCGGAGTCCAGCCAGATGATCAGATGTTGAATGTTTTGGCCCTGAGCTTTGATGATGGTTTGGGCATACGCTGGGGTAAAAGGGTAACATGTGACTGGCACGTCGTCCTCGATATGTGTCACCGGGTACACGAAAACCTGTTGTCCCTCAGGCAAACAGAGAATGATGGTGTTATTTTGAGATATGATTGTGGCTTGTTGACCGTTCACCACACAGGCAGCCTTATCGCAGTTCTCCATGAAGATCACACGCATGTTCCTGTGTGGGTAGATGGGCTGAGAGTCCACTACACAGGCGCAGGGGATGTTGGTCAGGTGGCGTCCCTGAAAGAGTTGGCTAACGACGATGGTGTTTATGCGTTGTGCTCCTTTGCGGGAGACTGTCATGACTGTGCTGTTGGGATGGCTCTGGAAGGCTGTCCAGATTTGACGGTCTGTCAGCTGACCTTCAGGACAAAGACCAATCCCGTCCTGCATTTTGTCCACCTGCTCCTGGGTTGGGCGTATGAAGTGGATGAGGTCCAGAAACGCGGCATATTCGGCATCGACGATTCTGAATTGCTGGTGTAAGCGATGGATGACTGCGTTGTTTGAAGAGAAGGTGGCGTTGTCGTTGATTATGGAGGTGGTAGAGGTGATACGACCGTTGACGGTCTGCAGAGGTTGCTGTTGACACTTGTCACCTGCCAGGACCACAACGGGGCGAAGGTTCATCCGATTGAAGGTAGACGCCATAACTCCAAAGATGGGTGAGGAGATCATGGACTCCTCGTCAACAACAATCATGTCATAGTGGTTAATCCGATGGTTGATCTCGTTGGGGAGAGGGCCGTCAATGGGTATGCTGAAAGCACCATGAGTGTCGGTGGTCACGTCCTCATAGAAAATGGAGTTGTAGCCTTGGGCCAGCAAGGCTACAGGAGCGGCGACTAGGACTGACAGTTCATGGCGAATGGCATAATCAATGGCACGGATGAGGACTTGCGATTTGCCTGTGCCAGGCTTCCCCAAAAGAAGGTGGTATTTTTGCCAGGTGGAGTCAGAGGCCTCAGAATGGTTGTCCTGGGACAGAAGAGATTGGCGGCAGGAAAGGGCGGCGGTGATGTCTGCAAGTATGGCGGATTGATGAGGTGACAGCGGGTACAGCGATTGTAAAGAGAGAGAGGAGAGGTCCCCGACTTGATTGGTGACAACAAGAATGCGCCAAAGGTGGAGTATGTCATGAAGTGACTGAACGTAAGACAGAATTGTATTTATAAAGTAAGCTTTATGGCCTTCGTGTTCAAACTCAGCAATGATAGTGTCGGCGGTGTCCCAATAGGGAGTTAAAGATACGGTCACTACGGACTACGGA
>JAAXHI010000495.1:11392-13356 GCA_012270875.1 Candidatus Poribacteria bacterium | reverse complement strand
ACCGAGTCTTTATCAATTGAGTTTTCAGGTGAGTTGAACCCTGTTCTTATTAAGCCGGTAGGCGATGATGAATATATTTCCCTCATCATGCCGATGCGTCTGGAAGCACCTGCGGCATAATATGGGTTATAGGATGTCTCACTTGTGTTTCGGTGGTTTGTTACTGGTGCGGTTTGAGGCCGCACCAGCAGTGGACAATACTACGAGGCGCGGAACTTTTTAGTCGATTTCCACACCAGACATCTGCTCTAATGCTAACATCAGTGCCTGTGTGCCTAACCGACCGTGTCCTTGTGCTTGCACCGCCGTGTAGAGTTGATGCACTAACGCCAGTCCGGGTAGACTCAGATTCATCTTTCGTGCCTCGTCCAAGGCGATGCTCATGTCTTTGATAAAATGCTCTACGAAGAAGCCGGGATCGAAGTTTCGCTGTAGCACCCGCGGTGCGAGGTTATCCAAGGACCAACAAGCGGCGGCACCCCCACTAATTGACGACAGCATCGTCTCCAAATCCAGACCGGCTTTGTGACCGTAGATTAACCCTTCGCAGACCCCAATCATTGTCCCCGAGATCGTAATCTGGTTACACATTTTGGTGTGTTGTCCCGCACCTGCACCGCCTTGGTGAACGATATTCTTCCCCATCGCTTCAAAGAGCGGCATCACGGCTTGCACGGCATCTTCGTCGCCACCGACCATAATAGAGAGGCGTGCCTCTTTCGCACCAACATCACCGCCTGAGACGGGTGCGTCTACCGATGCGACATCTTGTGCTTGTGCGGCGGCGTAAATCTCTTGTGCGAGGGAGGGTTCTGTGGTCGTCATATCAACGATGATGCTTCCGGGGTTCGCGCCCTTTAAGATGCCGTTATCGCCGAGATAGACCTCGCGCACATCGGGTGGAAATCCGACGATCGTGAAGACGACATCAGAAGCCGCTGCGACTGCGCTGGGTGAATCTGCCCACGTCGCGCCTGCTTCCAAGAGCGGATCTGCCTTCGCTTTTGTGCGGTTATAGACCGTCATCTCATATCCCAAATCCATCAGGTGTTGACACATCCAGCGTCCCATCACGCCGGTGCCGATCCAACCGAGTTTCGTCGTGGTAGGTTCAATTTTCATAATATTCCTTTCTTATGTCCTTTTTTATCCGTCAATTTTCGGACGGCGCAGGACACATTTCACGGCATAGCATCTTTCGCTATGTCCTTTTTGTTGTTTCTAAAATCTTTAGCGACTTGTAAGCTGCTTATGATACCGCCAACAACGACGGCACAATAGATACTAAAGAATCGCGTCAGGAGTACGAAGAGGGGTATCAATTCTTTGGCAATCAAATTCTCCATCAATCCGACGGTTACAACCTCCGCGACCCCGCTTGCACCGGGACTCGGTGCGAACAGCACAACAAAGTTTAACACCAATCCAATGACGCAGAGTTCCCAGAGTGTTGTGTCTCCATTGAGTGCTTGTACGACGATGTAGCTACCGACGATGCGTGCGCCGATAAAACCACAGGTCAAAGGTACACTCAATGCGCAAGTCCATTTGTGATCGCGGAGGAACATCGTCGCAAACGTTTTGTGTTCAGTCGTCAGTTGCTCTACTTTTAATGTAGCACGTTCTAAAATAGGTGCGAGGCTTTTGAACCTTCGCTGCGCAGCATCACAGAGCCAATGAAAGAGACGGAAGACGATTTCTGGCTTGAAAAGGAGCAAGAGAAACGATGCCAACACCAGACCGAATATCAAAAAAC
Organism: Candidatus Poribacteria bacterium; assembly: GCA_012270875.1. Classification (GTDB taxonomy): domain Bacteria; phylum Poribacteria; class WGA-4E; order WGA-4E; family WGA-3G; genus WGA-3G. Next base: position 11,600 of record JAAXHI010000495.1, on the reverse strand, counting down.
TAAATAGACTTATCCATGTAGCCCCTTTCGGTAGAAAAGGTGGATCTAACCAGAGAATCCCACCAGCGCAGAGGATGAGCGTGATAAGTGTTGAGAGAAAGCAGATGATACCTGATGTTATTGCACCTGACAGTGGAACACCTGCCCGCGCGTAGATATAGAGATGACCGACCCCACCTGTCTGGAAGGGGGTGATTGCTGAAACACA
>JAAXHI010000495.1:0-11380 GCA_012270875.1 Candidatus Poribacteria bacterium | reverse complement strand
TGGAAACGGAGTGCTCCGAACAGCCAATCTACAAACATACATAGGCAAGCACCGAGGAGCATCTCAATCCGCATCTCCCGAAAAACTTGCTTTATATCTTGACTACCACTCCATAAAAAACTAAGGAATAACCCTGCGAATGTGCACACTATAAAGATAAGCGTGCCACGAACCACGTTTTCGCGGTTCAAGAATTCCTGCATTGCCAGTGAAGTCTCCTTTGTTGGGAATTAACCTGTTCCCGACTCGGCAACGAGTGTCAATGTTAAGCTAATATCCATTGGCATTGCCGAGTGCGTCAATGCCCCAACAGAGATGAGATCTACACCGGTTGCTGCCACGGTTTTTACTTTGTCAAGTGTAATCCCACCAGAGGCTTCCGTTACGGCTCGGTCTCCGACCTCTTGAACAATACGCTGCATGATGCCAGGGGGCATATTATCAAGGAGTAAGATGTCCGCGCCCGCTGCTAATGCTTCGTCAACCTGTTCGACGGTTTCGACTTCAACCTCAATCTTTGCTGTATGTGGAACAACTTGCCGTGCCTGTTGGACAGCATTGATGATACCACCCGAGGCAACAATATGGTTATCTTTGATGAGCACACCGTCGTAAAGACCGAAGCGATGGTTTTGCGCGCCACCGACACGCACGGCGTATTTTTGAACGGCGCGCCATCCGGCTGCAGTTTTCCGAGTGTCCACGATTTTGGTGTCGTAGTCCGCGACGGCTTCCACAAATTGTGCGGTGAGCGTGGCGATTCCAGAGAGTCGTTGCAGAAAGTTGAGTGCTGTCCGCTCGCCGATGAGGATATTTTTGGCACTGCCTTGGACCTCGGCGATGGGTGTGTTTACATCTACTGCATCACCATCGTTGACAAGTGTGTGAAAGGTCAATGTCGGATCCAGTTTCTCAAACACTCGCTCAGCGACTGGCAATCCTGCGACAACCCCCTCGCTCTTAGCAAGAAATGTTCCAATCCCTTTTTGTGTGGATGGCACTGTTGCGTCTGTTGTTATATCACCGATGCCGATGTCTTCTTCAAAGGCGAGTTCGATTAAGGGATCTAATGCGCGAAGATTGAGCATATTTTTCGTTTTGAAACCGCTGGTTAGCCCCTTATTTGAGGCGGCGCGGTTTGAAACCGCGCCGTTTCTGTTCTGGAAATCTTTAATATCTTTCCAGATAGGGTGTTAGGAACTTCTTCGCATCTTCTGTGACATCCCATGCGTTGGGCCAGAAACAGAGGTCGATGGAGAACCAATCGCCATCGTAACCGGTTTCGTCCATGATGACAGGAATAATCGCGTCGAAGTCCAGCACGCCGTCTCCGAAGGGGGCATGTGTGCTTGTTTCATCGCCGTGGAGCGTGTTATCGGAATCGATGAGGTGGAAATGCCCGATTTGCCCCTTGAGCTGCCGTGCGAGATCAATGACACCATTATCGCCGAGTGTCTCCTTTTCGCCGAACTGTCGCGCACCGACAACCGCGCACATTTGCGCGTGGCACGTATCGAACATCACTTTGAAATTCGGATGATCAACAGCCTTTGGCATATTGATGATGTCGCTGGGTTTGTTGAACATGAATCCGGGTTCAAATTCCCAGAGCATCAGCACGCCGTGGTCTTCCGCGACTTGCGCACAGCGTCTCCAGACAGAGGCGATCCGATCCCATGCTTCCTCTCGACTCACCCCCGGAATTCCTTCTTCAGGATCACTCACTGTATCTACCCGGATAGCAGGCGATCCGAGATCCAAGGCGAGTTGGAGGTTCTCTTTGAACAGTTTGAAGTATGTATCGTCCTCTTGCGCCTCATCTGTGCCAGGACCCGGATGCGACCAGAAGTCGGCGGCTAAGCCAGAGACTTCTAAGCCGTAGTAAGAGATTAAGCCTTTAACGGCATCCCGATCACTTTTCATCGGATAGTCGTTAATATCAATATGCGGTTTGAATGCCCCGATTTCAACGCCATCAAATTCCAGTTCGCTGAGCCGTTTGACGACATCATCGAACGGAACAGGGTTATCTTCATAGGGACCAAATGCGTAGGCCCAACTTCCAATCGACAGTTTTTTTGCCATGTTTTCTCCTTTTTAATTTTACCTTGCGGAGCAACGACGGTGTAATTATGATACGTCCGTCACCAGCGTCTGAACCGCTGTTTCGAGTTCAAAGGTTATCTGATCTACCGTTTCTCTTCTTTCTGATTTGTAGGTATCGTAGCATTCTCGGAGATTTTTGGGTTCACCGACACGAATTGATGCGACCCGCGGTCCCCGCATTTTTGCTGTACCAAACACTTCTCTTTCGAGACGGATAATTACCTCAAGAAACCGTTCCGGTGAAGGTTCTTCAGCGACGTACCCATCCGAAATGGATATAAAGTTGATTAACCGCTCCAGGTCCGGATAAAATCGCTGAAATTTCTGGAGGAGTTCCTCATGTATTTTCTGTTCGTATTCTGTCATCTGCTCAATGTCTCTATAGACTTCGGCATCGACTAAGTTTTTCAACGTACGTACCCTTGTGAGTACATCGGCATCAGAGTCAATCCCCATGATTTTTTCAGCATGGGACAAGATTTGCTCTTTTAATTTTTCGATGTGTACATCAAGTGGCACGGTTTCGTCGATATTATACTGATACTCGGCGGCGAGCGTTTTGAATATAGCGACACCGATACGGCGCAACCGTAGATAGCGATCAATCGGCGTTCTATCAGCAGGTGGAAAAATTTTTTCCTCTAATTCTTTGAGGGCGGCATCAATATCGTCCCACATGTCTTGTGGATAATGGTATTTGATTCCGATAGGAACGACATAAAGCGGTTTGTCGATCTCCGCTTTCGCCATGTCGTCCAAAGCCCAGAAACAGAGCTGTATAGTGCCTCTCTCAAAGCGCATGACGGTATCATTTTGCCGTGAAATTTCGCCCTCAGCGAAGATAACAAGCGGCGAGTTGCCTTCACATAAGAGTTCCCGCGTCGTACGGAAAGCGTTTCGGTCCGCCGTACCACGTACAATTGAGTACGCACCGAACCGCTGTAGCAGGAAACTCCGTAAGCCACCGAATTTCCCTTTGTCGAAGCTTTCCCGCGCAGTCAAGTAGTAGTACTGCTGAGAGAGCTGCTTGGACAAGAGGAACGTAACGGCAGGGTCGGCGCGTGCAGCGTGGTTCGGAGCCAGCACAGTCGGGTGCCCGTCCGTCATTTTTAAGCGAGCAATAGACTCTCTATCAATATCTAAGGTTAGCCCCTTCAAAAACAAGCGATTAATGAGTGGTGTCAGGGCTTGTGCAGCTTGAATCACAGTTGTATTCGGTTTCGGGGGTTTAAAGTCTAACATCGCCTACTACCGTTTTTATCGCACAGCAAGTGGTTCCGGCATACGGAGTATGCCTACTACTTTAGAGGTTTGGTGGATAGCAACAGATGATTTCCATCGGTGTGTCGCCGGTGCTAACGATGACGTAACTCGACAAGCAGCGAGGAATAAAGACGGATTTGCCGCGTTTGAGCGGAACGTCTTCAAAATCACCGCGTAGCACGCCTTCGCCACCCAATGTCACGAGTGCATAGAAGCCTTTGTCCGCAGGCATACTCAGCGTTGAGTTCACTGTCAAGCGTGAGCACCCAAAGAATTTTGAGGCTTCCTCTGGCACGATTCGGTCTTCACGGTTCTCGCCTTCTGCTCGGACGAGTTCCGGCGTGCGTCGGATGTAGTTGTTGAGGTAATCCAATTCGAGTTTATCGAATTCGGCGGCATCTACAGCGAGATCCCATCCGAGACCGAGGTGTCCATCGTCTCTTTCAAACGGGAAACCTTCCCATTCGGCGAGGATATTCCAGTCGGTAGGCTCCTGCGGTTCGAGGACACAAAGTCCTGTGCCGAGCGAATGGACGATCGGTGTACGTAAGAAATAGACTTCCCCGACCTTCGGTTCAACGACATGCATAAGGCTCCGCAGTGTTGGCACATCTTGCGCTTCCATCAGGCGACGGAATTCTGCTTTGTCGATCGCTTCTTTCCAACCTATCCACGCTTTCGCACCCGGACGCGTGCCGATTAAAATCCACGCCTCGTTTTTGCCGAAGGGTGAGTTGAGGTGTTTTTGTGAGAAGTCGGGGTTCGGATGCCAATGGATCGGGATATGCGCCCCGTCGCCGACATCAAAAATCTTGAGAAGTACGCCTAATTCCGTGCCGTATTTGGCGACGTGTGCGTTACCGAGTGTCTCTTCGGGGAATGCGTCCAGCAGTTCTTTCAATAACACGATCTCACCGCTCGGAAGTTCGATACGGCTGAGGCCTTTGTCGGGCGGATTCTCTCTACCGGGAGTGATTGCTCGGTTCGTCGAAAAGATCCATTCTTCGGAGTAATAATCATCTTTTGGATCATCTTCACCCATAAACTCAGCGCGGAGTTTCCCGCCATTGTAGAAGTGTAAATAGGTGTTCGGTGCTAAGCCGATGGGTGCGTTTAGCATTGACTGTAGTTCGTTTTGTGATGCCATGTTGTTGTCCTTTCTCTATTTTTAGAAACTAAGGGTATTCTTTGCGGGTTCCTTTGTTTGAAGTAAGTTTATCATTTTGCACAGAATTTTGTCAAGTCAATTTTTGGAGTGTCTTAGGGCATTTATGGTTATACCTATTGGTAGGCGCGGTTCGGAACCGCGCCAAATCTTAGTCTCAAACCTCGCCTATCCCAAAACCGCTCTTGAGTTCCGTAGGAACGGCATATTTATAGAAAGCGTTGAAAAGAAGAATTTAGCCCTATAAGGGCGGCATGTTTATAGTTTTGGAGGTGGTTTGGAAGGATAAATTTGGTGCCGCGTTAGCATTCGTTTTTTACAAAATCCACGACTCTATGTGGTCGGCAATAATTTCAATATCTGTTATAGAACCATCCGCGATCTTAAAACCGAGCTCAATAATAGAGTCATCAATATTGAGACGACGGGAGTAACCGTTCAATTCTAAAAACCGGAGTGCACATGTTAGGCCAACACGCTTATTCCCGTCCAAGAATATATGGCCTGTAATGATGTGATGCGCATACACCGCAGCTTTTTGAAATAAATTCGGAAACAGTTCTGTGTCACCAAATTTTGCGCTAACCGCTTCAACCAAATAGTGTAACCGATCTTCATTCAAGAATTGGTAGTCCCGGACATGTCCCTCGGCAACCTCCAGAATCTCCACAATTGTCAAATATCTCATAAGTTACCGAGGGTTTTCCATGCACGATCATAGTCTCGTAGTATTTCATCTATAGCTGTGGTATTGTTTATTCCGATGTCGCTGGCAGTTTTCATATCCAATTTCGCTTTTTCCTCTTCTCCGAGGTATAACCACGCCCTGCTGCGACGGTAATAGGCATCGGCGTTATCGGGTTCGAGTTCTATCACTCTGGTGTAGTCTGCAATAGCACGCTCATAGTCACCTTTCATGCGGTAGGCAATGCCGCGATAGTAATATGCCTCGGCATAATCGGGTTTGAGTTCTATCGCTTTAGTATAATCTGCGATAGCCTTATCAAGTTCGCCGTTTTTGCTATGAGCCAACCCACGACTATAATAGGTTTCGGCAGACTCTTGATTGTGTTCTTTTTTCATTTTTTTATGATCCAACATTTTCTCATTGGCTTAAACTTGTGCTAATGCAGTTTCAAGTTCTTCCACTGCATCAACAGCATCCTCAAGTTCTTTTCTGTAGATATTCGCAATTGTAGCGTGACTGAGCGGATTTAGGATGATGCTTCGATACAGTTCAATTTTGTCAACAATTCTTAGATCTAAAAGCAGAAGACCCGCTTCGTCCGTTTCCGTTTTTATGGGCATCCAAAAGTCATCACTTCTCAACTCTTTAGGATTTTCGCGATATTTAATAGCGAGATCCTTTTTCTCACAATATTGTTTGATTATTGTTTCAAAAGCAGTGCGAACATAGATGGCACAAGCTTTATAGTCATTTGCATCAAGATATTCTTTCGCCTTGTCAAGGTATGCCTTATCCTCTGCATAGACTGGGATTTCAAATTCATCGGTTTGTCCGAAATAGAATTCAGCGTATTTCCAATCCTTTTGATCTGTATGTTGCTTGACAATCTCATACCACGCCTTATCATAAGTCGTCAAAAAGATTTGGTGGTCTGGAAAATACTCTTTTAGAATATCAAGCACCGGCAGGCGGTTTGACATATCCAAGCCGATCAGGACGTCATCAAGTGCGAGAATTTTCAGGTCGCTTTCCGGTTGGAGCAGAATTGACGAAAGGTAGATGGCGATGGCGATCGCTGACAACTTTGCTTCGTTCAGGAAGCGATGATGTGATGGTATCTCTGTATCAAAGAGTTCAACCTTTAAGAGAATCTCTTGGTTATCAAGGGTTTTGTTATCTCGGTTATATTTTATGCCCCGAAAATCTAAGTCGAGAGCAACCTTATATCCAAACTTGCTAAGAATTTCGGATACATTCGGGCGCAGTTCTACTAATCTGTTTATTAGTTCATTGTTAAAAACCTCTATCTGTTCCTCAAGGGCTGCGATTCGGGTTTCCCAGTTTCTGCGCGGAAAAGGAGGTTGAATGTCATTCCAGTCCTCAGCAAGGTTCCGTTCTCTCACCGGATTGATGGTGTTTGCCAGCAGCACCTTAACCAACAAATCAAACAAATTCACGGTATCGTTTTCACGGTGGAGATAGTGTGTTTCCAGCAGTGCTTTATAGTCAAGAAATCCTTTTGTCCTTGATGCTTCAATAATTAATTCGTCATTTGTTTCCTCTTTATAGTAGAGCCCGTAATTATTTGCACACATGGTGGAACCGTAGGGGTTGGGTAACCCAACCCCTACTACGAGCGACGAGTGTAAACTTATTTTCGGATTTTACTATAGTGTGTTGTGACCATTTGTAAACATTTGGTTCCGATCGGCGGTCCGCGCGGAGGCAAAGTTTGATATGCCCGGGATCTTCAGTAAAAATATTTTGATGGTTTTCAAACTCAGTATTCTTATTGCCTTCGTCTATACCAGATTCAAGGAAGAGCTTTAACGCAAGATACAGCGATGATTTGCCGCTCCCGTTTTCACCGTAGATTATTAAATTCTTTCCTGATCTGCTCAGATCAATATGATAAGTTCCGCGGAATGCTCTGAAGTTTTTGATCTCAATGTCGGTGATTCTCACAGTTTCCCCTGAATGACGCGAACCTGTTTTACACTATCTATAAAGAAAAGGTTACGTCGAATAGAATGGGTTCTTTCATATAATAGTTCAAAAATGTCTCGGAGTGCTGACATTTTATCAGCCTGAATATCTTCAATCGATGGCAACCCTTCGTCCAATAACGGTTGCAAGAAAACTTTATCGCTCTTATGAAGTTCCGCAGGTAGATAAGCCTCATAAACCAATCCATCAATAACGCGCTCAAAGTATCCGAGCATTATGCGGTCGCGGGCATACTTCAAATCCTTGCTGTTTATCTCCGGTTGCTGCTGTAGATAGATCAGATAATCAACGAATTTAGCGATCATTGCCTTATGCTCTGGTGTGAGGTCAGGGATCGGAATCTGTTGGATATACCCACTCCGCGCCCGAAGCGGATCAATCGTCAATTGCTTCGACACCTGTGAATAGAACCACTCCACCGTGCGAGAATTGAGGAGACCGCAGAGCCAAGTTTCCTCAGTTGGGATAAGGTAGGACGTTTTGCCGTAATAATAACCGCTTGTATCAACAGCGAAAGTCTGGTGGTTATAGGTGTCTGGACAGACGAGTTTCGGTTGCGCAAAACGCTCTGCATCGTCGAGAGATACTGGCAGCTCATACCACTCCTGCTTGCCTTTTCGCTTGCTTAGAGGTTCTCGGTATTTTTCTAAGTGCTTCAAGATTGCGGGGTAGTCATTTATCGCTATACCACGGTGTGTAAAGATGAGCCAGTGCTGAGGCGTGTCAACATGCCAACGTCTTAAGTCCTGTCCGTGTAGAAACGGTTTCAGAATATCAGCAGAGGAAGGGTTCGATGCAATGAGTTCATCCCGCGTTGCTTTGTCTATCACAAACGCTTCAGTCGGTGCAGTGTTGATACCGAAAGTGGGTTTTGACTTGATATACTCGTTCAACGGTATTCCAGCATTCCGAAGTTTCTCACGTAAATTCACTACGTTCGGAGATTCGATGGGGTTACCATCGGCATCCAATACTGTTCGTGTCTTGGGATAACGGTCTCGACGACGTTGCGTTAGCAGAAGCGCGATGTCTTCCGGTAATTTAACACGATGTCGCTTTTCGTAATTCTCAACGTTTTTGTGATCGTTGTGGAATGCAGCTATGATATCCATCCCCTTCTCTTTGGCAGTGTTCAGATCTACTTTCGCTTTTTCCCATTCCCTCAGATCTAACAATGCCTCGCCGCGATTATAATAGGCTATACCATCTTCTGGATCCAGTTCTATTGCCGTTGTATAATCTTCAATAGCGCAGTTAATTTCACCCTTCTTGTAGTAAGCGACCCCTCGATTGTTGTAGACATTAGCATCTTTTAGATTCAATACTGTTGCTTTTGTATAGTTTTTAATAGCTTGGTCATGCTCACCTTTTGTACCAAAAGCAAAGCCACGATAGTAATATGCCTCGGCATAATCAGGTTTGAGTTCTATCGCTTTGGTATAGTCCGCGATGGCTTTGTCAATTTCACCTTTTTCACTATAAGCATTGCCGCGGTTGTAATAAAATCTGCTATCCTTTGGATTCAATTCTATTGCTTTACTAAAGTCTTGGAAGGCGAGATCAAGATATCCTTTTTTGGAGTACACCGCACCGCGACTATTATAGGTATTGGCATCCTTTGAATCCAGTTTTATCGCTGTGTTGAAATCTGTGATGGCTCTATCAAGTTTGTCTATTTTATTATATGCAACGCCACGATTCTGATAAGCCTCGGCATAATCAGATTTAAGTTCTATTGCCGTATCAAAGTCCTTGATGGCTTTATCAAGCTCACCTTTTTCTCCATAAAAAATGCCACGAGTAATATACGCTGTGTCATAATCAGGATTCAGTTCTATTGTTTTAGTATGGTCTTCAATAGCTTTGCCAACATCACCTTTTTTTCCGTGAAGGTTGCCGCGATTGTAATAGGCTTCGGCATAATTAGGTTTGAGTTGTATTGCTGTGGTATAATCGTTGATCGCACGGTCAACTTGGTTTATATCACTACAAGCGTTACCACGGATGTAGTAGATTTCAGCATTATTTGGATTTAGTTTTATTGCCGTGGTAAAGTCATCAATTGCTTGGTCAGCGTTTTCTTTTGTTAGATAAGCACCACCACGGTTGTAATGGGCACCAGCATGATTAGGTTCAAGTTCTATCGCTTTGTCACAATCTTTAATAGCAAGATCAACTTCGCCTTTATGACCATAGGCAGCACCACGATTGTAGTATGCTTCGGCGTAGTCAGGCTTTCGTTTTATTGCCTCGTTATAATCTTCAATCGCCCGGTCAAGTTCACCAATAGAATTGTAAGAAAGTCCGCGATTGTTGTAGACCATGACCTGATCAGGATTCAATTCTATTGCTCTATCATAGTCTTTGATTGCCTTGTCATACTTCCCTTTGTAGTGGTAAGCCACACCAAGATTGATATAGGCATTTGCAAAATCTGGATTCAGTTCTATTGCTTTGTTATAATCCTTGATTGCCCGATCAAAGTCAAGTTTGTTCGCATAGAAAAGACCTCGATTGTTGTAGGTCATAGCATCTCGTGGATTTAGTTCAATTGATGTAGTGAAATCTTCGATAGCTTTCGTATGTTCACCCTTACTACCGTAGGCAGCACCTCGATTGTTATATGTACCAGCATGGTGTGGATTCAGGGCAGCTGCCTTGTTATAATTTTCAATAGCTGTTTCAAATTCATTTTGGAGGTAGTATGCAGTACCACGGTTGCAATAGGCTTCGACATAATCTGGAGCAAATCCTATCGCTTTGCTAAAATCTGCGATGGCAAGATTGTACTCTCCCTTTTTAGCATAGATGGTTCCACGGTTATTGTAAGCGGCGGATGATTTGGGATTGAGTGCTATCATATTGTCATAGTCTTCAATCGCCTTTTCATAATTTCCTATTCTTCCATAAGCAGTCCCGCGATTATTATAGGCATCAATGTAATGTGAGTTCAGTTCAATAGCACGCGAATACGCTACAATAGCTTGGTCTATTTGCCTTATTGTTAGCAAGAAATTTCCCTGTTTGAACGCGAGTTCGGCCATGGTTTGCAACTGTATTTTGTGGACGACTTCTCGGATGCCCTCCACTACACTTTGCCAACCTTTGCTTCTCGGATTCCATTCGTTAAGAGGTTTCCCTTTATCAGGTAAAGCTTGAAAGTCGCTAAGTGTTTGAGATTTCCATTCACTAAGGAACGAGTTTTCAGCAGACAAAGCTTGAACATTGCTCAATTTATAATTTTTCCAATCGCAATCTTCAAGAATAATCAAGATAGGGGTTATATTTTTTTCTAATACTAATGCCAATTCTTTGTTACAAGTTTCAGAAGCGAGGCTATCAGAGGAGACGAGGTAGAACCATACATCTGAATCGGGAAGGTTGGTAGAAAAAATTTCTTCACGCCATTTATCACCTGGAATGATCTCATTGTCGTGCCAGGGATCTATTAAGCCCTCGCGCTTCATTGGTTCAAGGCATGTGAGCAGTTTATTCTTTGCCTTTTTATCTTTATGCGAATATGTAATGAATCCCTTTAGGGGTTTGTTCACGGTCTTCTCACCTCCACAATGCGACTTACTTGGTGGTAATGATAACACATCTGGCAACAAATATCAACCGAATATTCGACTCCCACTCTATTGTAAGAGGGTTTCAATCCCGATAGATAAGGGGTAATTTCACAGCAGGATGTCTTAAAATCCGCGCAATCTGTGTCATCCGCGTAATCCGCGATTCAGACAAAAAAAGTGAACACATACAACGAAACGTCTCTGGTGGTTCACTTTAGTTCTAAACTCATGACAAAGTATTTACACACTCCGGCAAATCTGAAAAACTTGCGCTTTAAGCCATTTTGTTATATCATAAAAGTATAAGGTGAAAGTAGAAAGGATCACTGAGAAAATGGCGAAATACATAAATAAAATACAGAACAGATCACAGAGTTTGAAGGTATGGTTTTTGGTGGCATTGGCTGTGCCGTTTTGCGTGTTTGTGCAAGCCGATGAACAAGTCCCTGATGTCGAAACTGTTGTGAAAAAGATTGATCAACTCTATCGTAGCGAGACGAGCCATGCTGATATGGAGATGCACATCGTCACGCCACACTGGGAACGCACACTTGCGATGACGGTCTGGACGCAAGGGAT
>JAAXHI010000439.1 GCA_012270875.1 Candidatus Poribacteria bacterium | reverse complement strand
CGAACGCTATGGCTATGGTGTAAAATCCACACCAGAAGAAAAGGATGCGTGTATCTCTACTCGATTTACTATAGAAATTCCATAAGGCGTGGCAAAATGCTTATACCAGAATGAGGAAGATTGAAGTTAAGGACATAGAAATGCTCGGTAACTTGTACGGGGTTCCTAACCCCGAACTTTCTCAATAGGCACCCTTCTCCACTGGTGAGGTTTCTCAACCGCCCCCACCGTACTGAAAAATCGGAACAGGTGCAGATTCGGAGTGTCTAAATAATTCTAAAACCAACCATAAATGCTCCTGATTATAATACCATTTTGGATTGACAATTCCCATTAGATTCTGTAAACTAACGTGGATTCAATAAGAGTAAGGAGGCAAGGCAATGTTCAACATACCAAAACGTTTCGTCCTATTCACGCTTACAGTCGTACTAATCGCACTCACGGCGACTTTTACCGTAACGCAAGAATCGTGGTTCCCTTCCGAATGGGGGCCCGATGACCGGCGCGGTGCCGTCAACCGATTAACGCCGCAAAAAGTATTGGAAGCAGCAAGTTTAATCAAAACGGGTGAAGTCTTTCAACTCGGCAGAGTCTATGAAAGCGGTATCCCCGTCTTCGGAACGCGGCACTACAGCCTACGGATTCCAGCGATGTCAGGACCACTCGGTGAAAACAAAACGACGTGGTTTGAAGAGATTTTCAGCGGTGAGATTGGTCAGATCGGCACACAGTTTGATGGACTCGGACACATCGGTATCGGCGACCTTTACTACAACGGTTTAGATCAACATGATTTCGCCAAAGCCGAAGGTCTCACGGAACTCGGTGTTGAGAACGTGGGACCCATCGTAACGCGCGGTGTCCTGATTGATGTCGCTGGCTACAAAGGCGTTGAAGTCCTCGGCGATAGTTATGAAATCACGCGCGCCGATCTGGAAGGTGCGCTGAAAAAGCAGGGTGTCGAGATTACCCCCGGTGATGTCGTTATCATCCACACCGGCTGGGGTAAATTCTGGATGACAGATAACGATCGTTACGGGACCACAGAACCCGGCATCGGCATGGAAGCCGGGCAATACCTCGTTGACCAGAAAATCGTGATGCTCTGTGCCGATAACTGGGGCATCGAGGTCGTTCCGAATCCCGATGAGACCCTCGCCTTTCCGGTGCATCAACTCTTCATTGTCAAACACGGGATTTACAACCTTGAGAACATCATCACAGAGGAGTTAGCGGCGGCGAAAGTCTACGAATTCGCCTTCAGTTTCGCACCGCTGCGCCTCAAAGGTGCGACAGGTTCTCCGGGCAACCCGATCGCTATCCGATAATCTTTATAGTGAAGCCCATAAATAAGTCAATATCTTTGTAGCATAAACTTCCAGTTTGTGCCAGTCTGAATGCCTGTTATAGGTATTCAGACTGTTTGAGAGTGCCCAATTATAGTAAAGTCCGTAATTATTTGCACACATGGGAACCGTAGGGGTTGGGTTGCCCAACCCCTACGAGCGACAAGTGTAAACTTATTTTCGGATTTTACTATAATCATAGGTTTTACTATAATGGGACAGCAGTCCTGCTGTCCCATACCCCTTTTCCTATCCACATCTGCACAAATCCGTGCAGTCAACTTACGCTTTGCCCCATTTCGTGCAATCAATACATACACCAAACCTACTAAATCCGCTATATCTCCCATTCTGTCTACTGTTTTAAATTGGCACGAAAATTGCTGTTCACTTGACAAGGTTAACAAAGCAGCGTTTATTGTGAGAACTCGAAAAGGGTGCCATCAATACTGGACATATAATTAGGAAGACTTTCCATGAAACTACTATATGCTTTCTGTTTGTGTTGCTTGAGTTTAGGACTGTTGCATTCTGTTTCTGCGAAACCGCTCACGACTGAGAAAATTGTGTTTTCGTCCTATCGGAATGGCAACTTTGAAATCTACATCATGAATCCCGATGGAAGTCAGCAAGTAAGACTCACCAATCACCGAGCAGACGATTTAAATCCGGTCTTTTCACCAACAGGGGAGGAGATCCTCTTTGTTTCCACGCGAGGTGGGGAGCGTGATCTCTATATTATGCGCGCGGATGGAGGTGGAGTACGACCCGTGTTTCGCACAGCACCCGCATATAGAGATACTCCCGCCTGGTCCCCCGATGGGAAAAAAATTGCTTATATTCAACTTGACCGTGAGGCTAAACAAAGAACCGTCTATACTGCCAAGCCAGACGGAACGTTGGTAAACCGCCTTGTTGAAATGGAAAAAGGAGATGGTGAAGTACCTGTTTGGTCTCCGGATGGAACAGAACTCGCGTTTGTTGTGGTAGATGAGATTCATTGGGCGAGCCGCCAAATCCGATTTATTAATTTAGAAATCCGTAAGCAAGAGACACTCCTCCCGGATGATGTTCCGAGAATGATGCAACCGGCGTGGTCACCCGTTCACAACAAAATCGCTTTTGTCTGGCACAGACCTGCACTCGCACAACAGTCCATATTCACCGTTAACCGCGATGGTAGCGGACTTCAACGGATTGTTGACGTGATTATTGCCAGAGGGATAAAAGCACTCACTTGGTCGCCATCTGGTGATGAACTCGTCTATACCAAACCAATTGAAGGTAAATCTCAGATCTTCAAAATCAATCTGGTGACGCACGAGATCACGCAACTTACGCACGATGGCAGCAATTATGTAAGCGATTGGTTTGACCCGTCGGCTTTACCCGTCTCACCGCAGCCACAATTGAGCACAACCACATGGGGTGAAATTAAAACTGAATGATCATGTATCCCAAAAATGCTAAATCCATCTATTCTATCAGTATCGCATAAGTCCTATTGGCATAGAAATCGCTATTTATCTGACAAAGTTAACAGGGAAGTGCTCCATTGTGATGACCCGAATTTTCCAACACACCTTTTTGAAAACGAACAGATTGGCGTTCACTTTACATTTTGCACTTATCGCGAGCATATTGCTGGCAGGGTGTACAGCACCAGCGCATTTGAGACACACATACGAAGAACCGACACAGAATGAGAAGATGCAGCGAACTATGGACAAATGGAAAGGCACACACATCTCAAAGGCGATTCAGAAATGGGGCCCGCCGCACGAAGTTGAAGACAACGGAACAGATTGGAAAACCTATGTCTGGCAAGTACCCGTGCAGACATTCCTTGCCCCGCAAAATCACCGAATCTTTTCCCAGCGACAGCACAGCGGCTTACACGGAGTAGCAGGAACAATCTTACAGACAGATTACACCTACGAACTCACATTTTATGCGCGTCCAAACGGTATAATCTCCAAAACTGACATAAAAAAGAATTACAACCCCACAACTGAACTCAATTGGAAGTAGAGGTATTTAGGGCTATTCACTAATCAATGCGACGGAGGTAAAGACCGATGTTGGGTAGAATCTACTCTTGGCACGTATATCTGGCAATCGGCGCATGTCTACTCACGGTAGGTTGCGCACCACTTCCAAAACGAATAGCGGCTACACACCTGTCTTGTGAAGCGTATCCAAAACTCGTTGATGACGATCTTGCCACAACCAGTTTCCTGAAAGTAAAGGGCTTTGTTGAAAAGGATAACCCTGCTTATAGGCACAGTCTCCGATATGGCGACTGGGTGGAAGGTAAACATAAGACTGAAGCACTAATTCAACTCGACACGCTTACGAATGTCGCTTACATTCAAGTGCATCCGGTTTCAAACATTTATCGTCTCTCAGTAGATACATCAACTGCAGAGATGACGAACGAAAAATCACATCATTTTGAACCCGTGACAAGTCATAAAATTGCGAGATCCGAGAACGGCAAAGTGTTACGCATTGACATTGACAGACCCGTACGGACGCTAAGAGTTGCTATCCATGTCAATCGTGATTTAGCAGGTGCTACACGAGAACCATTGACGGGTAAAACTAAAGTATCCTTTGAGGATGTTGTGATTCGGGAAATTCGGGTATATCAGAGCCAGAACTTCACGAAGTAAATGATGAAACTACCGCCAATTTCCATCGCATCACAAGGAGATTTGAAAATGAACAAATTTACACTGCTCGTATTCGCTGCGAGCATCTTACTCGTCGGGTGTACAGCATCAAAGCATTTGATGAATGCTCCCGAACCCTCACCAGAGAAAGAAGAAATACAGCGGAAAGAAGTACAGCAAATTCTGAAGGTGTGGCAGGGAAGGCACATTTCAACGGCGATTCAAAAATGGGGGACACCTCACGGAATCAGCAACACCGAAACAGGTTCAAGAATTTACATCTGGCAGACACCTTCGCTGACTTTTCTACAGCAAGCACATCGCGAAATCATTTCCAACAGAGGGTCAGTTAACCTCGGACGCCGCGTAGCACAAACACCCGATACAACAGTTAAAATGTATCAACTCATGTTTTATACAGACCCAAAGGGGCGAATTTACAAAATTGCGGCGAACAGAGATTTGAACCCCAATGCCGGTTCTCGGAGCTCCAATTTTTCTCAAGAGAAACCGGGGGGCACAAAATAATACGATGAAACTACCGACTATTTCTATTGCATCACATCGCATCACACGACTCATTATCGGCGGCAATCCGTATAGCGGCATCTCGCACCGCTCTGCCGCGGCATCGCAGGCGATGATAGATTACTATACAACACATCAAATTATAGCAGACCTCCGGCAAGCGGAACAGAACGGCATCAATACCGTCCTCGCACGTGCCGATAGGCATATCATGCGTACCCTCAACGAATACTGGAACGCAGGCGGCACAATCCAGTGGATTGCTCAGACACCCAAAGATACAGAATACGCCGACCTTGACGAATACCTACAGATTATCGCGCGCTACAAACCGATTGCTATCTACCACCACGGTGGCACAACCGATAAATTGTACGCAGAGGGACGACTCGATTCGTTGCACGAAAGCCTCAAATACGTTCGGGATCTCGGTTGCGCCGTCGGACTCGGCACACACGATCCACTGGTCCTCAAGCATTGCTATACTGAAGGATATGATGTTGACTTTTATGTCTGTGCGTTGTATAATCATACGAGACATAGAGAACTCTATCTGCCGGATGATCGGTTCGCAGCATTCGCTGCCATACAGGCGATACCGACACCGATAATCGCTATCAAAGTATTAGCCGCTGGCAGAAACGAACCGCGTGATGCCTTTCAACTCGCGCTTGAAAATATCAAACCGACAGATGCGATGGCGGTCGGAATGTACACGCAATTTCAGCCCGACCAGATTCACCAGAACGCACGAACTGTCACTCAACTCATCAGAAAGTCAGAGAATGAACCGAATTGTAGAACAAGAAGTGATGGATACAACCGAAGCCGCCGAAGCCTACGATGCGATGGAGCACGGCGAAGTTGATCAGGCTTTTGTAGACCGCGTCGTCGCACTCGGCGCGAGCACTGGACATTTCCTCGATGTCGGCACCGGTCCCGCACAGATTCCCATCCTACTCGCGCAGCATTGTCCCGATATCCACATCACCGCTATTGACCTGTCCGAGGAGATGCTAAAGATAGCGAAACGCCACGTCGCAGATGCCGATCTCACCGACCGGATAACCCTCGAACGCGTCGATGCCAAAACCCTACCCTACCCCGACAACACCTTTGACGGACTCATCTCCAACAGCATCGTGCATCACATCCACGACGCGCTGAAGGCACTCCAAGAAATGGGCAGAGTTATGCGTCCCGAAGGCGTTGTTCTCATCAGAGACCTCATCCGTCCAGAGACACCCGCAGACGCACAAGCCTTCGTTGATCGCTACGCCGCGGATGACACCCCTTACCAACAGAAGTTATACTACGACTCCTTCCTCGCCGCCTTCACCATCGCCGAAGTCAACGAGATGCTAACACAAATGGACATGCCAGAGGCAGTCGTCGTCCAAAGCACTGATCGGCACTGGTCTATTGAGCGTACTGTTTAATATTCCCCTGCTTCTTGTATTCGCGTAAAACTTTTATGTTTATAGTGATGCGCTTTAGCCCCAGCGGAAGGACACGTGTCTCTCAAAATGGCTTGACATTCGTCTTGAAATGTGTTAATATGTGATTATTGAATTTGGAGCAAAGGATGTGAAAGAAGAATGAACGATGGGTTTGACGATGAACAGGACTCATCGCGGATCCAAAGCGATGTTCCAAGTCGCGCACCTGATTTAAGTCCTCAGCAGCGTGAGATTCGCCAGAACCTTGAAGCAATTGGCCCCGAAATAGCAGCCTATTATCTGGATGGAATCAAAATTCTACACGGCACAGACTTAGAAACGGCAGCAAGTCTTTTAGCACATATTGCTCGGGAAATTGACGGTGGTTTACGAGATATTTTGTCTAGTGACCAAGCCAAGGCAAATATACAAAACCAGCTGACAGAAGAAGTCTTGACCAAATTAGGAAATTATAGCGAGTTAAAAGAACGTAAAGGGCACACTGCTTCAATTTTAGCTGCACTCGGCATTGATGATGCTCTCGTTCTTCTTTCTACCGATGATGTCCGTGTAAATTTTGCTATCAGATGGATAAATGTCTCTACTCAATTTCATAGGTTTGCCCATCGCCACGGTGCGTGGAGGGTTCCTCGAGATAGAGAAGAATTTGAAGGTCTCTGGTATGAATTTGAGGGTATATTGTCGAATTTAGTAGGCAGCTTTCTTGACCTCCTCAGCCGATTGGATCGGATTTGTGCCTATGAGGAGCCGACACAAGAAATCAGAAGTACTCTCCCCAATCTATTGGGATCTGAGGAAAGACGCGCATACTTCTTCAGAAAACTTGAGTTCCTAACATGGTTGGAACCCTTAAAAGAGGATGGATGGTTCGATCCTGATCGAAATCCAATGCCTCAAGAATCTCCGGATCAGCCCGGATATTACTATAGTCCACGTTGGCATGCTCTGGAATATGTGGTGAGGATTTCTACGCATCCAGAGTGTCCCGCTCATATCCTTGTGGACATTATTGATGCCATTACAGACGAAAGTAGAGAGCGGATTGATAATGGTCGGACAGACTTAGATACTGTCAAAATTATCGGCACACTTCCTACAGACCGGATAAAACCTCAGCATATCACTTTTATAGCAGATGCATTGAAATCCAACCAGAAATACGGACTGATGGAGCAGGAAATAGGTCAAACAATTCTGCCTAAACTTCTTGACGGACGTAAACTGGAATTAACACTTGCCCTCCTCACAATAATGCTTGAGATTGAATTTGTTGAGCCAGACCTCCGAACCTTAATGGACGATTATTGGATTGAAGACGCACTCAAAAGACATGGACGCGCCATAGCGAATTTATGTGGCATTGCGGCAGCAGACATCGCACTTGTGCAGATTCGGAAAATAGCAGATGCGAATAGATTCAAAGTCAATTTTATAAAACGCGTTGAAAGCGATCTATCACAACTCTCGCACCCCGATTATGCCGAATTAATAGTAAGTTTTACAAGTGCCCTCTTCCGGTTTGCTGCACCTGATAGCATAGAACAAACAGTCCAAGTTTTACTACAGGATCCGCACGCTATCATTAGGCGGATTGCATTCAAGGCGATCACTGACCATTACAGCAATCTGAAACACCTATTTTGGGAATGGGAAGGCAACCCACTCGATGAAATTGAGCTGAAACCCGAAATGTATGAATTGATTCAAACCAATAACTATGCTTTTAGCGAAGGCGAAATGGAGCAAATATTACAATGGATAGAATCGACTCAGGACTAACTTCTACAAAGGATGATGACACACGCTCGAAATCTATAGCGTACAAAAGACGAGAATGGCTTTCTGCCCTTTTGGAAACTGGCAATGAAAAAGTTATTGCTGCCTATCAGAAGTATGAACAGATCAATCCTGCACCAATTAAACATCCAGGTTTTAATTGTTCAACCGAAATTTGGGCAGGAAGTACTAGCCCTCTAACAGTTGAAAAATTGTCCAGTCTGTCAAATGCTCAAATTGCTGAATACCTCATCAATTTCAAGGAAACAGAAGTTTTCCGAAAGTCCGACCCAACAGAGCGCGGCTTGGCACAAACACTTGAGAAATGTGTAGAGGCTGATCCACAAAAATTTACGGACAACCTATTACCCTTTCAAGATGTCTCCAGTTTCTACCAATCTTCCCTATTGCACGGGTCCTTAAAGGCATGGCGTGATGAAAAACCGTTTGATTGGTTCGCGTTACTTAAATTCATCTGCAAGATTCTTTCGTTTGAACACTTCTGGAGTGGGCAGTACAAAGTTGGCTTCAACTATAGGAATTGGATTCTTTCTACTGCCGCCGATTTGATAAGAGAGGGAACAAAAGATGATAAACATGCATTTGATGTGCAATTTTTGCCCCTCGCTGAAGAAATTCTTTTGATTCTTGTGGAGAAAGCTGAACCAAGCATTTTCGCTCCGAAAGATTCTTCTCTTGATGCCTTAAGCTCAGATAGAGGAAAAGTGTTTTCTGCAATGATAAACTATGCCTTAAGGGTCGCCCGTATCAATGAGGATAAACTTGAGAGTTGCCGATGGACACAATCTATCAAAACAGATTTTACCAACAGATTAGACCGCAGCGTTGAACCATCGCTGGAGTTTTCCTATACACTCGGATTTTACTTACCAAATCTGTTATACCTCGACGAGCACTGGGTTGTCAGCAACATAGATCACATTTTCCCGCAGCAGAATGAAGACCATTGGCAAGCCGCTTTTTCCGGGTATCTGTTACACCCAGTCCGCGAGGAGTTTTACTTACTGCTCAAAGCACACAGACATTATCAGAAGGCATTGAACACCCCCTTTACTGATGCAGAAGTACTGAATGCACTTGTTAATCACATCTGTACACGGTGGATAGAAGACAGTGAAACCTTAGAAGACAAAACCAGTCTCATTTATCAGTTGATACACAGTGGCAATCCAAATCTTCTTGCGGGTATGGTCTACTTTTTCTCCCGACGCGCCGATAACCTATCTGACAAAGTGAAGATAAAGGTTATATCAGCATGGCGTGCCTTGTTTGAGGTTCTCTCTGAGCATAGAAACGAAGCACAATATCAAAAAGTTCTAAGTCCATTATCTCAGTGGATAGGACTGATCGATGAAATAGATGATGAAGTACTCACGTGGATAAAAGTATCCATGAACTATCTTAACAAGGTTCCGGGGTACGCTTTTACTTTATCAAGTGTTATTGAAGCCTTGCAGAAACATGCGTTGACAACACCTGAAAAAGTTGGAGAAATTTATCTGGAAATTCCTAAGAGCGAAATGTGGTACCTACAAGGGATGAAAAAGGGAGATATTGAAAAAACTGTCCGTATCCTATACGAAAAAGGGCATAACGGTATTGCCGATGAGATTTGCATTCAATTCGCAAAAGCTAACGCTCCCTTCTTAAAATCCGTTTATGAAGAATATCAGAATCAACCATAAATCGCTACCGACTAACCCGGCTATAAACATATCGTCCGTAACAGAACGTGCGCGCAATATAAAACGTCTTAATCCTGCCTATCTTAAAATCCTGTCCATCCTGATTCAGACAATATTTTTTCTACATTTCTTTTTGACAAATATGTTATAATATTTACGAATCCCCAAGATACAGAATCCAAAATCTCGCGCTTACATAGGAGAAATCACAATGTCCAAAATTATCTTTGTTCTGTCGCTATGTGCGTTCCTTATTATCCCCAACCTTAGCATCGCCAACGTCGCAGAAGACGGACTCGTCGCCTATTGGCCCTTTGATGAAGGTACAGGCAAAAAAGCCACAGATGTCACAGGCAACGGACACGACGGAGATTTCAATGATAATCCCAAGTGGGTTGAGGGAAAGTTCGGCACCGGACTCGAATTTGACGGCGAGGACGATCATGTCGTTGTCGCAGACGATCCTGCCCTCGCAATCGAGGAAAATATTACCCTCATGGCGTGGTTCAGCCCAAATGATGTACTCACCAGCCGACGCTTGATGGTCAAAAATAACTCCATCTTCGTTATTTTCGACTTCGGCAATAAAGACAGTATCGACTTTCTCGTCAAACCGAACAACACCTTCACTGAATCCACAACAACCGATTGGAAAGTCGGCGAATGGTATCATTTCGCAGGAACCTTCGATGGCAAAACAATGAAGGTCTACGTGAACGGCAAACTCGAAGGCGATGCTGCGAACAATGTACCAATCGCGCCCTCCAACTTAGAACTCTGGATCGGTGGTGATGATTTCGGCAGACCCACAGATTTTTTCCCCGGTAAAATTGATGAAGTCCGACTCTATGAAAAAACCCTGAGCGAAGCCGACATCCAAAAAGTTATGGAGACACCGCAAGATGTCGAAGCACGTGGAAAACTCACAACAACATGGAGTCAATTGAAGACAGGGCTTTAATAGATGTCCACCGTTCAAATCGTTTGGTAAGAAAACAGAGCCTCATGGAGGCACGTATGTCAACGCTCACAGCGCAAACCCATCTGACACCCGAAGAATACCTCGCTTGGGAACGCAAGCAGCCCTTTAAAAACGAATACCACAACGGACAGATCATTGCGATGTCTGGGGCAAGTCGCGCCCATAATCTTATTACCATGAATATGGCAAATCAATTTTACACCCAATTGGTGGCACAGGGATGTGAAATCTATCCGGGCGATATGCGTGTGCAGATCCGCCAGCCGACATCCTATTTCTATCCGGATATTGTTGTCGTCTGTAGTGAACCGCGTTTTGAGGATGATACTTTTGATACACTCCTTAATCCAGTGCTCATTGTGGAGGTTCTGTCCCCCTCAACCGCAGCGTTCGATCGCGGTGGGAAATTTGAGTACTATCAGCAGCTGGACTCCTTGCAAGAATACATGCTCATCTCCCAAAACCGTGTACACGTTGAACGCTATTTGCGCCGAGACACCCAATGGATACTGACAGAATTTCGGAAGACAGATGAGGTGATACACCTGCTTTCAAACCGCTGTAAGCTTTCTGTGCGTGATATCTACACCCTCGTCAAATTTCCGGAGGCTTGAAAGAGTATAGCACGTTTAAAACAGAATTTCACATACATTTGCAATTAGGAAGGAAGCTGCGTGACAACCCATCAGAAACGCCCCGTCGTTCTCATCATCCGAGACGGCTGGGGCAATAACCCGTATCCCGAATTTAACAACGCCAACGCCGTTCATCTCGCAAAAACACCCGTAGATGATTGGCTTCGGCAGAACTATCCACATATACAAATCCATACCTCCGGCGAAGATGTCGGACTCCCCGCTGGAGTCATCGGTAACAGCGAAGTCGGACATCAGAACATCGGCGCAGGACGTATCGTGAATCAGGAACTCCTCCGTATCAGTACCATGATCCACTCCGGCGAGTTTGCACAGAACGAAGTGCTTTTAGGGACGATTGCCCATGTCAAAAAACACGGGACGCATCTGCATCTTATGGGACTGGCAAGCGATGCAGGCGTGCACAGCTCACTTGGACACCTCTACGGACTGCTCACACTCGCGAAGACAAACGGACTCGAATCTAACCAAGTCTTGGTTCACAATTTTAGTGATGGACGTGACTGTCAACCTGACCTCGGTATCCAGTTCTGTGAGCAAATTGAGGCGAAGTTAAAAGAGATCGGGATCGGGCAGATAGCCTCCGTTGTCGGTCGCTACTACGCCATGGATCGGGATGACCGATGGGACCGTGTTGAGGTTGCATACCGTCTCCTAACCGAAGGAACCGGGGACCGCGTTAATGCAGCGACAGATGCCTATCGCGACTATTACGGAAACCCAGATGATACCAACCGCACAGGAGATGAGTTTGTCCGTCCGTCTGTAGTTATTGGAGCCAATGGCGAACCGCTTCCGCGGATTACTGACGGAGATGCCGTTATCTTCTATAACTTTCGAGGGGATCGCCCCCGCGAACTCACCAAAGCCTTTTGTTTAAACGAATTTCCGTTTGAAGCGGAAGGCAAAGACGGTGTTATGCGACAGATGGGTTTTAAACGGAATTGCAAACCTGACGTTAAATTTGTTACAATGACCGAGTACGAACAGGGTATGCCGGTTGAAGCAGCCCTTAAAAAACCGCCCAAAATGCAGAATACGCTCGGTGCTTACGTAAGCCACGCAGGTCTAACACAATTTCGATGTGCAGAGACTGAGAAATTCCCACACGTTACCTTCTTTTTTAACGACTATCGAGATGAACCATACACAGGCGAAGATCGTCAGATTATCGCCTCCCCGCGCGATGTAACGACATACGACCAGAAACCCGAAATGTCCGCACCCGGCGTGACCGCAGAGATGCTCCGTCGAATCGGCTCCGATAAATATGATCTGATAGTACTCAACTATGCCAACGGCGACATGGTAGGACATACAGGTTCTCTCCCAGCTGCCATCAAAGCCGTTGAAGCGGTTGATGCAGGTGTCGGGAGAATCGTTGACGCTGTGCTTAAAAAGGACGGCGCACTCATTGTCACCGCCGATCACGGGAACTGTGAACAGATGGTTGATCCCGAAACCGGCGGTATCCACACCGCACATACAACGTATGACGTGGACCTCATCGTCGCCGATAATCAACGTAGGGGTCAACAACTCCGTGAAGGTGGAAGGCTTGCAGACATTGCACCAACGGCACTCCATCTCCTCGGTTTAGAACAACCCGCTGAAATGACAGGTGAATCCCTCATTTTAGAAAAATAAAAATTAAACACCGCTAACATGCATAGAAGGAGTCCAAAATGGATAATTCTCAACAGCACCAAGTTCCAGCAAGTACCCATTTGATAGCTGAACAAGAGGCAGAATCCGATGCCAAGAAGGTTAGATGGTTTTCATCGGTTTCTTTGGAAATATAGTCGGGGTACTTATTGCTTCTATCTACGAACCAATGCCACCTGCTTCACGGCTGCTTGAGAAATCCCCCGAAGATGCAGCCTTGTATACAGATAGTTACAAAGCGAAAAGCAGGAGTGTTCAAACACGCCAATCCCTGATTGGCCTCATTGTTCCCTTTATCCTTATGTTTTTCTGGATACTTCTTCTTGGAGCATTCGTGTAAAATACATACAGTCCAACACAAGGCACAGGACTTACAATCTATGTTCCAGTAAAACAGGTAGTTGTGATGAATAAGATTAATTTGATATAAGGAGGTTTTGGCATGTCCACACCGATTGACCAACAAGTTAGCGACGATTTCAGGCTATTCGCTGGAAGTGCGAACCCGGCATTAGCGAAAGAAATCGCTGCGATTTTAGGTGTTGAACTCGGTAAAATTACAATCGGTCCGTTTCCCAACCTTGAAACTCGCGTTCAGATTGAGGAAAGTATCCGCGGCACCGATATCTATATCGTCCAGCCAACAAGTCAACCCGCCAACGAAAACCTGATGGAACTGCTTATCACGATTGACGCGATGAAGCGGGCATCAGCCCGGCAAATTACGGCTATTATCCCTTATTTTGGGTATGCCCGTCAAGATCACAAAACCACAGGACGCGAACCGATCAGCGCGAAACTTGTTGCCAATCTTTTGACAACAGCAGGCGCGAGTCGCGTGATGGCTATTGATCTACACGTCCCACAGATCCAAGGCTTTTTCGACATCCCTATGGACCACCTAACCGCCGTGACGACTTTAGCAAACTACTTCCGCGAGAAACAGGTCGAAAATGGTGTAGTTGTTGCCCCTGATGCGGGACGCGTCAAATTAGCGGGAAAGTACGCCGATATTCTCGGACTCCCGTTAGCCATTATGCACAAACGGCGCGCCGGTGTTGACGGGCAAGATGTCAAATTCGTTGAACTTGTCGGCGAAGTTAAGGGTAAAACCCCGATTGTCATTGACGATGAAATACAAACCGGAGGCAGTATTCATCAACAAGCCATAGCGTTGGCGGCGGCGGGTGCGAAACCCGCCTATGTGAGTATCGCACACCCCGTACTCGTTGGTAGCTCCATGGAACGGCTCAACCACCCAGCAATTCGTGAGGTCGTCACTACAAATACCATTCCCGTGCCAGCTGAAAAGCAGCTGGATGGGAAAGTTAAAGTGCTCTCTATCGCGCCGCTCCTTTCCCAAGCCATATTGAGGGTACACCAACACCGATCGGTGAGTCAAGTTTTCCGTGACCAGAAACTCGATTTCCCTGTTTAATTGTCGGTTACCCAACGCGTCGCTGAGGACTAACTCACGTGATGGACAGACGAGCACATGGACAAAAAATCGATACTTTACCTTAGCCATTGCGGTTCGAGCATCGGTGGCGGTGAAAAACAGCTCGCTTATCTCGTTACAAATATCAATCATGACCACTATCAGCCACTTGTCGTTTGTCCTGATGATGGCGTTTTTGCTGAACATTTAAGGCACCTCAATATCCCTACGGTGATCCTTAACCTTCCGCCGTGGCGAAAGGCAAAATCGTTAATAGCAAGGTACAATGCCGCCGATAAATTAGTGTCGCTCGCGAAAAAGCGCAAAGTGCAGTTGGTACATACCTCCGATTCGTGGTTTAACCCGTATCTGTGGTATCTGGGAAAAAGGCTGAAAATCCCTACTGTTTCACACGTTCGGAATCTCCTTACACCTAAGCAGGTGCGAAAGTACAAGTTCGACCGGATGGACAGCGTCATCGCTATCTCGCAGCAGAGCAAAACGCCACTGACCGAAGCCAGGATTGACACCCGCAAAATTGATGTTATACTGAATTGTGTGGATCTATCGGTTTTCCAACCCTTGCCTGTAACAGCACAGTCAGAGACATATATCGTCGGTATTGTAGGTAGGATTGAACCTTTCAAACGCCAAAAAGTCTTTGTTGAGATAGCCGCTAAGGTCGCTGCGCAGTGCAAAAAGGTCAGGTTTCACATTATCGGTGCAGCACTGGATACACCCGAACATCGTGCCTATGCACAGGATGTCCGTCAGTTGGTGGTTAAGCATCAGTTGCAAGCAGTTGTTCATTTCGCAGGACACCGTACAGATATGCCGAATGCGATGCAGGAACTCGACCTCCTCGTAACCCTTTCGGCAGGAAGTGTTATCGCGGAGGCGATGGCGGCTGGAAAACCTGTGATCGGCACGCCAATCGGTAGCACGACTGATATGATTGTTCACGGTATAACGGGATATGTTATACCCTTAGCGTCAATAGACGCAATCGTTAACCAAATTATTGAACTCGCCAATGACCCAACCCGAAGTTTAGCCATGGGGCAGCAAGCAAGGAGACACGCCGAGGAAGCCTTCAGCGTTGAGGCGCACGTCCAAAAGGTCCAGGACATTTATGAAAAATTGTTAAGCAAGGGTTGAAATTTTTAACACTTTGATGTATAATACCAGTATCATTTCGCTATGAGGAGTGGAACAATGCTGACACAAGAACAGTGTGATTTTTACGAGGAGAACGGTTATATCGGTGTTGAGGCGGTGCTAACGGCAGAAGAGGTCGCCGATCTCCAGCGAGTCACCGATGAGTTTGTTGAGAAATCAAGAGAAGTTACTGAACATACTGATATTTTTGACTTGGAACCCGGGCATACCGCAGCGAATCCACGCGTGCGTCGTATCAAAAGCCCGGCACTTTACCACACCGTCTACGATCAAACGTTACGGCACCCTAAGGTACTGGATATTGTGGAACAACTCATCGGATCCGGTGTTCGGTATAACGGACATAAATTAAATATGAAATATCCGGAGTTCGGGAGTCCGGTTGAATGGCATCAGGATTGGGCGTTTTATCCGCACACCAATGACGATCTGCTCGCAGTCGGGATCGTTATTGACGATATGACTGTAGAGAACGGCGCGCTGATGATAATTCCTGGCTCTCACAAAGGCCCGACTTTAGATCATCACCAAAATGGTGCTTTTATCGGGGCAGTGACGGATTCCGATTTCACGCCAGAGAGTGCTGTGCCTGTTGAGTTGAAGGCAGGTGGGATCACAATCCATCATGTCCGTGCACTACACGGCTCTGCTCCGAACACCTCTGACAAACCGCGGCGTTTGCTCCTTTTCCAATATTGCGCCGTAGATGCCTGGCCCCTGAAAGGCATCCCGGATTGGGAGGCTTTCAACGACCTCATCATCCGTGGTGAACCGACGAATGAACCGCGTATGGTAGCTGCACCCGTGCGTATGCCGGAACCTTATGCCGAACGCAAAGGCTCTATCTACGAAGTGCAATCCCTACTGGAAAATCCGCTCTACACCAATAAACAGTAAGATAGACATCAGTTTTCCTATATTTCACCTTTACCCACCAAAAAGAAATGGCGAGGTTTTGATACCTCGCCATACGATCATTCAGGACAAGTCTTGTAAGCAATAACAACCGCATATTATACCATTTCTGTTAATAAATTCCTCTTTCTGTAGAATAAACTTCCAGTTTGTTCCGCATCGCCAGACATTACATAAAAACCGGTAATGTCCGATAAACATTTAGAAATGGTATTATTTGTTGAGTCCGAATCTATAGATGCGGTATGACGTTGATTCACGAACTTCCATACTTTTTACACTCGCCTCAAACCTCGCGCTTTCAACCACCTCAATTAACCGGCGCATCTGAGTCTACTCAACCTAAATTTTTAGTTAGCGACTGTTGCCTTAAAACGCGGGTCTGCTTCAACAGCCTTAACCAAGGCATCTGTTGTAACTTTGCCCTTCTCAACAGCCTTCTTCTCATCCATAGAAACACTAACAACTTCAGAGACACCGGTGACCTTCCTGAGTGCATCCTGCACCGCACTGGTACACCCGCCTCACGTCATCCCCGTGACATTCAGTGTGACCTCTTCAATGTTTGCTGCTACCATTTGGGTCGGCGTTTCTGTCGTCTCTTCCGCCGTTTCTGCGGGTTTCTTTTCCTGCGTGTCTGCACAAGCAACAACAAATAGCAGTACCGCAAAACAGACGAATATCATTCCCGTGTTTAACTGACGCATAAGTCTATCCCTCTTATTTGTAGAGCGATTTCCTGTCGCTCCTTTTCAGGTTTATTGATAAAAATGATTAGAACTCGGATTAAGGTCACAAAAACGTGGTGATTTGTAACCGATGCAGACAGGAAAGGTGGGTAAAACCCACCCTTCCGGTTAAGCGATTAAGCTTTATTCAGCGACTTTGGCACTGAAACCTGTGTCTGTAATGACCTTAGCGACTTTGTCAGCTGAAACTTTACTTTTCTCGATCTTTACGACAGCCGTATTGCTCTCATCAGAGACGCTTACCACTTCAGTAACACCGGGAGTGTTCTTGAGTGCTTCCTGCACTTTGCTGGTACATGCGCCTCACGTCATGCCCGTGACATCGAACGTTACTTCTTGGATCTTTTCACCAAAAAGTCCACAGCCGAGAATAAGTCCAAAGGCAACAAGAAAAATCAGCGATACTTTCGCAATATGCATGGGTTAACCTGTTCCTTTCAGATGAGCATTTCTATGAAAATCCATAGAAATCTCGGTTTGCACGCCCCTTTCGGAGCATGGTAAAACTATAAAGTTAGTGCCGAAACACTAACGTTCCTAACTTCCGAGTGTCCTCACGAGGTCTGGGTTCGTCTCACTCGCGTGTGAACCCACCACAGTAGATTCCTATCGTCGTTGTAGGATGCGTTTGGTTTTCACCAACACTACTACTGGATACGGTAGGAGGGAATCGAACCCCCGAAACGCCTACGTTTACCGCTTTGATGGACAAGTCCGAAAAAATAGTTTTATCAAGAAAAACATAGAATTCTTTAGACTTTGAGGATTATAGAAACTATCCCTCAAATTATTATTTCTCTACTATTTTAACACAATATTAATTTTTTTGGCAACATATTTTTACAAAATCAAAATTATCTGCGACATATACGGAAATTTGTCGCAGATACCCCGCCTGTCCAACAGGGCATGTAAATAAGTGTGTCGTCCGCTCCTATTGCTGTGGATTTATCGCCGGTGCACATCTAAGAATGTAAAGACCTTTTGGATGCGCTGCAACTGCTTGTGAAACGCAGCTGCGCGCTCAAATTCCAGCACCTCCGCCGCTCTATCCCGTTTAGAAACCAGACGCGTCTGCACTTTTTCATATTCTCCATCCAGCAAATCAACGATGTCTGTAATCATCTCTCCATAGTGCGCGCGCGTAATCAACGCTGCACAAGGCGCATCGCATCGCTTTAGGTCGTACTGAAAACAGGCACGAAACCCCGGAACCGGTGTGATCTCGCCTTCACATGTCCGAACTGGAAAGATCCGCTGTAAAACATCAATCGCTTCATCTGTCCATCGACGACTCGACAACGGACCGAAATACCTCGCACCATCGGGTTGTGTTTCGGACACTCGATCCAGGCGCGGAAAAGCCTCTCCAACGTCTATCCGAATGTACCAAGATGTCCGTCCATATTTTAGAGCGGTGTTATAAGAGGGTTGATATTCTTGAATCAATCGCGATTCGAGGAAGAGTGCCTCTTGCTCTGAACGACAAATCTGATACCGGACATCTGTCGTCCAACGGATAAGCCGTTTGATCTTGCTCGGGCGGTTTTTGATCTTATGGAGATAAGAACGCACCCGTTTCCGTAAGCATTTTGCCTTGCCGATATAGAGGATCGTCCCCGTGGCACCACGAAAAAAATAGACCCCCGGATCCGATGGCGCATCGGCTATCATTTCTTGCGTTAGCATCAGTCAATTCACAGAATAGTATTTGTTTCTTTCAATTTAATCTATCATACTTCCCCAAACAATTCAACAGAAAAGACACTTTGACGCTGCCCGATCTGTTGACATATTTTCCCCTTTCTGCTAAACTCATACATCATCAAGGGAGGAAAAGCACATGAAACAGGTATTCTGGCTCGCTATCATTGGAGGTTTGTGTATAGCAACGTCTCCGATTTCTGCGGAACTGCTGGATGATGCCGTTGGCATCTGGCTTTTTGATGAAGGTAAAGGCGGTACCGCTGCAGATACATCAGGCAATGGGAACGATGGCACGATCAACGGCGCGAAGTGGGCAGAAGGTAAATTCGGCGGCGCATTGGAATTTGAACCACCCCATGTTGTGACTGTTGAACACTCTGATAGCCTCAATTTCAAAGAAGAGATGAGCATCGCAACTTGGGTCTACATGAATAAAGGCGTTTCCGACACCGCTATCCGAAAAAACGGTTCCTATCTGTTAGAGGTTCAATCGGCAACGGAGAGAGTGCCAGGGGGTTATGTCTTCGGCATCTGGTCGGGTGGCGGGTTCACCGGTGGTGTGTGGGGAAAAACCGTCGTTGAACCTGAAAAATGGTATCACATTGTCGGACTCTACAACGGCAGTGAGATGCAACTTTATGTGGACGGCACACTTGAAGCCACAACTAAACAGGACGGTGATATAGATCAAGCAGGCGAACTGCTTTTCGGGACCTTCGGCGGCGAGAAATTCATCGGTAGATTGGACGAAGTTATCTTCTTTGACCGCGGCATCACAGAGGATGAGATCGCAGAGTTGATGAGGGGTGTGGAGGCTGTCCTACCTGTTTCCCCGAACGGATTGCTCACAACAACTTGGAGTCAACTCAAGAATCGCTGAGAAAGTTGACATACGTGCCTGCAAGTGGTATCATATAAGAAATCGAAAATTACTAAATATTCTGTTTGAGGAGGCCATCGTGGCAGACACGCAACTGAATCAACTGACATCTACGTCGAAAGCCGCGCAGCACCCCCTCTTAACGGCTGACGACTTGGCGAAACAGCCTAATGATGACTCTCGATATGAACTTGTGAAAGGGGTACTCCGCAAAATGCCGCCTGCCGGATTTGAACACGGTATCTGCGCCGCTGAAATTGGAAGCAAACTTAACGTCTACGTCAAAACTCATAAATTGGGATATGTTTGTGGTGCCGAAGCAGGTTTTAAGATTGCTCAAAACCCAGATACGGTGCGCGCCCCGGATGCCGCCTTTGTTTGTCAGGCATCAATTGAAAGGCAAGGTATTATCAGAGGCTATTGGGAGGGAGCACCTGATTTGGCTGTTGAAGTTATTTCCCCAGGTGATACTTATGCTGAAGTCACTGAAAAAGTGGAAGAGTGGTTAACTGCCGGTTGTAGAATGGTATGGGTCATCAATCCACGTCGGGAGACGGTAGAAGTCTATCGCCCTAATGTGGATTTCACTATTTTACGTAGGACCGACACACTTGATGGTGGCGATGTTGTTGAAGGATTCCGGTGTCCCGTTCAAGACATTTTTGTATAATCCACGATTGACCCAATCGGCTTAGAATTTAAGAACCATTGCATAGGTCATAGGTCTCTATCCCGCTACAGCACACGATACGTCTCTCCCACTTTCAAAGAGGTAACATCATAATGACGCGATGGCAACCCACCGCTGCACAAAAAGAACAATATGAAACTGAAGGGTACTTTACCCTTCGCAATATTATCTCAGAAGACTTGGCTGCGCAACTTCGCGGCGTGATTCGTAATCACATCATGCTACCTGATCCCGGACAATTCGCTGATATAGATCCCATGGACCCGATGGAAGATTCGCCACACGGACGTATCGCACGCTACCGTAAACTCAGCAACTTCTGCGTCCAGTCGCCACTGATATGGCACAATATCCATGCCGGTCCTGAAATACTGAATATCGCACGCTATTTTCTGGGCAACGACATTATTATGAAGTTCAATAGTTGCTTCCTCAAACCACCCCTCACTGGTAGTGCGACTCCGTGGCACCAAGATAATGGACTCTGGCGCGACGGTGAAACCGAACCTTTCAACTTCTGGATACCGCTTGAACCCGCAACACGAGAAAATGGATGCATGCAGTTTATCCCCAGTAGCCACAAAACCGAGATCATTGAACACGTCTTGTATCCAGATAGTATACACGGCGAACTACCACGTGAAACCGTTCAGGAGATGATCGAAAAGCACGGTGTACACCACATCGAATTAGGTACCGGAGATGTCGTCATCTGGCACAGCAGTCTTTGGCACTATAGTCCGCCAAACAAAACTGAGCAGAGCCGTATTGCTGTCGCAGGGGTCTATACAAATCCAGAAATCGTTAAGACAAGCAAACGTTTTTGGCATAACTTTCGATGGGTAATGAAGGACGGTACGGTCTGCACACAATTCCCACCTGAAAACGTTGAGATGGAAATCGAAAATCCTCAGAAACCGAAGCCGTTTCCAGCTGCGAAGGACTACTAATCAACTCATCTATCTTACGCAACATCATCCCGTAGAAGAATTATCAGGACTTACGCAAAATCCATTT
>JAAXHI010000425.1 GCA_012270875.1 Candidatus Poribacteria bacterium | reverse complement strand
ACCCGCGGCGGTGGATTGCTTATGTTAGGCGGTTCAAACTCCTTGGGTAACCACGAACTCACTGGGTCCTATATCAACACACCAATTGCGCAGTGCCTGCCAGTAGAATTGGAACTCGGATCCGCACCAGCACCGTTAGCACCCAGGCGACGCATCAGATCCACCCAAAATACCGGGTATAAATTGCAACTGACACCGGAAGGGAAAGTTGAAAACTTGATGGCGTTGGCGGACACACCGACCGAAAATCTGGAACGCTGGAAGATCTTGCCCGCGCTCAAGGGGTATAGTAAAGTGAAACAAGCAAAAGCAGGGGCATTGGTTTTAGCGGAACATCCAACTGACCGAAACGAATTCGGGAATCGGATCCTCATGGCAATACACAATTATAACGCAGGACGAGTCATGGTATTCACACCGCACACTTCGCGACGATGGCAGATGATACCCTCCCATGAAAACGGTAATCAACGCTCCTGGCAACAAGGAGATAGTCCCGAACGGTTTTGGCGACAGGTCGCCAGATGGTTAACAACCGCCCCCAAGGAACATATTAAACTTGATATAGCGAAGACGGCTTACGCATTAAAAGAACCCGTTGTGATTGAGGTCACCGCTACAGACCAACAATTCCAATTGACTAACAACGCAAAAATCCGTGCCATCGTCGTTGACGAAGCCGGAAAACGCAAAGAATTAAAACTTGAACAGGTACTCGGTAAAGATGGACTCTACACGGCGCGTTTCATTCCGAACCAATATGGCGAATACACCGTCACCGCAACCGGCACCCTCGGCAGCGAAAACCTCGGCGAACAACAGACCCTTTTTGAAGTGAAAGCATCTTACGCCGAATTCAGTAATGCTGAACTTAACATCGCGCTTCTTAAAACGCTCGCTGAAGGGAGCGGCGGAAAGTACTATGCCATGGAAGAGGCAGCCCAACTCGTAAATCAGATCCCACTCGTCGAAAGTGCAACATCAAAAATTACGGATGTCGACATTTGGGATATTCCTCTCATTTTTGGAGCCGTCATTGCGCTACTTGGATTTGAATGGTTCTTGAGAAAACGCGGTGGTTTGGTATAACTTCATTTGGAGGTAAAGGTGAAGCATACGACACGAACCGAAATGGCAAACCTATCAGAAATTCGCTATAAGACATCAAAGAAGGGATTAAAGGCATGACACAACAAGAACTCCATGAAGTTGCACAGGGTATTCGTTCACCGGAACAGGTCTCCATGACATTAGCAGAATTTCTCAAGTACGATGTAGACGGCTATGAATACGTTAAAGGAGAATTAGTGCCGATGTCGCCACCAACGAGAATACATAGCAAGGTTAGTGTTAAAGTCATCCGATATTTGGATCGGCATGTGGAGGAGAATCAGTTAGGAGAGGTGCATGTAGAGGCAACTTTTCAGGTGGGTGAACGCGGACTGAAGCCAGATGTTGCGTTTATGCCAACTTCCCAGTTGGATGGAGACGAAAACACAGGTTTCCTGATACCGCCCGATTTGGCGATTGAGGTGCTTTCACCGACAGACGTTCAGTGGCGTGTTGTAGACAAAGCGTTTGCCTATCTGAACGCCGGAACTCGCTTTGTCTGGGTTCTGGATCCTCGCTCCAAAACGGTTACAATATATCGTTCTGAAAACGACATAGTGCTGCTCATGCGCGAAGACACACTCACGGGTGAGGATGTCGTGCCGGGGTTTACCTGTCAAGTCTCTCAACTCTTTGAATAATTGTGCCGAAAATAAGGAAAACCATGAGCAATTCTTACAAAAACGTGATGTTCGTCATCGCTGACGATTGGAGCCGTATCGCGAAATGTTACGGAAATGACGTTATCCGAACACCAAACATTGATGCCTTCGCGGAACGCGGTGTCGTGTTCGACCATGCATTCTGTACAAGTCCCTCCTGCGCCGTGAGTCGTGCGTGTATCCTCACCGGACAACATAGCCACACACACGGACAATACGGACACTGCCACGGAATTCACGGGTTTCGCACGCACGAATACATGCAGTCCGTACCAAAGATTCTGAAAACACACGGATTCGCCACGGCGTGTATCGGAAAGAAACACGTAGAACCCGAGAGCGTCTATCCGTTCGATTTTGAACCGAGAGTTAACGCGCGAAGTCCCGCAGACATGGCCGCGAAGGTCACACAATTCCTCAACGAAAATACAGATACACCCTTTTATCTCCACATCGGCAGTACGCATCCGCACCGCGCAGGCAAGGGATTCGGAAACGACCAGACACCCGCAGGTATTGAACCCGGTTCCTATACACCCGATGAAATCGTTGTGCCAAATTTTTTACCCGATGTACCTGCTGTCCGCGAGGACCTCGCCGACTACTACGAAAGTGTCTCGCGATGGGATGCCGTCGTCGGTGCAGCTTTAGACGCGCTTGACACCTCTGGACGCGCAGACGAAACCCTCATTTTTGTCACAACCGATCACGCCATGCCGTTTCCCGGTGCGAAAGCATCAAGTTTTGATAGCGGACACCACTGTCCACTTCTTATCGCCAGTCCCACGCAACAAAAACGTGGCTTCCACAATCAAGCACTTGTCAACTGGGTAGATTTTTGCCCAACGATGTTGGATTGGTGTGGTGTCACACACCCCGATGGAGATGACGCACTTCCGGGCAGGTCAATCCTATCCGTCCTCGAAGACGACAGCGCACACCCCGGCAACGGTGAATGGGAGGAAACCTACTTCTCCCACTGCTTCCACGAAGTGACGAACTACTATCCATATCGCGTCTTACGGGGTAGACGGTATAAATACGTCCGCAATCTGGCGTACCAATTGGAGACACCACTCCCAAGCGACCTGTTCCGATCCATCTCATGGACAGCCGTCCGAGACGACAACGTTCAGCAACTCGGGGACCGACAACGGAGCGATTTCTTGCAACAAGGTCGCGAGGCGTTGTTTGATATCCAAAACGACCCTGCAGAATCGCAGAACCTCATTGACGTGCCAGAATTACAAGACGTTGCCAATGAGATGCGCCGAAAAGTCATCGAATTCAGGCAGAAAACTAAGGATCCTTGGCTCGAACAGTCCTTCCAAGAAGGCGAAACGCAACCGTTTTTTAGATAGCCGTCAGCCGTCAGCAGTCAGCAATCAGTCATCAGCAATCAGTCATTTTCTTCTGGCATTCAGATATACTGTGACAGCCACAACAAAACTTGATATCACAAGAGATTAACTGACCGCCGAAAGGTTTTTTCGTAGAAAAAACCGTGCTGAAAGCCGATTGCTATTCTTGCTGAAGGCTGATGGTCTCCGACAGCCGATAGCCATTAACACATGCAAAACTACGACTTAGAAGCCATGAACGCTCGCATCCAAGCGGATAGCGGGTTAGTTCAGCAGATACTCACAGAGACAGGGAAAGTTATCGTCGGGCAGACGGCGTTATTAGAGGGGTTGATTATCGGGTTGCTCTGCAACGGTCACATCCTACTCGAAGGTGTACCCGGACTCGCAAAGACAACCGCTGTCAGTGCACTCGCGCAGACGATTGACGCTTCTTTCAATCGGCTCCAGTTCACCCCCGATCTGCTCCCAGCAGACCTTATCGGCACACTCATCTACGACCAACAGAAAGGCGATTTCTACACGAAAAAGGGACCGATTTTCGCCAACGTCATCCTCGCAGATGAGATCAACCGCGCCCCCGCTAAAGTGCAAAGCGCGCTCCTTGAAGCCATGCAAGAACGGCAGGTAACCATCGGTGGCACGACATACCCCCTCGATGACCCGTTTCTCGTTTTAGCAACCCAAAATCCTATTGAGCATGAAGGTACCTATCCCCTCCCAGAAGCACAAGTGGATAGGTTTATGCTAAAGATTAAGGTCGATTATCCTTCGCACGCAGAGGAATTGCAAATCCTTCGGCGGATGACAACCGAGGAAATCGCCACGATCCAATCCGTGATTTCCCCAAAAGACATTATCCGGTTTCGAGAGGTCGTCCGAAACATCTATATGGCGGAACAATTGGAGAATTATATTGTCGATTTGGTGTGTGCGACGCGCACACCGGAAGCGTATCAGTTAGACGAACTTAGCACACTCATCGAATACGGCGCATCCCCACGCGCAACCATCTTTCTCGCTTTCGCTGCGAGGGCAAGAGCATTCTTATCGGAGCGCGGTTATGTCACACCCGAAGATATCCACGCTGTCGGTATGGATGTGCTAAGGCACCGAGTCATCATCAGTTACGAAGCGGAAGCGGACGGACGTGATGTTGAAAGCATTATCGAACAGGTGTTCGCAAAACTTGAAGTGCCGTAAACGGCTACTCCTGCGTCTGTCCAGCAACAGCCGATGCCCGCGCACCAACGCCGAGTACCCCTAAAAACCCTTCTGAATCCGTATGATCAAAGTCACCGATCGCCTCCATAGATGCCGTCTCCTCCGAATAGAGCGAATGCGGTGCGCCACCAGCAGCATAGAATGCCACATTCCCTTTATAGAGTGCTACCGTGATCGTCCCACTCGCCAAGTCGGTTAGGGGTTGAATAGAAGCCAACAACGCCTGCGTCGCAGCATCAAACCAGTAACCCTGATAAACCTGCTCAGCGATTGTCGGTGCGATGCTATCAAAGTGACGACGCGCACGCCTGTCCAAAATCAGTTGCAGCAAATACTCGTAGCACCTTCCAAGCAACTCCATTCCCGGCGATTCATAAACGCCACGACTCTTAATCCCGACAAACCGATTTTCAACGGTGTGAATACCGATACCGACTCCGTTCCGACCACCAATACGATTCGCCTCCATGAGACTCTGAAGTGCTGTAACAGGACTTCCGTTGATTTCAACAGGTGTTCCCCGCGCAAAAGTAACCGTAAAGTGTTCCA
The DNA here is from genome assembly GCA_012270875.1 of Candidatus Poribacteria bacterium. Classification (GTDB taxonomy): domain Bacteria; phylum Poribacteria; class WGA-4E; order WGA-4E; family WGA-3G; genus WGA-3G. Next base: position 4,199 of record JAAXHI010000425.1, on the reverse strand, counting down.
CATCATCAGGCGCGTCTTTCGGATGGACACCCATACCCGGGTTGATAAACCCTGCAGGAGTCTTCAGCGATTCGAGCCGTCCGGCTTCATGCGTAAGTCCAAGGAGGTTTGCATCAGTTGAATAGGGCTTCTCGTGTGTAGCAGTAATCGGCAAGTTGTGTTCTTGGCAGAAGTCTATCATCTCTTTCCTACCGCCAAACTTTTTGAGGAACGCCGGATCCCGCCACGGCGCGTAGACTTCAAAGTGCGGGTTGAGCATATTGGTAGCGAGTTGGAACCGGACCTGATCGTTGCCTCTACCGGTTGCACCGTGTGTCAAGATAGAGATACCGCGTTTCTCCATCTCCGGCAAGAGTGCTTTCACTGTGACGTGCCGAGCGATACCTGTTGTATTCCAGTAGCCGCCTTCATACATCGCTTGGCACTGGATGAGTCGGATACCGTCTTCGGCAAGTGCGTCTTGCGCGTCTACAATAATAGCCTCTTCGGCACCACACGCCAACATCCGCTCCTTAATTTCAGAAACGTCCCGTTCGTCGGGCTGGCCGAGGTCCGCCGTAAAGCAGACGACGTTGACCCCCTTATCAACTAACCACTTCGTAATGGTGCAACTATCCAAGCCACCCGAAACAGCAGCACCCACCGTTTTTCCTTTTAATGTATCAATATTCAAAAGCAGTCTCCAAAGTATTGTGTTTAATTGTGGAATTATACCACTTTTTGACAAGGCTTGCAAACCAATATTGAGAGATCCAACAAAGATATATTTGACAATTTATCTCATCTATAGCATAATAGTTCAAACGGGACGACGGCATCTGCTCCATTCAGCGCAACAAATCTGAAGGGTTAAAACGGAGCAAGACCTTCTCCCTCCGATCGTTCATAAACGCCGTTAGGTTCACAATTTTCAAACGACGCTCTTAAATTGTTTTCAAGGTTCCGAAAAACCGATAACGTCCCTTTTCTATGGAGATTTTCTCTACATGCAATCCGTAAAGGACATTATCCAACAGTGCCATGACCAGCGACAAAAGGACCTGCAGCAGCGCGAGACAATCGTCTCACCCACGTTGCTGGGGGATTACCCTTACCGCTATATTGTTTATTGTGCGCGTCGGCATCCGTTGCTTTTGCATGACCTTGAACAGGCAGATATTTCGTTTATGCCGATTGGACAGGCACCTTTCGATCGGGGTCCAGCGTACTGTGGTGGCACGCGTCTCCTCAGACGACAAGGCACACGCAACTGGGAGCCGAGACGATGGTTCGCGTCGTGGGGGATTCAGGTCTATACAGGAACGCCATCCGCGCGCGACGGGGCAAACTGGCACGACATCGAATTCACCTATAGGGCAATCCGAGACGCACCTGAGGCCGTTGTCGCATGTGTGGAGGCACTCGTCAACGCTGTTATGAACCCGCTACTCACCTTACTCAAAGGTGGAGGCTTGCGGTTTTCGTGTCGAGTGCCGGACTATCTTCACCCGAACACAACCGACGCAAAACAGTATGTCCATAAGTATCTACCCGACATAGACCACCCTCGCGACCGAGATATCTATGTAGAGATCGAGGGGGACAAAGGCTACACGCGCTGGGATGCTCGCTACGAGATTCTTACGGGCAGCCTATTAGATCCGCCCATCATTTCTAAAGACGTACTTTTCGCGTTTCTCGATGTTTTGCGAGAACTGCTCCATGAACCCGCCCCAGCATCGGAGCTCGACACTATAGATGAACCTATTGAGGATACACAGGATTTCGACGATTTTGCTGTCATAGAATCTTTAGAAACAGAGCAAGTTGTGAATGAAAGCATCCTTGCAGTGCAACGCGGCGAGTTTTCTCCGATTGGAATTAAACGACCAAGACCTCTCCTCAAGAAAGTGAAGCACACTACAGTAGAGGATGAGAGGCATCTCTCTGAACGGAAAGCCCGCATTCTTGGGATTATCACGGGTCCAATGAGCACTGAAAAGAAGCGTGAAATGGAAGCCACGTTTCTTGATAACGCACCTATATGGATTAATGCTAATACCACACACGATACTGAAGACGCAGAGCAATATTATGAAGGGCAGGGTGTTTCAGTAGGACGTTGGAAACCGCGAAACCATCGCTGGGAACAGGTAAAGTGGATACCCATTGCTGAACGGACGCAGAGTCCTTTCGCGCGGGGAAACGTCTGCGAAGATGCCGAGAGATGTGATACCTTAGCCGAGAAAGGCGGTGATCCGAATAGGAGCATCTGTCCGAGTTGTCCAGTTTATGAGGCGTGTCAAGCGCGCGGGTATCTCTCTCAATTCAAGACGCTTAAGGAGAAGCAGGTTATCGTATCAGAGATTCCGAACCTCTTTCTCGATCGACGGTACGCGGCGTTTGTTGAGGCGTTGATTGTTCCGGATCGGGTCTGTATTATAAACGATTCTGAATCCCAACTCACGCAACTCTTTTCAGAGCATCATCTGTCAACTGAAATTCTTGAAGGCTGGCTCATTAATTGGAGTAGCGCACCGTTGGGGCAATTCGCGAAAACAATGCTCAACGCTATCCGGATTACAGACAGTCAACACGGCGATATTGCGAAGCGAATTCGGACCGTTGTTCAGGCGTTTGAAAAGTTAGAAGATAGCATTGTTCAGCAGATGTGTCAGATAAATTGTACAGATGCAGACGGCAACAGGGTTGCAATAGATATTGATAGTGGCACCCAGTTTGAGACTTTGGACATATCAACTTCAGAAAACATAGAGAAACTTCCAAATGCGTATCGCGATTCAGAGTGGACACTATGGCATCAGTTGAAGACATTCTTCGCGGATTACACCCGCGATATGGATGCGCCGATGTTTGCCGATGATGGGATTCTCCGGTTCTGGTTACCGCCAAGAACGCATCAAGAGATTCAGCACCTTGTGTTCATATCGCCAGTGTTCTCGGAAGATTGTTTCAAAGAAGTGTTTCCTGAAGAGGCTGTCTCCGTCAGGCGGGTTGAATCGCAGGAAACATCGCTTTCAGGGAATAAGGTGTTTCAGCTGCGGAGCGCGCCGAATATCTCCTATGCAATCGCAAACTACGAGGTTAATTGGGATGTGTTTAGCCTTTCTGAAATTGCAGGTCGCTTTTTTCGCGGTATCCATCAAGAGATGAAGCAGCATCCGGATCACAACCATGTCGTTATCTCGAGCACAAGCACGAGGTTGATGTTGAAAAATGTTTTTGATAAGATTATCAGTTACCACGATCTCATCAGAAACACCCCAGCACACCCCGAGGAGATGCGACCCAACTTCGAAGCGGCTGACGTTTACTACGACCGCATCAATGTTCTACAATCTGTCTTTAAGGCTGCTGATGTTATCTGGATCGTTGGTACACCTTATTGGCCCCCAAAATTCATCTGGGAACAAGCGAAAATCTTGTTTGGAAATCAAGTGAAACCGTTGAATTATAACTTGACAATGAACCCTTATCAATTTGAAGATAAACGGATACAAGAACTCTACGAACAGAATGCTATCAATACACTGACACAAATCGTCCGTATCGCTGGATTCAACGTGGCATCAGGCAAAACACTGATTCTCAACACACCTCTGCCGATCCCCGCTGTCACCGATGCACCAGAAACGGAATTGTTCGATTGGGAAGACTTTGAACTCGCTGGCGGATTAGATGAACTTTCAGAAACGATTCGGATACGCGAAGGATACGAAACAGAATACGCGAACATGGATGCATCGTGGACCCGAAAACGCGTTGAGTATTTGCTCGGCATTTCTAAGTCGCAAGCGAATCGTATCTTGATGAGGTTGAGGGGCGGTAAACTTGAACGAACGCCATTTCATGTGCAGATTTTCGAGTTGCTTTCGGATGGAGAGAAAACAACATCTGAAATTGTTGAAGCAATTGAGGGAAATCCAGGTGCCATTAAAAACGAACTCACCCACCTTGTAGAAGCGGGTGAGATTGTCAGGGTCCGGCGCGGGGTCTATGCACTCGCATAGACAACTATTTACCTTCCAAAACACATTTTTTCTTGCAAAACTAAATTAATTGAGGGTGTTTCATAAATCGTTATTTTTATCGAAAGACGGTTTTGATGTAGGTAACATTTCGCGTCGGTAACCCGCATCGGACATTCATTAACATTGAAAGTTGGAGCAACACGATGCCAATGCCCAAAAAGGTGGAAA
>JAAXHI010000513.1 GCA_012270875.1 Candidatus Poribacteria bacterium | reverse complement strand
GTAAATACGCAGGTTCAAAGGAACAGAAGTCCACTATGGAACCAACTTCCGCCCCAGATATGTCTCACATTACAATTGACTTAGCCATCAGGAGAGGTGTTCATAGTGTCGCTTTCAGTCCAGACGGTTCAATAGTTGCAAGCGACAGGGAGAACACCGTTCGACTCTGGAATGCCGTCACAGGACAAGCAATAGAGATGGGGCAAAATTTCTGGGTGGCTTTTCAGAGAAACTTCACTGCGGATATCAACAGTGTCGCTTTCAGTCCGGATGGACGGATGATCGCAGGCGGAATCAATGAAAGTGAGGTTGTTTGTATTTGGGACGCTACCACCGGTGAACAACTCAGATCCATGCGGGAAAATGCGCCGAATGCTTTCCATTGGGTCAATACTGTCGCTTTCAGTGTCGATAGCAAGATACTCGCAAGCGGAAGTGATGACGGTAATTTGTATCTATGGGACGTAGGAACAGGCAAGAGACTGAAAACACTTACCGAGGCTACCGAGAATATTTTCAGCGTTGATTTCAGTAGTGACGGAAAAACGTTAGCGAGTGGCAATGCAGGAGACACGATCCGCTTGTGGGACATTGCCACCGGCGAGAAACTGAAAACACTTACTGGACATACAAATTGGGTCTTTAGCGTCGCGTTCAGTCCGGATGGTCAAACACTCGCAAGCGGAAGTTGGGATCACACTGTCCGACTCTGGGATACAAGCACAGGACAACACCTGAAAACTTTCGTTGGACACACGCTTACGGTGTGGAGTGTCGCCATCAGTCCAGACGGATTAACGCTCGCAAGCGGGAGTCACGACAAGACAATCCGACTCTGGAATATTGCCACCGGTGAGCATATCGCGACCCTCACTGGACACACAGCACCTGTCAAGAGTGTCGCCTTCAGCCCAGATGGCGTAACACTCGCGAGCGGAAGTTACGATAGCACAGTCCGACTCTGGGACCTCACATCACCAGTGATCCTGCGAAAAGATAAAGAAGAATAGAAGAAGGGGTTGGAAGGCGGGGAGGCTGGGGGTCCCGCCCTTCCAACCTTCCATACTTCCATTCCTACGCCTTTTGCAGAATTATGCACCCGCTCCACGCCTAAACAGCGTCACCAGAATATGAAAGCATATTGCAGAAACCACCCTTTTTTGGAGATGACTGATGAAAAACAGTGATGTTGAACTCATCCAACGCGTTCTTGAAGGTGATAATGATGCCTTCTCCATGCTCGTGAAAAAATACCAGAAGCAGGTACACGCGCTCGCTTGGCGGAAAATCGGGGACTTCCACATTGCCGAAGAGATTACACAAGATACCTTCCTGAAGGCATACAAAAAACTGGCAACACTCAAAGAGCCGCAGCGTTTTGATAGCTGGCTTTATGTCATCGCAGCGAATCGCTGCAGCTCTTGGCTCCGTAAGAAGCGGTTGTGGATGCAGCCATTGGAGCAATTGGAGGAGACAGACGACGAGCAGCTGCAAAAAGAGAGGTATTCAAGGTTTGTCGCTGCGGAAAACGAGCGCACAACCGCAGAAGCGCAACGCGATGTCGTCAAAAAATTGCTGGCGAAACTCCAAGAAAGTGAACGCACTATCATGACACTGCACTACTTCGGCGAGATGACCTGCACGGAGATTGGTGCTTTTTTAGGTGTATCCAAAAATACGATTAAGAGTCGTCTCCGCCGCGCACAGCAGCGTCTGAAAAAAGAGGAACCGATGATTAGAGAGGCTTTAGAAAACTTCAAAATCACGCCGAATCTCACCGAGAATATTATGCAAGAGATTGCACGCATTAAACCCGCCGCACCGTCCGGTGGTAAACCCTTCACGCCGTGGGCAATTGCTGCTTCTACGGTTGCCGTGGTGCTGCTAATGTTAGGCATTGGGAATCAACAGCATGCAATCCGTTTCCAGCAACCCTATAGTTTCAACGCCGCATCGGAGATGACGATTGAACTTATTGAGGCACCTGTCGTGTTGAACGTCGCATCGAAACCTGATGTACGTACACAGATAGGCAGCACCAACACATCCAACAAGCGCAGCAAATCCGAACAACTATCTAATGATGCGCCAGCACTTGTTGCGGAAGCACACGCTGATGAACTTGTCGATGATTATACAAAATGGCATCTCCCCAAACAGGCGAAAGCACGGCTGGGAAAAGGCGGTATCAACGCACTTCAATTCTCACCAGATGGCACACAAATCGCTGTGGGGAGCGACATCGGCATATGGCTTTACGATGCGAAAACAGGAAAAGAGATTAACATGTTCCCAGGTATGTGCCAAGCCATCGCTCTTTCACCGGATGGGCGATTCATTGCAAGTAACGGCCGCTCCGGACTTCAGTTGTGGGAGATAATCACCGGCCAGAAAATGTTACACATTAAGAAACTTTTTCCTATCGCGGCATTGCATTTCTCTGAAGATAGCAAAACAGTTATCGGTTTGAGTAACCGGCAAGACACCATTGTCAGCTTAGATGTTGAAACTGGTGAGGCGAATGTGAAGAAGATCAAAGAAATGGAAAAGCAGACAAATTCGCCGCAATCTTACGCCCTCACAGCCGATACATTTGCAGTCGGTAGGCAGGACGGAAAGATCGAACTGGGAAACACAAGGACCGGCAAAAAATTAGCGACTCTCACCGGACATACAGAAGGAGTTCAGGGGTGGCTACCATTCGCAGGAAATAAAAAGGTTCTACCAGAGGAGAATCAGGTGCAGTCTATAGACGATACCCCCAACTCTGTGTTAGTTTTATCATTTTCACCTGATGGAACAAAACTCGCCAGTGGAAGTAAGGACAAAACAGTCCGATTATGGGATACAGCCACCAATGACGAATTAGTTACCCTCCGAAAACACACAGCTTGGATAAACGCTTTAGCATTCTCACCCGATGGAAAAATGATCGCAAGCGGGAGCACCGATAAGACTGTGCAGCTATGGGATACTGCGACGGGGACACACCTCGCAACACTCACCGCGCCTACAAGGGATATTGTAGCACTTGCATTTTCACCAGATGGACGGACCCTCGCAAGTGGAAGTATGGATGGCACAATCCGGTTTTGGAACACAACCACTAGAACATTGCTACCGATCCGTCTCACGGAACACGCGGACTGGGTCAAAGCGGTGACCTTTTTTAAAGATAGTTCAACACTCGCCAGTATCGCATTTAACGGTATAATTAACTTTTGGGACCTGAACACATCGCAAAAAATTGGGGGCCAAGTGATAGGACCTCGGGACTTTTTAATGACTTCAGTGTTTTCACCGGATGGAATGAAACTCGCTAGCACTGGTGCAAAATTCGCCGAATTCCTCAATATAGGTTACACTAAGGTTACCTTCACGCACGGGGCGGATCCTCTGGTCCGTTTGACTGATGTCCATACGGGACGCGAATTAGCGACTTTAAAAAAGAGAATTGTCGCAATTAATTACAACGGTAGTATGACTTTTTCGTCTGACGGAAAAACGGTCGCTTTCCAAGGTTGGAATAAAATTTATATATGGCATACGGAGACGAGCGATGTTATCGCTATTCCACTCTTAGAACAAAACAATAATGATGCGATGGGCCATCAGCACACAACAGCTCAACTGCTAAGCACCGTCATGGTTTTGATGTTCTCACCAGATGGGAAGAAACTCGTCAGTGGAACCATAGGTGGAAAGGTACAGATGTGGGATGCAGAAACTGGTGTCGCGTTAGCTCCGCTCCTCTCGGGACAGGATCTGGATGGTAAGGGAGGCCCTGACAATTTTACCCTTGAAGATGCGATTACAGCGTTGGCGTTCTCCTCAACTGGGGCATTGCTCGCTGTCGGAAGTCAACAAAAAATCCGTTTGTTGGGGAGCAGCAAGCAGCCTTCTCTTAAAAATGCACCACGCGATGCCCAATCGTTAGCGTTTGCACCCGATGATACTGTTCTCCTTGCAGGATTTAGAAACGGTGGAATCGAATTATTCGATATGGCTACTGGTGAAAAAATAAGCACACTCAATGGACACACAGCAACAGTAGAAACGTTAGTCTTTTCACCCAATGGTAAAACGCTTGTTAGCACAGGGCAGGATGGTACAATTCTCGTCTGGGATTGGGACGAAGCACTCAAGGGCACTCCCATACGGGATGAATAATACTTAGTTATCGTCTGTCAGAGGAAGGATTTCAACCAAACTAATTCTCTTTCTGACGGCTGATGGCTGAAAGCCATCTAAAACCTAATCCTAAGAGACATGCGATGGCTGCCACCTAATGCCGGGTGGTTCGCAAACGCGTAGTCTAATCCGGCTCCCGCACCTGTAACAAACTGAAGGTTCAATCCAACTCCAGCCGTCAAACGTCGGATCCGCTCAATCCCCTTACGTTCATCAAAACCGACGCGCAACGAAAGCAGATCAAAGAGTGTCCACTCCGCGCCGCCGTGCAACTCAACACCATCTTTGATATAGGAATCTAAAGCAAAAACGAGTGTACTTCGGAAGATGCGGAGTGCGTGTGTCGTCGCTATGCCGATCTTGAGATGTGGCGGTATCGTCTCAGTATGCGATGTCTGGTCCGCTGATGGCGGTGGCGTGTTCCAATAGAGTTTCGTCCGAAAAGCGTCGCTTGCTTGTAATCCGAGTGTCAGCCGATGCGGTTTTTCTGGATTTGTGGTAGCGACAAAACCGATGTCTGCACCGCCGCCGATGGCGTTTGTGTTCCGATAGCCGCTCATGTAGAGCAGCTTGAGCGTGACGCCAAGATGGAAATCAATACCTCGGAAAGAAGGGAGTGCCCAACCAGAGGCGAGGAGGAATGCGTTATCCGTACTGTTAAAAGTCCCGACCACTTTTGGACGATTCGTCGCTCCCACAGGACGACTGACGACCGGTAGAGTGGTGATAGGAATATCGTCAACGCCGACGCGTAGCCAACTGACACTAATCGCGCCTCGATTTTTGAGGGGGTGGATGTAACCCACATAATCGTAAGCGTCCTGTCCGTTGAGGGTAGAATGCATGAAACTGACTTCATATCGTGTGAGGTGTCCCAACCCAGCAGGATTCCAATAAGACGCGTAAGCGTTGTCACTGAGCGCGGTCCCTGCGCCGCCCATAGCAAGGGCGCGGGCACCGACCCCAAGTGTCAGGAAGTCCGCGGTGTATTTCGCATCCACAGATTGGATAGCAACGGACAGCGCGATTATAGATACAACAAAAAGTTTGCAAGTGTTTCTAAAGTGTTCTAAAGTCGCGAAGTGAGAGAGCGGATTTTGAATAACTTTAGCACATTTTATGGACTTCAGCACACTTTTAAACTTTGATTTATGTTTCATTGTTTTTGGTTATCGGTTGAAAACTATCAACGGAGTTTCATCATTTTAACTATCTCGGTAATATCTTTTTCACCTTCACGCTGGATTTTGAGTTTGGCATAGTAAACACCATTTGCGACTTCAACACCATCGGCATCCCTGCCATCCCATTCCACCATCAAAAACCCCGGTGTCGCTGGCATAGAGAGTTCCCGAATCAACCTTCCACTCAACGTATAGATTTTCACGTCAATCGAGTCAGCAGGTGCTGTTAATTCACACGTGAGCGTGGTTTTACGCGGAAACGGATTCGGATAGTTCAGAAACGATAGCAGTTGTAAGTTATCGTGGACCCGAAATGTAATCCGTTTTGTGTCAGTATTTCCATGTACATCGCTTGCTGTGAGTCGAAGTTCGTATTCTCGGGGTTCAAGTTCCGGCGAAGGATATGTCAAAACGAGTTGATTTGAACCCGGATTATGTGTTAATTGATACATCTCTGGGTCAATACGTTCGGATTCACCGGATACCCTCCCAAGTTCTAACAGTAGCGGTCGAGTGAGATAATCGAGTCCACTTGGGTCGGTTAACGTCGCGCCGATAAGCGGTTCAGGATCTGTCGCATCCCCCGGCACGAAGTGTTGCTGGTTCCCAATAGTGAGTTGGATGTCTGGTGGCACGGTATCGTCACTGTACATGAGCGTAACCGGTCCGAGCCGATCCGTTGTGGCGCGAATGATGCCGACAGGTCGAGTTTCAAAGCGAAATCTATCGCCAGGGGCGAAAGGGTCTTCCCCTTGCGTAATTTGAAAACGCAAACCGTAGGGTTCGTAGAAGAAGGGGTGCCCGACTGTTCCTTGGAGTGGCGTGCCATCGGTTCGAGAATGCAAGACCCCAGTTTTCTCACCTTCAACCCGAAATTCGGTGTCAGTCGTGAAGAAAATAAACCATCGGTCTTCAGGTATAATCGTATCTGGTGGAATCTCGATATAACTGATAGTACCGGCACCTTGATTGGTATCTCTGAATCCAGAAGTTGCCCAACGCAGTTCTTGTAGGAGTGGATCTTCGACGTTTGTCCCTGTCTCTATCGGTTGCCTGAGCGCGGTTACGTTGAATGCCCAGACATCTCCGAACTCAAAAGGTTGCTCAAAATCCTGTTCCAAGTTAAGAGCAAATCCGTGTGTAAAGTTCGGGTAGTCTATACTGAAACTTGCGAGCTGCTCTGCTGAGGAAATAAGTTCTAACCCATCAAGCGCCCGTGAGTCATCTATAAAAGGAGCAAAAAAGACACGATAGGTTCGAGGTCCTGTGAAAAAGAGGACGTATTTGCCAGTGGGTATGCCTTCCGGTTGAATACGAACATCGTTGAGTCGTCCGCCCCCAATATTTTCCTCACTGATATTTGTCACATGCATACGCTGCTGTAACGCGCCAGCGGCATCCGTCAACTGTTGTGAGGGAAGTTTTGTCCAATACCCAAGAGTTGGACTAAACATGTAAACCCCCATCTCACGCACACGGGTTATAACCGCTGTATCAATCGTGCCTCCGACATCCAATCCCTCCCTGCCTTGCAGTGAGAGTTCCTCTGAACTTCCCAACAACTCTTCGGCAAGTTGTGTTCTAAGGGCACCGAAGTCAAAACTTAAGTCAATCTTAATAGCAGTCAGCAATCGGCTATCAGTCATCAGCAAAGAGGTGTTAGACGAACCCAACCTCTCTTCCTGACTGCTGACTGCTGACTGCTGATTGCTAATAGCTATCTCGTAACCATATACCGTCCCCCCCGGCAGCAGGGTGCGATTGGACATGCCTGTAATTGTGCTTGTAACTACGGGTTTTGCAGCTGCACCAGCGGAACCTGTGCCTATAACGGCAAACGCTTGTTCGTCCAACGAACGTACCGAAAGCACTGCTGTGTTTTCAAGCACCCGAGGCGGTGCTGTGACAACGCAGTTTCTGTCCAAACTGATAACCTGACTTGAAGCAATCCCGACCCTCCCTACATCAACAGAGATCCGTCGGTACGCGATATTATCATCTTCTTCATTTTCAAGAATAGTACCGAGTTGATCCGCTTGTAGGGGCGAGGTAACCTCGCCCTTATTATCAACATAGACGAATATGTCGTGTATGCCGAAAGGCAACTGATTTTTCAAATTTAAAGTTGCAGTTGCGATCGGCAAAGTATTCAGGGGATCGGGTTCATAAACATCTTTCCGTGAAGATGTGCGTTCTGCGTCCATTAACGGCGAGCGTTGTATCCAATCTTCAGGTCGAATTCGGGTCGTCCCCAACAATTCGACATCATTATCAACGATCATATCTTCGTCAGTATCAGGATTACCACTAAAAAAGGAGACATCAACAGGTGTTTGTATAGAACCGAGAACGCGGGTTTCCTTTGATTCTGCTGTCGGAGTCGCGTTCTCGGTTCTGCCACCCTCTACCTGAACATCCGCTGATAGATACCACTGTTTCGCTTGCGGATTATAGCCGTACCCTATCATATCTTCTCTATCCACTTCCACAACAGAGAGATTCGGGTAGACGTAAGGATAATACTCAAGCCGTTCGCTCTTAGTGATATTGCCATCTGAATCCGTAACCGTCAGTTCATATCGTACAACGGAACCGTCCGTAGGCGCGCTTAGCGGTTCAGGCGTTGTCCACCATCCATCTTTACTCCTTCCCTCCGCGGTAACGGGTCGGGATCCCGGAACGAGATACACTTTCTCCCATTGACGATTTGCTAAATTGCGCCAATCCATGACCACACGGAGCGATTGATCCTTTTCATCAGAAATCTGAACAGAGACCTGGAACTTATCATCCCCGACCAATTCGGGGCGGATATCAAGAATTTTCGGGACATTGACAGTAAAACCGTCGCCACCGACAGCAACAGTTGTGTCGCTTTGCGCGTAGTACTCGACGTGTGCATCGCCACTTGCAATGTTTCGCGGCACAGTGAAAGTTACACCGGGATAGGCACCTCCGCTCACCGTCAGTGTTTTTGTCAAAGGCACATCACCGGTGTAATATTCAACGGGACCGGCGACTCCTTGAGAGATAGCAGTCTTGCCCGGAAACAACGCCTTGACAGTGAGGGTTCCGTTAAAACTCGTATCTTTAGCGAAGCGTTTCATCCGACTTACAGGATCGTAAGTGGCAGTCTGAATGTGTCCGGGTGCTATTCGGAGTGTATCTCCTGGGGCAACCGTCTTCGTCTCAATGGTAGGTTGAATTTCGCCATCAGCAATAGCAATCTGTAAAGCGGGGTCCCCAAAAAGTGTATACTCCATCATCACATCAATCTGACCTGTGCCTTCTGTCATCAGAAGTTCAACCTTTGAATCAAAACTCAAAGGACCGAGTTGTCGGACATTCCGTTTGAAGAGCATATCAAAGATAATACGATTGAGTGCATCATTGCCGCTGCCGTAAGTGAGGCGTGTCGCACTCAACATACCAATGATGCCGCCTCTCTCCTTACGCAACAACTTTTCTGCCATGCTGGGTTCACCCGGTTTATCAAAATAACCGTTGTAACAACTCAGGACTAACATAAAAGGAATCTTATCAGTTTCCTCCACCTGATCAACAGATACATTGTCAAAGATGATTTCGTGTGCCCAGACAGTGTTCCCGCCGTGTCCGGCATACTGTGCGATGACAGCCCCCTTCCCGAGTGATTCGATGATCATGTCTTTGGCAACGCGTTGGGGATGGACATCAAAATCATCAGGTTTTGCCTCGACCTCATCTGTGATATCCTCAAGGAAAATTTCGACTGTTTCGTAACCTAAACGGGTGTGGTCCTTCGCGATTTCATCAAGACTCTTCTTAAAAATAAAATCCCCAGAGTTGCTAATTTCGTCATCAGCGACGGAGATAATTCTTCGCCGCCAGTCACCATTCGGTGGTGCCTGCTCGTAAGCCAAAATTTTATCAACAACCGCCTCAGCTTGGTTAACGGTTTCAACACTGAGCCTGCCAATATACATGTCGGTGAATTCATCGTGTCCTGATACGGTAGCATACCAGTGATCTGACGCGGTGCGTCCGAAGGAGTCGGTTCGGATGTAGTGTGTCGGAATATAACCATCAAGTTCTGGGGGTTCCGCGTGAATTTCTGTATTAACACCGCGAAAATCGTAGGTGCCATCACCGAAGAGAACAACATAAGTGGGTGCGGGAGGTGTCCAAGATTGATATGCGTGTGTCAGAAAATCCTTGATCGCTTTTGGGCTTACACCGCCATCGCCATAGGTATTGTAAATATCATCAGTCGTTACAACCTTCGTTCGATATCCACCGCCGCCAGATGTTGCGCGCCATTCACCCAATCTCTGTGCCGAGGCGAGGAATTTCGGATGTGTCACAACCAGATAATCGACACCGTGTGTTATCGTCGCTAAATCGGTGGGTTCAACGATCTCAATGCGTTCAGGCTGCCGTAATGCGGTATCGGAAACTGCAATAAACCGTGTACTTCGGGTATCAAGCACCTGAAAGAGTGCGTTATACATACCCGTACGTGTTACATCGGACTCTATCGTAACCCCTTGCATCCGAGCCGTGAGGTATGTGCCATCCGTTTCAAAGATATGAACACCCGGGTCGTGAAACGCCTCAATTTTGTACTGAAGTTTCCGCCCACCTGGGGGCTGCGTGCCTGAATCATCATCTTCAGTGGGTGATCTGAACCACAGTTCATCTGCCACGGCGCGAAAGAGACGGGTGTACTCAACGGAAAAACGGTTGAGGTAGACATGATATGGATACCGGGTCGTATCTTCGTCAACGTTATCATCAATACGTGCGAGAGATAAGACGTTCAGTTCGTCTCTTGTGTTATCCTTGAGTATATCCCAAGTGCGTAAGAACCTTTCAACAGTGAGTGTGTCTTGATGCTCCCACTCAGCGACTTCAATGCGAACCCCGTTAACAGAGACCAAAATCTGATGTGGGACGGGTGTACCGCCTTGCAAGTCAACAGAGATATGTGATGGATCGAAACTTTTCGCGACATCATATAACGGAAATTCAAGCCGCATTTCGGCGGCATCGCCGCCATTTTTGATACCGTCCCAGTACCAGAAATCATTCTCATGAAACCACTTGTGTTTATCGTCGCTATAGACAAATTCAAGATTATTTGTTAGGTAATCCTCTTCAAAGTGCACCTTAGAACGGAAAGTGGGAACCTGCGTCGCTGTTGGATCCGTCGGACTGGCGGTAATCTGTGGTATCCGTGTTGGAATGCGACCCCCGTTATCAACTGTGAGCCAATAGATATTCCAACGGCTATAAGGATTTCTCGGCTTATGTCCAAGAAAAAATATGCGGTCCTCTGGATCAAAACTTCTGTCGCCTGCGCCGCTGATATAGATTGGGACCATCTCCGTCCCTTGCGTTACACGCAGTCGCGCTGGATTTGTACCGACGAGTTCTATCCCCCAGTCGCGTGCAAGGGACGCTGCTGTCAGAGCATAGATGCCTGTCTCTTTGACGAACAATTTATAACGCGTAACACTGCCGACGTTGGAAGGGAGTGAGGGTGCTGCAGGCACCAAAGGACGGGGTGCTCGGAAACCAGCGGCTTGTTCAGCATTAAGGAGTTGATGTGAGAATGCACGTTCAAAAGCCTCTGATTCGGGTATCGGTGTGTGGCTGTTGAGCATCATTTGACTGCCACTACCCATCCTTGACGGACTGCTCTCACTGCGAAGCACCTGTGGCTGCTGACTTTGATCGAAACGGATATTCACTGTAAAGCGGGAATGCAGACGCAACTGTCGGTTTTTTGGGGAATACTGTACGGGGTATAATGCCAACGCGATGACACGTTGATTGCGGATATAACCTTCCCGTACGACACGCGCGAGGGGCAACCCTGGATATGAAAAATTTCCTGCATTTGACTGATACGCACTTCCACTTTCGCGCCAGTGTTGCGTCGCTGAATGTTGTGAGTCGCTTTCGTGTACATCAAAAGTTGAGACAGGCACGAGACGGACACCAGAACGGATCTCAGCAGGCGCAGCCGAAACATCAACCGCCTCAATTGTAACTGTCGTGGGTATACCAAGCATTAACCGTGTGACTGGGACTTTCGGATTGCCGGGTTCAGCGGTGAATTGGCAGTCGGCGTAATGTAACTCGTGATAGCGGGTATTGTCTCGGACTGCTTCAGAGATAGTAAGTTCAGGTAAAGTGAACTGAAGTGTGATGCCTTCGGCTGATGTAACTTGGGTGACTTGTGCAGACGCATCAAAAGTCGATAAAAAAAAGAAAAGGACAGGGATGCTTAGCATAACACCAAGACTTAATTTCGTGCCTACCCGTTTGTACTTTTCTATTGTCTGTTTTGAGAATAATTTCATTTTTTAAGCGAGCGTTGTCAGTTTGCCCCGCAGTGAGAGTTAAGAGACGGTTTTGATAATCTTTAACTGAAAACCGAGAACCACGACTCAAACTTGAAAGGCACTTGTTGTAATTTTGAGAGCGAAAACCTTGTGCATTATATGTGTTTTGTGAGGTGTAATTTCTTCATTTTTTCTATCGCACTTTCAAAAGGATTTTACCAAAATTACGATTCGCTTCCATATATTCATGTGCCTGTCTCGCTTCTGCTAACGGAAAAACGGTGTCAATCACTGGTTGAAGGGTGCCACGTTTTAATTCTGGTAACCATCGTTCAACAAAACGCTGCGTGATGGCGATTTTTTCGTCAATAGATTGGGGTCGCATCACTGAACCGATAATCTTGAGTCGGTTACGCATCACTGAACCGAGGTTAATTTCCGCAGTCGAACCGCCGATTAATCCGACTTGTAAGAGTCTACCTTGTGTTTTGAGTATGGAGAGATTCCGCTCAAGATACGTAGCACCGATAAAGTCTAAAACGACATCAACACCTTGTCCATCTGTCAAACGATCAATTTCAGCAACGAAGTCGGTTGTTTTGTAGTTGATTCCTTCTATTGCGCCGAGCACCTTGCATTTCTCAATCTTTTCCGGTATGCCCGCAGTGATAAAAACTTCAGCACCCGCATGATGAGATATTTGGACACCGGCACTGCCAACACCGCTCCCGCCTGCGTGAATTAGAATTGTCTCGCCAGCTGATAATTGACCTAAAGTGAAGATATTTTCGTTCGCGGTAAAAAACACCTCAGGGACGGCAGCCGCTTGCTCAAAACTCCATTCATCGGGTATCGGCATTGCCATGCGGTAATCAATGATAGCCTGTTCAGCATAACCACCACCCCCGACAAGCCCAAAAACGCGGTCGCCTTTGGTTATTCCTGCTACGGCACTTCCCATCGCTGAAACGGTGCCAGCGATTTCTAAGCCGAGTATCTCAGATTCACCCGGCGGTGGTGGATACCCGCCACGCCGTTGGATCGTGTCGGCGCGATTTAAAGCAGTGGCATGAACATCCACTACAAGTTGTGTTTCAGTCGGTTGCGGTGAGGGTGCTTCGCCTAATTGCAACACTTCCGGGCCCCCGTCGCCTGTTCTAATAATTGCTTTCACCGTCTACCTCACTTTTCCCTTTGAATTTTACGTCTATACGCTTCCAATTTTACCATATTCGGAAAGGTCATGCCAAGTTTAAATAGGGCATTTGTAGCGAATTATAAAAATAAGAAGTGGATACAACCTTTTGGACTTATTAACGTCTAAAAATGTAGAAGAGAACACAACAAGGATGAAATTAACCAAGGAAAGGAAAACACAATGGGAAAAAGGAACACAAAAACTTCAAAGAAATTAGCATCCCGCCGATTCAACCCTGTGAAATCGAAGTTGGAATCCATGAGCGAATGCTTTGAGCAATTGCAGAACGGTCTGCCGGATAGTCAAGAAGCGTATATCAAAGGGGACCGAATCACGCATTCGTATGTTAAAAGCTGCTTTCTTATGATTATCCAACGCGCCGTGGATATCAATAATGTTATCATAGAATTTAGGGAACAGACCCCGCCACAGCAAAAGCACCAAAGTTTTCTTACACTCTATCAAAACGATGCCATTGATAAAAAGACGTTGGACTTTTTCATAAAGGCATTAGACTATTACGAAAACATCGTTAACCCTTATCAAGAACTTTCGGCTTCAGAACTGTATGATGTTTCCTGTGATCTTTTGAAGTACGGTGAAGCGTACACCCATCAACTCGAAAATTACTTCGTGAATCTATCACGGGCATAAAATAGGCGCGGTCTGTAACCGCGCCTACTGCTTTAAGATAGCTAACTGCCTCAATTACACGCGTTAATTGAATTCAACAATACCGCCTGTCCCTTTTAACACAATATCCGGTTTAAGCAGAATCTTCTCTTCTTCTTCCAACTTAAAACCGCTTGGATGGAGCATATAAGCGATCCTGAGCGGGAGGAATTTCCCTAAATCGGCATATCTTTCTATATCAGTTTTAAAGATTTGCTGTTCGCTCATCTGAGTCTGATAGGCGTACCAATACTTGAGGTATGACCGGATACGGGTATTAAAAATCATCTTCCCCGAGCTTGTATCAATAACTTTGACGCGGGTACGACCAATGGCAGTTAGGCGCGTGCGAATATAGGTAGATGTACCAGAAATTCCGCCTTGCCTACCTTGTTTCATAAGATGTTGGTCAAAGTCTCGCCGGGTTAAACTCGGTTTTTCAACCATCCCGATGATAACCATATCCACGCCGAGTGCCTCTCCGAGTTTTGCTGCCAAAGCAGGGTCTGCATACACCTGTGCTAACGTTAATCCCATTTTTGTGAGTTCATCGTCAACCGGTTTAACTTTGTTTGAAATGTCGTAAATCCATTCTGCCTCTTTGAATATGAGTTTCAAGCGATCTGCAAGGTTCACGCTGATTCTTCCGCCTAATTTGTCTACTTCTTCTGCCGCACCTTCCTCAGCATGGAATCGGGCAACAGCAATGCGCTTTGCATCACTAATTGGTGGTGGATCGACAATGTCGTCCCCTGGGCCAAAGCAACCCACAATCGCAACGCAGAGAAGTGGTATGAGTAGAGTTGAAAAGAAACGTATCACTGAAGTGCCTCCTATATTTTGGGCGTAACTTAAGCGTCAAATTTTCTGCTGTTTAGAAACCGAAAATTGACACCAGTTCCAACATTACGTGTTTCTGAAAAGTTTTCCCTCACTCCCATGAGGAAATAAATAACTGAATCTTAGACCAAAAGGCTTAAGCTTCCTAAGTGTCGGGTTGTACCCCAGTTAGTTTTAACTGTGACTGGGGTCTGTGAACCGCATTATCGTATATCGGAAGCCGAATTGCTAACAGCATACCACAAATTGCAGAAATAAGTCAAGTACTATCCAATAGCTAAAGCGCGAACCTCTCCAAATTCATGTACAAGTTTAGTCCATGAATCGCCAGCATCTGTGCTACGGTAAAGTTGTCCACTCACACTGCAAGCAATTAAGAAGTCATTAACCTTTGAATTATGGGCAAAGGTCCAGATTGTGCTATTCGCCGTTCCACCGATATCCGCGCGGTCCCATGTTTTTCCAGCATCACGCGTTGAGAAGATACCCCCTTGGTCACCCGGGGGACCGTTTCCAGCACCGATGAACACCCTGCCCGAATCCCCGTTTAGAAAAAACGCCGCACGGCAATAGGGCCACGGATAATGTGATTTAACGTCCAACGGTGTCCACTGCTGTCCCATGTCTGTTGTTACACAAACATCGTTGTTTGTCGCTGCGATGATAGTTTTCGGGGAACCGGGAACCACACACAGCCCGTGAATATCCAAGCTACTGAGTCCCTCACTGCGTTCCGTCCATGTCTCACCGCCATCAGTGCTGAGACGCATTCCATCAATTTCAATTCCTGCATAGAGCGTTTGTGAATCTTCAGGATCAATCACGAATGTCGTGACACGCGGGATAATTGGAATACCTTCGCACTCTTGTGCTAAATCAACATTGAGTTGCTTCCAATTATCGCCAGCATCTGTAGATTTGAAAAGCGCGGAGGGACACGTGCCAGCATAAACTGTATCGGGTGTTTTTGGATCAATCGCTATTGACCAGACTTCCTTTCCATCCAAAGGACTCGGAAGGTGGTGCCACGATTCAGCGGCATTGTTTGTTCGGAAGATACCGTTTTCGGTACCTGCATAGACGGTGTCTGGGTCACTTGGATTGACAACTATAGCACGAATATCGGCTTCTGGAAAGAGTCCGTTACTCACTCTGCGCCATGTATCCCCGTTGTCGGTACTGTGCCAGACACTTTGTCCAATTGTTCCTGCATAGAGTGTAGGTTGCATCTGTTTCCCCTTTTTTAAAGTTCCCAATTGAAATTGAAAAAAAGAAATGGAATAAAATTGTCTTTCGCTAACTGCGGAAATTGAGTTCGCACCGATGATGCGACTCGTCGCACTTCTATAATATTACTCGGTTAGCGATCCTGTGTCAACAATTCGTGAATCAAGCGAAATCTGATACACGATAGATTCAGGTACTATCTCCGGTTCAAGAAGAAATGAGAATCGATATAGATGGTTATCCTGTGAATCTTGGACCACTTGGTACATTGCTTGTGCTTCCCTATGGATGCGTTCAGTGGCGTTATCAAGGCGGGCTAAGGTCACAGTCGGCGTTAATCCGACGAGAGATTCACTCGATCTGGCGATGATGTCCCAGTATCGTGGATGCACCGGATTTGGAAGCGCAGTAGCAATAAAGGTGATATGTGCGCCGCGTGTGGCACTATATTGATAGTTAGTGCTACGTGTCTCGGCATTGATCGTTTCCGCTTGTAGACTCGGCACCAGAATTGCTTCTATGACAGTATCCGGCAACACAACAGCACCCGAATTACCGTTCGACAACTTTATCTCGCGCACATGGACATCACCCGTCCTATGAAATTCAATTGTATGCGCAGCACTGCTTGTCGCGGAATCACTTGAAAATCCGAGCGTCAGCCCACCAGCCTCTTCAAATCCGATGTAGTCGGCTGAGAAATTTCTGAGTTTCCCATCTTGTGTGCCGCTTGGATAGGAACGGTACCAACGATAAGGCATCAGAGAAAGTCTAACGGCGCGATACTCAGATAAATAGTTCGCCAACTTCCAACTGATAAAGATATCAGAGATTTTTTCTGTAACGCCTTTTGATGCAAGGGCATCCGCAACACCGGTGAGCGATGTGCCACGATTTTGGACAATTTCAGCGACTGTGCCTATGCCGCCGTGCTGTTCATGGAGATAGAGTATCCAGAGGAAAGCGGCACCGTAGTATGGCAGTGAATCTGCTTCCGTTTCGGGCCAGGTTATAAGTGAAACAGAAGGCGTTTTTTCAAATGCAGCGACATGTTCCTGCACTGGATAGCCGCAGAGAAAAGATGCGTATCCCGCACACCCTTCATCAACCCAAGTCGCTTCATGCGGATCATGCCGCCAATGGATAAGATGCTGAAGCTCATGTGCAACAACATTATGAGCCATTTCACTATTCGGATTAAGCGGTTGTGTATCTATATACAACATGTCCGCTTCGTTACTCCGAATTGGAAACCCACGGAATCCTGGGTTCCTGAGTACGCCGAGATTTTGATCTGCTGGATTGAAAAAACCAGCGATGTACCGGTTTGCATCACCTGTATCCCGAATGTTGAGTAGGAGTAAAATAACCTTACCGTTTCCATCAATATCCGGCGGTACTCCAAACAGATCCACCAACGTAGGGTAAATTCCGCGTTGTGGATTTGCGGGTGTAGTGGCATCAAAGGCGCGCACTATTGATTGTACCGTTTCGGCAGTAACCCGTGTATTCCACTCAGCCTCCTCAACAAAAATATAACAGAAACGACCAACACCACGCAACACGGCGGAGACAGTGTATTGTTGCATACTTCTAAAGTCGGGTGCGAAGAAGGTTCGCTCGATGCCAATCGGTAGCGCGGGGGCAGTAGGTAGTGCTGGAATCGTCAGGTCCGCGGGGGGTAAAGGTTGTATGGTGTTTGCACCGTGCAAAGATCCGCTTTCGGCTGATAATGACGGTGTACCACAGAGATATGCCGAACTCTGATACGATGCCCCTAAAAACAGTAGCACGAGGGTGAAAAACACGCTTATATTTTTCATCTTATCAACCCACCCTGCTAAAGTAGTAGTGTTCCCGACTGATTTATTTACGTTTGAAACTATCTGCTGGATTTGATGTCATCAAGTTTCTGAAGAAGTTCGGCATTATCCGGTTCAAGGCGCACGGCATCCTCTAAAGTCTTCAGCGCTCTATCTTTCAAACCTTTTTCAAGATAGGCATCACCGAGATGCAAGAGAATCTCAGGCGTATCGGGCAGATGCTTATTTGCTTGCTCCAGATTTTCTATCGCGGCATCAAGTTTCCCTTGTTTAAGATAGATAAGTCCTAAACTATCCAGATATGCTCCGGATGTAGGTACACTTTTAAGGGCGCGACGAACAAGTACTGCGGCTTCGTCTAATTTAATCCCTTGTTCCGCATAGAGGTAACCTAACGCATTGTAGGCATCGGGCAATTCAGCATTTGGGGACAGGTCTATCGCCTTACGTAGATAGGTTTCTGCCTGCGGCACATCGTCTATCATCTGATAGGCTATCCCAATTCCAATAAGTGCTTGGACATCGTTGGCATCAGTAGCCAAGATTTTCGCAAAGGTCTGTACGGCTTTTTGGGGACTGTTAAATCTAAGGTAAATTTGCGCAAGCGTATAGCGGGCATCTCGGAGACCTTCAGCTAATTTGATACGCTCAGTCCTTCTTGCGCGACTGCTACGAGCCCCACTTCGCATTGAAAGTACGCGCGCCTCTAACAAAACTATAGCGCGTATGATATGATGTTCGGCTTTTTCAAAGTTATTCTGTGCCTGATATGCAAGGCTAATACCGAGGTGCGCCTCAATTTCATTTGGAATCCCATTTTTGGAGCCTTCAGTTGCTGCCAGAACAGCGAGAAAGGTTTTTATTGCCGCAGGATAGTCGCCTGTCTGAAGATAAAGCTGACCAAGATGGTTTCGGGTGTTCATCTGTTGGGGCAGGATTGTTACGACCCTTTCATAGGATTGCTGTGCTTCCTGAAGCCTATTTTGACTTTCATAAAGTTTCGCAAGTTCTGTATGGTATCGGGGATCGTAGGGTATAATACGGGTGAGTGCCTTAAAGGCATCAATAGCGAGTTCAGGCTGACCAAAATCGCGTCCCATGCTGCCGAGGTAAAAATGCGCTTCATCGTGGTCCGGATTCAGTTCAATTACACGTTTTAGGGTAGAAAACATCCTTTCTTTTAAGTCTACAGCCCTTTGGCTATTTCTGTTCCGTTCCACTTCAGAAAAGAATCGAGTTGTTATTATCTTCCCAAGGATCCATGTTGCGTTCACATTTTCAGGATTAAATTCAATGGCTTTTTCGGCATCTTCCTCTGCTCCCTTAATATCTTGCAATTTAGAAAATCGGAGTGTCGCACGCTCGGCATAAATGAAACTTATCCCTTGCGCCGATAAGGTTTCGTTCTCAACAGTGGCAGCGGACGCATCAGACTCCAATTCTGCAATCAAGGCATCATAAGCGAGTTTGCTTTTGTGAGGCTTTCGTTTAGAATAAGTAGCCCACATGAGATTGGTATAGATCTTCGCTGTGCGAGTCATACCAGCGTTTAGCCCCGTATCGACATCGGTAAGTGATAGCAATTCGGGGGTCTCTGCGGTTTGAGCCTGTAAACTGCTACCTAAAGCCAAGCAAGTTATGATTAAAACGACAGTCGTGAGTATGCTAAGATATTTCATTTTTTTTCCCTATGTGAAGTAGTTATGAGTTATTGGTTATAAGTTGTAGGTTAAAGCGGGTTGGGATTACCTGAAATTGTTGGTGACGCTGAAGTCTCTTAACTAATAACCAACCACTTTTCATTCCTCAAATAGAGTGGATGAAAGTTCAATTTTAGCGGCATCAACAAGTTGTTCGTCGTCTTGAAGTGCCATGATCCGCACGCCTTGAGTATTTCGTCCGATACGTCGAATGGCACCAACCGCCGTTCGCGTGACATATCCACTTGAACTAATAAGAACGAGTTCATCATTATCTGCGACGCGTTTTGCAGCAACGACTGCACCGTTTCGGGCGGACTTTCCGATCGCAATGATACCTTTGCCACCACGTTTTTGAGTGCGGTAGGCGGAAACAGATGTACGCTTGCCATATCCATTTTCTGTGACAATCAATAAGGTATCGTCTTTCGCATCAGTTCTTTGTCCGGTTTCTTCGGCTTCAACCTCCTCACCGTCAACAATAACCATTTGTGCTACAAAGTCGTCAGCACCGAGTTCTATGCCGCGTACCCCGCGCGTATTGCGCCCAAGCGATCTGACATCTTTTTCACTGAATCGAATAGCCGTTCCATTGTGCGTAACGAGAATGACATCAGAATTACCTTCCGTTACTTGCGCCCCAATCAGTTTATCACCATCGTCAAGATTAACAGCAATAATGCCGCTTGACAACGTATTTGCGAAACTGGTAAGTGCTGTCTTTTTCACAATGCCTTGCTGCGTCGCCATGAAAACAAATTCGTTCCCTACAGTTTCACCGGCATCGGCTTCTTCAGTTTCTTTGTTACCAATTTTAGGACGAACCGTAACATAAGCGGTAATGTTCTCGCCTTGTGATAAACGGAGCAGGTTAACGACTGCGCGCCCAGCAGATTGACGACGGGCTTCAGGAATTTGGTGTACCTTCAATATATAACATTTACCCAGATCCGTGAAGAACAAAATGTTCTGATGGGCAGTAGCAACGAAGATGTGTTCTAAGAAATCGCCATCTTTTGTTGTAGCTCCTTTAATCCCGACACCGCCGCGATGTTGCTTCCGATAGGTATCCATAGGCAACCGTTTGATGTAGCCGGAATGGGATAACGTAACCACCATCTCTTCATCAGCGATAAGGTCTTCAACTTCAAATTCTTTGACCTCACCAGTAATTTCAGTGCGGCGTTCATCGCCGAATTTCTCTCTGAGCGTTTCGAGTTCTGTTCGGATAATATCCGTTATCAACGTTTCACTGGCGAGGATTGCCCGAAATTCAGCGATACGATCCAACAGTTCTGTGTATTCATCGTGAATACGCTGGCGTTCAAGTCCTGTCAACTGGCGGAGCGTCATCGTGAGGATTTCTCTTGCCTGCATTTCGCTGAGCTGATATGTCTCTTGGAGTTCTTGCTCCGCAGCCTGCGGCGATTCAGCAGTTTGGACGATTTCTATAACGGCTTCAATGTTTTGCAGTGCCAGTAAATACCCTTCGAGAATGTGGTTCCTGCGCTCAGCGCGGGCGAGTTCAAATTGTGTCCGCCGTCGGACCACATCCCTCCGGTGCTCAAGATAATAGTGCAGAATTTCTTCAAGCGTTAAAACCTTTGGAAGCCCATCCACAAGACAGAGAAGATTTGCGCTGAAATTCGTCTGCATCTGTGTATGTTTATACAACTGATTTAGAATAACCTGAGCGATTTCTCCGCGTTTGAGGGGTATGACAATGCGGATATCTTGATCCGACTCGTCACGGATGTCTCTAATTCCAGTGACGGTTTTGTTAACAACTAATTGAAACATCCGTTCAAGTAGTTGGTTTTTCTTTACCTGATATGGGATTTCAGTTATGACGATCTGTTCTTGTTCAACTTCCCCTTTGCCAGCCATAGTGATCCTTTCTATGATCGCTTTGGCACGGACAGTGATGCTCCCTCTACCGGTGGTGTACATATTTTTGATGCCGCTGGTACCAACGATCATGCCTGCCGTTGGAAAGTCAGGACCTTGGATGTGTTCCATCAGTGTCTCTGAAGTGGCATCTGGTTCTGAAAGTTTGTAGAGCAGCGCGTCAATAATTTCATTCAAGTTATGCGGCGGTATGCGGGTAAGATAACCGACACCAATACCTGTCGTGCCGTTGATGAGCAAATTTGGTAGAAGTCCAGGGAGAACAGTCGGCTCTTCAAGAGAGTCTTTATAGTTAGGTTGGAAATCAACAACCTGCTTTTCAATGTCAGTGAGCATCTCCGAGGTGATAGTAGCGAGTCGGCATTCTGTGTAGCGCATCGCTCCAGGCGGGTCATCGTCAATACTACCGAAGTTTCCTTGCCCGTCTATGAGTGGATACCGCATATTAAAGGGTTGCGCTAAACCGACAAGCGTGCCATAGATAGGTCCATCACCGTGTGGATGGTAGTTCTTCATCACTTCCCCAACGACAGCAGCGCACTTATCATAAGGGCGATTCGAGGTGAGGTTTATCTCTCCCATAGCGTAAATAATCCGACGGGTGCCAGGTTTGAGACCGTCACGGACATCAGGTATCGCGCGATTGGTGTTAACACTCATCGCGTAGGCGAGATATGATGTTTTTAGTTCATTTTCTATGTTGCTTTCTTGGATGTTTTCAATATTTTCCATATAAAAATTAATTAAGTTGCGTTGCTATGCTCCGTTCTGTTGCGCGGAGCACCATTCTTGATGAGATAAGTCCGTTCTATGGATTAATAAATTATCTGGAACCGACAAGCAACACTTTGTAATATCCTCCTTTAGGCACCGTAGAGATCAATATTCACTTGAGTGCCATAGCGTTCTATGAATTCACGTCGGGGTTCAACGGTATCACCCATAAGAAGTGTAAAGATACGGTCAGCTTCAACAGCGTCTTCAAGCGTTACCCTAAGCAGAATACGTTCATCAGGACGCATAGTCGTGTCGCGTAATTGTTCGGCATTCATTTCAGCCAATCCTTTGTACCGAGTAATAGTGAGTCCTCTGTGTTCCATCTCAAGGAGATGCTTCACAAGTGAGACCACATCTTTCGTGTGGTGAATATCACCATCTTCGGACTGAACGCTAAACAACTTCTGACTTTCTGATTCGCTTGCGATGTCCATATCTTCTGATGCTTCCGATGCTTCTGATGGTAGGAAATCCTCACCTTGAATTTGAAATTCAGCGAGCTTCTCAAGTTCCTGCCGCAATTCGTGATGCCAAGTTCTCGGCGTTGGATCGACTGTGTTTTCAGGGTCTGCTACCGGTGGTGGGTTTCCGAAAAGCAGCGTCTGCGTGTTGGCAGTCGGCGGTGGTTGCTCGGAACTCTCTTCGGCTGCTACTACTGTAGGTTCGCTTCTATGAGGGGGGGGAATTTCAAGCATAGCAAGCAGTTTATCTATGTCATCGGATGGATCGTCTCCGTTGGTCTCGCTCGCTTCGGTTTGCGTAGATTGATCAATGTTAGAAAACTGTGAGGAAGTCACACCGCTTCGCTTGATTTGATCAAGAAGCACTTGAATTTTGCGCACAGCATTAGAAATCGTCCGGTACTCGGATGCTGTGTAAGGCACACCCCGCCGTGCGTTTGTTATTTGCACAGTGTCAAGGGCAAGTGTAAGCAGATAGTTCTCAAACTGCTCATCGTCCTGAAGGTATTGCGCATTCCTGCCTTTTCTGACTTGGTAGAGCGGTGGTTGAGCAATGTAAAGGTGACCGGAAGCAATGAGTTCCGGCATCTGGCGGAAGAAAAAAGTTAAAAGCAGTGTTCGTATGTGCGCACCATCAACATCGGCATCTGCCATAATGATGATTTTGGAATATCGGAGTTTTTCAAGACTAAACTCTTCGGCACCGATACCTGTTCCCAATGCGGTTACAATGTCAATAACCTGTGCATTTTTGAGTATCTTGTCAAGCCTTGTTTTATCTACGTTGATACCCTTCCCTTTAAGCGGAAGAACGGCTTGGTTTTCCCGGTTACGCCCCTGCTTGGCAGTGCCACCGGCGGAGTCGCCCTCTACAAGGAAAATTTCAGTTCGGGTCGGGTCGCGTTCAGAACAATCAGCAAGTTTCCCCGGCATTGAGGCAGAATCTAAGACGCTTTTACGACGGATCATTTCGCGTGCACTGCGGGCGGCTTCACGCGCTCGCGCGGCATCAACGGCTTTTTGGATAATACGTTTGGAGACACTTGGATTTTCTTCCAAAAGGGTCTTGAGACGCGAACCGACAAAAGTCTGAACGATACCCTCAACTTCTGTGTTTCCGAGCTTAGATTTTGTCTGTCCCTCGAATTGCGGATCTGGCACTTTAACGCTGATAACAGCGGTCATCCCTTCACGGATGTCTTCACCGGTGAGGTCTACCTTCACATTCCGAAGCAGCTCGTTGGCATTAGCATAGGTTTTGAAAGCACGGGTCAGCGCGCTTTTGAAACCGCTCTCGTGAAAACCACCTTCCGCGGTGCGGATGTTGTTCGCATAAGAACTTATGTTCTCCGAGTAGCTTGTGTTGAACTGAAAGGCAATCTCTACTGCGACATCCGACTGGATGCCTTCCATATAGATAGGTTCCGGATGGAGTACCTCTTTGTTCTGATTATAGTAAGTGACAAAAGAAGCGAGACCGCCCTCGTATTGAAAGGTGATCGGTTCAGAATTGTCTTCATCGCGCTCATCGTGGAATTGGATACGTACGCCTTTGTTGAGGAAAGCAAGTTCCCGGAGCCGGTCGCGAAGAATGTCGTGTGAGAAATCGAGTGTGTCGAATATTTCAGCATCGGGCATGAATGTTGTACGGGTTCCCGTTTTTCTACTATTCCCAATCTTTTCTACGGATGTCTGCGGGATACCACGCGCGTAGCGTTGTTCGTAAATCGAACCGTTTTGTTGGACTTGAACGCGTAGCCATTCAGAAAGTGCGTTAACACAAGAGGCTCCGACACCGTGTAGACCTCCAGCTGTTTGGTATCCAACTTGTTCGCGTCCATCGAATTTACCACCCGCGTGCAGCGTGGTCATCACTACTTCGAGGGCGGACACGCCAGCCGTTGCGTGCATATCAACCGGTATACCGCGACCGTCATCGGTGACGGTGACGCTGCCATCGGTATGGAGTTGCACGTTAATTTGTGTCCCATAGCCCGCGCCGATCTCATCTATGCAGTTGTCAACTAACTCTGTAACAAGGTGATGTAATCCAGCGGGACCGGTACTACCGATGTACATACTCGGACGCTTTCTAACGGCTTCAAGCCCTTCAAGTATTTGTATATCGCTTGCTGTGTATGTTTGTTCATTTTTTGCCATATTTTATGAGGGTCCCTCCCTTTAGATTAATTCCGACTTTTGACACGGGATTCTACTTGTTTAAAATTGGTAATGCAAAGCGTAATCTGCACTGCAGTTATCGGCACAACTACTTAAAATAGGATACCTTATTTTAAAAATTTTGTCAAGGCTTTTCTTTACTTTGTGTAATGAAGAGTTGACGCAAGGAAGTTTTGAGTTCAGTATCCGTCACACCAGCGACTGTCTGTTCAACTTGGTCTAATTCCTCAAGGGTTGGATCAGCGCGATACGCCTTTGAGGTTGTCTTCGGCGTTTTTGAATCAGTGGGGTTGCGTTTTGTATGATGAGGTGTCGCTTTCCGAGTTGGACGTAATTCTATCCGCAGGTCTGTAAGAACGGTCTGTCCCAATTCAGCGTTTAGGTTAGTTATAATCTTCTCTTTCAGAAGTAACAGTTCTGTCCTATAAGGTGGATACTCGGTGTAGATTTTCAAAACACCATCTGAAAACGCTATGGGTACTGTTCTTGTACCGAGTGGCGCGCCAAGTTGTTCCTGCCAAAGGGCAAAGACTTTCTGTTCAAGCATCTTCGGCTCTAAGTCGCGAGCTCGGCTGAATTCAGCAAGGAGGTCGCGTAAATTTTGGGTCTTCCGCATTTTACCCTCATTAGTGTGGTGTAGCACTTATCTGGGCGTTTTCAACCTTCAACACGCTCGGTTGATTTAAGTGATGCACAAGCGGCTCAGAATCCGTGGCGGTGATGAAGGTCTGAGCACTTAAATCCTGGAGAACCTCTAACAGGTATCCTATCCGATTGTCATCTAACTCTGAGGTAACATCATCCAACAAAACTATAGGATTCCTGCCTGTTAGGTGTCGGATTAACTCTAATTCTGCCAGTTTAAGTGCTAATGCAATAGTCCGTTGTTGACCTTGTGATCCGTAAGATCGTACGACTTCTCGAAATATCTCTGTTTCACCCTCTCGCAAATGTGAATCGCTATCATCGTGGTGATTAGGGGGACGCGTTTTGGGTTCGTTTTCCAGTTCAATAAGAAAGTCGTCTCGGTGGGGACCGACCAAAGTCGTACCGCGCTGTAAATCTGCCTCCCGTGAACCGTTTAATGATACACCGAAGTGCTTTATTACCTTATCTTCGCAAGCAATTTTGTGCGATACATGTGGAGGGTCCGCCAATAGATCTGTGGACATGTGTTCTGAATTACCGCCTTCAATATTGTTTGTTAACGTATCGTTCGGCACTGATGCCGAACGATACGTTAACGCGAGGTTTTCCGTACCGCCGGTAAGTTTATGGTGATTTTGGATTGCGAGGTCTTTCAATTGATGGAAAATTTCCAACCGCTTTATGATAACTGCGGTACCGTGCACAAGTAACAGTTTATCCCAAGCATCTAATTGTGCTCTACCTGCCAACGTTGCGCGAATTTGCTTCAGCAACTCGTTCCGCTGTTTGAGAACAAAATTATATTCTTGCAAACTTTTCAGATATTGAGTATCTATTTGTGAAATCAAGAGATCTAAAAACCGTCTCCGTTCCGAAGGACCTCCCTTTACGAGTGTCAATGACTCCGGTGAAAAAAATACAGCGTTAAATTGTCCTATCCACTCAGAACGTTTTGTCTGGAGAACCCCATTTTTCTTTAACTTAAACTGCCCGCGTGCTCGTTTCATCGCCTCAAGAGACATCACATCGTCACTACCATTCCTCAATATCCCTTTTAGATAAAATCCTGACTCATGATGCCGAATCAATTCAGCATCATGAGTCGCACGGTGAGATTCAGCGGTGCAGAGAAAATAGATTGCCTCAAGCAGGCTGGTTTTCCCCTGTGCATTTCCACCGACAATTAGGATAACAGGTTTAGGAAAGTTTACTTCGCAATCGATATAGTTACGAAAGTTCCGTAGAACGATATAATCCAACAACATTTTTTGTTTTGAGGGTGAAAATTTTTTCCTTGAGTGGATGTTGTTTGACAACCAATTTTTTCACTTCTTTGCCTGCTCTACTAATTGTACTAATTCTCTATTAATATATAAATTAGTACCTTAGTAGTAGTAGTAGGGGCTGTTGATAAGTGGATAACTCGCTTAAACGCTTGCTGCTATTGACAAGTACCCTGTTGATAACTTGTTGATAAATTAGTGAGTTATCAACAGGTTATCCACAAAACTGCATGATGAACGAAAAACAGACAAGTTATCAACAAGTTATCAACAAGTTATCAACAATGTTTTAACATAGTTATGCACAGGTTATCAACAGGATTAAAGAGGCATTTTATAGAAAAAAAATGCTGAATTTAGTTAACGGAATTGATCAAGTAGGAGTTTAACTGTCTGCTGATCCTCCTCATCTCCATCCATCATACTTTCTATCTGTTTGCAAGCGTGGATGATAGTGGTATGATTTTCCCTGTTAAAAGCCTGAGCGATATTTGCGTAGGACATTTGTGTCAATTCCCTGCACATGTACATAGCGATCTGGCGCGGTTGTACCAATTCCTTCGTCCTTTTCAGCGACACGAGGTCTGTTACATCAATCCCGAAGTAATCCGCAACAACTGTCTGTATTGCCTTTGATGTAGCTGTTCTTCGGTGTTGGATCGGTGAAGGGGTCCCGACATCATTCAGCACCTCTCGAGCAAGGTCTAAGCTTAGCTCTTCCTTGAGTATTGTAGCTTGTGCGACCAGTCGTGTAAGAGTGCCTTCAAGTTCTCGGATGTTAGTCTCAACGACTTCAGCGATGTAACTAAGTACCTCATCAGGAAGGTTATACCCATGGTCTTGGCACTTTTGGCGGAGGATTGCAATCCGCATCTCGTACTGTGGCATACCAATTTCAGCGACCATACCTGATTGAAATCGGGATCGGAGGCGTACTTCAAGGTTTTCGAGGTTGTTTGGTGTCCGATCACTGGTCATGACTATTTGGTTTGAATTCATGTGGAGATCGTTAAAAGTGTTAAAGAACTCCTCTTGTGTGCCTTCTTTGCGTTGCAAAAACTGTATATCATCAATCAGGAGCATATCTGCAGTTCGATATTTTGTTCGGAATCCCTGTGCGGATCCACGGTTAACAATAGACTCAACGTATTCATTCATGAAAGTCTCTGACGTGACGTATAGGACTTTCTTATCAGGTTGGGTTGCTGAGAGCCTATTACCGATTGCGTGCAAGAGATGTGTTTTTCCTAATCCGACACCGCCATAAATAAAGAGTGGATTATAGTCACGTCCGGGATTTTCTGAGACGGCTAAGGCTGTTGCGTGACAGATTCGGTTGGGTGTGTCAACAACGAAGGTATCAAACCGATAATTCGGATTCAATCCCGTCTGATTTTGTTGTAATGGGGTTGAGATATCGTTAGCCAAGGATTGACTGGCGTTATCTTCAACTTCCGTTTCCTCAGGGTCCTCACTGTTGTGAGACATGGAGTTATCTATGGTAAGAATGAGTGCACATTGCGCGCCGATGAGCGTTGCCAATACTCGCTGAATATCCGTATGGAACCGTTCTTCAATCCGCGCACGTGTATACGCAGAAGGGACGGCTATGTTCAACGCATCCGCTGTGATTGAGAGCGGGACTGCTTGGTGAAGATAGACATCCTGCTGTGCTGTATCGTTGAGGTTCTCCAGTATTTCTGACCAGATTTCGTCCGGGGTGTGCCGCATGAGCGTGTGTCCTAACCGAGATTGCGCGTATGCCTTTAGCTTTAACATCGGCTCTCAAGCTTAGGCTTCATAATTCCTTAAAAAGATAAGATTATAAGATTTGATGATGGCGATGAAAATCGTTATAAAAAAATCGTATCATTTTCTAACAGAAATGTCAACATTTTTGTCAAAAAATATTAACCTGTCAAAATCATATTATCCGCATTGACAAATTTCTTTATTATAGTAGATCCCGAAAATAAGT
>JAAXHI010000001.1 GCA_012270875.1 Candidatus Poribacteria bacterium | reverse complement strand
CCAACGCTTTTACCTGTTGTCGGCAGCGGTCTAAAATCTTTGTAGGTTGTCGTGATACAGACCCAATAGCGTCCGCAACTATCACGCTTTATCGTAACTTCGCTAATCGTTCCATGCCACTGACGGTGCTTGTGAAATGTATAGGCAACTTTATCAATCTGCCACTTACGCAACTTCGGATGCCATTTACGAAAAGTCAGCGTAATACGATTCTTCTTCAGAGACCAGCCTGTCGGTTGTGGATACGTAATAGATTTAAACTTATGGCGTTTCTTGATTTTCGGTCTACCCCCAAGTTTCTTAAAGAAACGGACATACGCTTTATGAATACGCTTGAGTTCCTGTTGCAGTGCTTGGCTCGGCAAGGCGTTCCAATGTGGGTGTGTCGTCTCTTTCAAATGTCTAAGGTGATCACACATACCCTCATAGTTTATATAAGGAAGCCCATCTTTATACCTTTGACGCTGCCACTCATGGAAATACTTATGCACTTGCCACATATCGTCAAGCAGATTGCCGATACGGATTGTGTTAGACTGAGCATAAAGCGGATATTTGTAGGTCTTCATGGGTTATCGTGTATCATGCGTTTATCCCCTGACAAGTGGGAGGCAAGCACATAGTCAAGAGACTATGCTTGTCATGCTTGCCAACACGATATTATAATTATATCACTTTTTATTGCGATTGTCAAGTTTATTTGACGCAATAAAGGGGTTAGCGTGCTTATATCCCAAAGCTAAAGCATTGGGCTTTACGCACGAATGCCCGTAAAAAATGCGACTTAAAGACAAAGTAGCCATCACAACAGGTGCCGCCTCCGGCATCGGAAAAGCCACAGCCATCCTGTTCGCTGAACACGGCGCGAAGGTCGTCGTTGCCGACATCGACGAAAACAGGGCAAACCAAACCGTCGCCGCCATCCGCAACGCAGGTAACGAAGCAACCTACGTCCAAACCGACGTGACAATTTCAGACGATACCGAGCGGATGGTACAGGAGACCGTCAGCCGATACGGAAAACTGGATATCCTGTTGAGCAGTGCTGGCATCGCAATGCGACTCCCAGTGGGGGACTTGCCAGAAGCAGATTGGCATCGTTGTTTAGATGTCAACCTCACCGGTGTCTATCTCTCTGCCAAAGCAGCGATCCCTGCCATGCAGAAAAACGGTGGCGGCTCTATCATCAACTTGTCCTCTATCTATGGACTCGTAGGTGCAGACGTGCGGGCAGCGTATGTCGCCTCCAAAGGCGGTGTAACGAACCTCACCCGCGGCATGGCACTCGATTACGCGGAGGCCAACATCCGCGTCAACTGTATCTGTCCGGGTTTTGTTGAGACACCGTTAGTTGCGGGTGTTATCAAAACACCAGAGGAATATCAGGTACTTGCCGATAAGCACCCAATGCGCCGACTCGCGCAGCCCGAAGAGATTGCCTACGGCGCACTATACCTCGCCTCCGATGAATCTGCCTTCGTCACAGGCATCGCCTTACCGATTGATGGCGGTTATACTGCTGGATAATTCACAAGCAGGTTTCAGCAATCTGTTACACACGGATATCGTCCAACAAACTGTTATCCTACAGCCAACCTAACTTTTAGGTTAAAATTTCGATTCTTCCGCAATTATGCACGTTTTCTACCCACAAATTGTTTCTTAATAGTTAAAATCCCTATTCCCAGCAGAAATATGTCGTAGATGGAGGGAAAAATGAACAGGTTTTATGGGATGCTACTGATATGCGCGCTCTCAATCGGATGTGCAGCACTGATGACAGAGCAGACGTATGTTCGCGTTGATGCCCCAGTCACAGAAAAGTTTATCTTCTCTGGAGTCGTGTACTCCATCCCAGAGCCAAGAGAGATTCGGAAGATTATTATCCTTGGTGAAGGAAAGATTCAAAATATAGATATTTACGCGCGGGACGGTGAATTCAATTGGAAGGGGATTAAAAAGATTAAAGACACTATTACCTTCCCACTTGAAATTACGATGGTTGCAAACACAAACGCCATTCGGATTCTGCAGAAATCCGTGACAGGCAAAGGGCAGATCCACACCGTTGAATTTTACACGGTTACGTCAGAAGACCAATAGTTTTCGTTTATATTTTTTCCGCACACAGAATTTTCTACTTCTTATAACAAATAGGACTTACGCATCTCCTCTTAAAGTCCCCTAATTGTCAGAGAATTTGCCAGTTTTTAGATGAAAATTCAGATTTTTCCAACTCTCTTGAAAAATTATGCACAATTTCTCTCCCAAAATTGTATCTTTAACAATTGAACACTAAAAAGGCGGAAATAAGTGTAAAAAGAGATGTAACAATGGAGAATCCTGATGGAAAACAATGATGTTCAACTGATTCGGAGAATCTTGTCAGGCGACGACGAAGCATTTACCACTTTGGTCGAAAAGCACCAAAAGGGTGTTCACGCGCTTGCGTGGCGAAAAATCGGTGACTTCCATATCGCTGAAGAGATTACCCAAGACACTTTCCTTCAGGCATACAAAAAACTTTCAACACTGAGGAACCCTAATCAATTTGCGGGTTGGCTTTATGTCATCGCGAATAACCTTTGCAAACGGTGGCACCAAAAGAAGAAACTTCCGACGCAATCACTGGCAGATACACCCCTGAGAAAAATAGATGAATCCTCTTACACATATTACATATCGGAGCGACGAGAAACAGAAACGGCTGAGCATCACCACGAAATCGTCAAAAAACTTCTGGCAAGACTGCCAGAGAGTGAACGCACGGTGGTAACCCTCCACTATCTTGGCGACATGAGCATCAAGGAAATTGGTCGGTTTTTAGGCGTATCAGCGAACACAATTAACAGTCGCTTGCGCCGAGCGCGAAAGCGTCTACAGGAGAGAGAAGAACTCTTGGTCCAAGAGGTACTCGGTAGCGTTCAATTACCTCCTAACCTAATGGAGAACGTCGGACGACAAGTTGCCAACATGAACCCCACACCGCCTTCGGTTGGGAAACCGTTGGTCCCGTGGGCAGCTATCGGCACGGTTGCTGTTTTGGCTGTGTTGGCATTCGGTACGGGCAATCGATACCTCGACCATTTTCAGAAACCCTACAGTTTCGAGGCACAGGCTGAACCCACGATTGAAATCGTTGATGCACATATTGTACTTGATATTGATGCAAAACCTGCACTGCGAAATCCGATTGAACGGACGATTATCCTTCACAAGGACAATAGAACAAGCATTCCCGTTGACACTAAAATTCCAGACCTCCATAAATCCGAAGAACAGTTCTTAGCGTTAGCACTCGCACAGGAAACACCATCACAAAAAACAGTAGAAGACGCACTCAATTTCAAAGAACTTGTAGCAGCGATCAAACATCATGATGCGCTTCTCAAATCCGGTGAAGGTGAAGTTGTTTATACCGATGAGCAACCTCCGGTCGAGGCTGACACGCGTATTGTTACCGGGCGTATCGCTTTCGATTCAAAGCATACTCGCTTCGATCATTCACACGGAGAAATTACGATCCTTACACCAACCGAAATGTGGCAGATTCATCCTCACAGGCGGAGACATCCTAAATACTATTTTAGCCCAGGACCTCGGTCATTAATTCATGACGGTGTGGATCCGAGACGATGGCTGATCAAAGATTTAGCAATCCATCTTGAGAGTGAGAACTTCCAGATCACAGGACGTGAGGTCTTCAACGATATTCTCTGCTATGTCTTGGAAGCAAAACAGGGGGATACGTCCAGAAAAATTTGGATCGCGCCTGAACAAGGGTTCCGATACTTAAAACGTGAAGTTCAATTCCCGCGTCCTGTAGATGCCCTGGACAGCGATATTCCGATGGAGGCACTCACCATCACCCGCACGACAATCTCCTATCAGCAATTCGGAGAAACATGGTTCCCCAAATCAGTCTTTAGCGAATATGCCTGGCTCGACTTTA
This sequence comes from Candidatus Poribacteria bacterium, assembly GCA_012270875.1. GTDB lineage: Bacteria > Poribacteria > WGA-4E > WGA-4E > WGA-3G > WGA-3G. The sequence continues at coordinate 5,667 of JAAXHI010000001.1, read as the reverse complement.
AAGCGACATATCCTATAATTTCCAGAGAGAGGCTGGAACTCAAGAACTTTAAAGTGAATCATAATCTACCACCTGATACATTCACCGTTGACATTCCAGACGATGAAATGATTAGAGTCGCAGGAATCAATAAGGCACTGACCAAACAGGAATTCCTCAAGCAATACAGATAACAGATTGCTAACTAAAAACTGCTTGACTTTGCTGAAGCTGTTTCGTAAAATAGCTGCAGCTCCTATCCAGACACAAATCCTGCTATCAAAACAGAATTGCTCTGTAATCTCGCATACACTAAGGAGCGTTTCATTATGTTTAAATCGAAACTATTTTGGGGTGGTGTTTTACTCTGCGGTGTAGCAGTACTTCTCGGTATTCTCATTCATAATGCAAACCAACCGCAAGAAACGATAATAATTTACAAAACCGTCACACCAGAACGGCGCGTTAAGTCACAACTTTCAGCAACACCGACAGTTCAGACAAGCGATAATGTAGATGAAACGGAGGTCGCTTCCAATCCAGTTGATTCCGATGTATCAACAGATACCGAAAAGTTCTCCTCAGAAGATACACAATTTGCTGATACTGAAGTGCCATCCGAGGAAAACACACAGTCTATTGATGGCGAAGCTGAAAGTACTACCGAACCTGAAGAGGAACGTTTCTTTGGGTTAACACTCGCTGAAATCGAAGCAAAAATTCCTATGCTTGAGGAAGAAATCCGAACCAATCTCACCAAGGCTGTGGAACTCTATGCCGAACTGAGAAGTACGGATGGAATGGCAAGTAAGTCACCTCCGTACTTCTCAGGTGAGATTGCTACTTGGCGCGACGAAACTTGGAAAGAAGTAAAGCGACTGTTCCACGCTGTTTCTCATACCGGAAAAATTATGAGATATACGTCCTATTTGAAGGTGACAGGTGGAGATAACCCGCTACTTCCGGGCGGGTGGATATCTGAATTGATGGAACCGCTGCCGATGCGGGTTACCTACAACGGGACATTTTAATAAATTCTTTTAACAGAAGATAGGAGAACAACAATGTTTCTTTTAAACATGAAGGCGATCCGTCTTGTAATTCCCAGTCTCGTTTTCTTTGTGTGTTTCACGACGGCATTCGCACAACAAGAAGACACACTGCCTGTCTTACCACAGAACGCCGCAGATGCTAAGAGCGATTTCAATATGATTCTGCGCGGCATGCGGAGCTATGACTTTGCCGTTCAATCCGGCGAAGGCGAATGCTTGTATGTCTTCAGACAACTCGGAATACCTGAGACCTATAGCACATGGAAGGCGCACCTCACGTTTGATCCAGGGCATACCCGCATAGAATTTGAAGACAGCATTTCCAACAACACACAAATGCCAAGAGCAACGCTCATCTCCACGCCAAGCGGCACCTTAGAGATAACATACCCCGAAACAGGAAAACCAGATTATCAGTTTCGGCGTAACGCGCAGCATCCTGATGACTTGCAACGCAACAACCAAACAGATACCGGTTTAGACGGTTCAAGAAGTTGGGTGGATCCGAGACGGTGGCTCCACATCGTTGATGGAAAGGATCTACCGACCTATCTCAAGGAACAGAACTTCCGTATCCTAAAATCCGAATTTTTCAACGGTTTCCCGTGTTATGTCCTCGAAGCAAAAATAGATGCCGAACCGCTACCAGATCATCAACAGGACGATAACTTTGAAAGAATTTGGGTATCGCCTGAACTCGGACTGCGCCTCCTGAAGTATGAGAGCCGATTTCTTCGCGAAACAGAGTCCCCAGACGGACAAATCAAAAAAGGGACACTATTTGTCAGACGTATTCGGATTTCCTATGAACTCCACGGTGAGGATGCATGGCTTGTTAAAAACGGGATCGCAGAGACACTCTGGATTGATTCGGAAGGCGCAGAACATCTTATCAGTAGAGCCATCATAGAGACACAGAACTTCATTGTAAATCGCGAGATTCCTCGTCACATATTCACCGCTGATATTCCTGATAACGCAATGATTCAGGTAGAAGCGTTAGATAAAAAATTATCCAAAAATGAATTTCGCCAGTGGTACGACGAAATACACTTGGAAGGTATAAGACTCATTGAAGACTAATGATTGATCCAACAAGACTTATCTAAACTTTTTCACTGGTGAGATTACCCGACCTCGCCTTTCATATTTCCATAGCACTTCATGGAAAAATATGATAAAATATAAGGAGGTGTGAATATCCACTGGTAGGTTTGCTTTGCAAGCGCACCGATTGAAGATATATTATTAATTGTCCAATCCACGAATAGCTTAAAAATGCGGAAACTCTCTTTAGCTGCCTTTCTCATTCTACTGCTCAACAGCGCGTACCTATTCAGCTTCGGCGAACCGACGCTCTTTTACATTTCCAATGTCCTGCTCCACGTCGGACTCGGTATCATCCTGATACTCCCGTTCAGCATCTACACTTACAAACAATTCAAACGGATCTCAAAACTCGGTCAAATAGGGATTATCGGGATAGCCGTCGGGATCATCAGCGGCGTGTACCTGATGATCGTCGGTGCGATAACCCCCTATCGTTGGCTCCTTATCACACACATCGTCAGTGTAAGCACGGGTTGCCTCCTCTTCTGCATTTACCTGTTGAGAGACGCTGAACTCCTTACACCCCTGCTAAAGAAAATAACCGCCGGTGTGTTGGGTGCCGTTGTCCTCTTCCCGATAGGTGCGAAACTCACACAACACTATCTACCGAATGAAACCTATCTCGTCGAAAACCCCGCACTGCCGCCGACGAGCATGTACGAAGAAGGCGGTGGCACAACCGGGCACTTTTTTCCCGCATCCGTCGAAACAGAGACAGGCGCGCTCATCCCGACCGATTTCTTTCTCACATCAGAAACCTGTGCTGCAAAAGGGTGTCATCCAGATATCTATCGGCAGTGGAACGAATCCGCCCACCATTTCTCATCTTTCAATAACCAGTGGTATCGCAAGTCAATCATCTATATGCAAGAAGTCAACGGCATCGAACCCTCTAAATGGTGCGGCGGTTGCCACGATCCAGCGATTCTGCTCAACGGCGTGATGGACAAACCTATTCGCGAGAACCTCCATACGCCTGCTGCACAAGCCGGACTCGCCTGCACAGCGTGCCATTCCATCGAACGCGTCAAGGATACCATGGGCAATAGCGGATACGTGATTAAATACCCGCCGCTCCACGACATTGCTGCCAGCGATAATCCGCTTATTCGGAATCTGCATAACTATCTCATCAGGCTCGACCCGGAACCCCATAAAAAGAGTTTTCTCAAGCCGTTCCATCGCCAAAACACCGCCGAATTCTGTTCAACCTGTCATAAAGTACACCTCGATGAACCGGTTAACAATTTCCGTTGGGTACGCGGCTTCAACGACTATGACCAGTGGCAGAAAAGTGGCGTTTCCCACCAAGGTGCCTTGTCCTTCTACTATCCTGAAAAGGCGAAGAAATGTGTCGATTGCCACATGCCGCTCGTCGATTCTACAGATGCCGCAAACATCAACGGCAAGGTTCACAATCACCGTTTTCCCGCAGCGAACACGGCACTCCCCTTTGTCAACCAACACCCAGATCAACTCAAAGCCGTGACGGATTTTTTGCAAGATGAAGTCGTGACACTGGATCTATTCGCAGACGGCGCACCGATCCCAAGCACTGGGGTTGAAGTCCAGCGAAACGACAACACACGGATTGATGTGGTGGTCCGCACACGGGGTGTCGGACACCGCTTTCCGGCAGGCACAATAGACGCATTCGACATCTGGGTGGAGGTGAAAGTTACTGATGAAACCGGCAAAATCGTTTTCTGGAACGGCAGGATCGCTGCGCCCGATAGAAACGGACCCGTTGATCCGGGCGCGCATTTTTATCGCGCCTACATGCTGGATGCACACGGAAACCTGATTAACAAACGAAACGCTTGGGCACTGCGAACAGTCCTCTATTCAAACACAATCCCGCCGGGTGCCGCCGATACCGTCCGCTACCGACTCGAAATCCCACCCGATTGTGGGGACACTCTCACAGTCGAGGCGAAACTCAATTATCGTAAGTTCAATTGGTGGCACACACAGTGGGCTTATGCCGGGGTGCGCGATCCAGAGGATACCGACTTCCAAGTGGACAAAGGCTACGATGACGGCAAATGGGTCTGGACAGGCGACACCTCAGATGTCGCTGGAAAGATCAAGGCAATCCCAAATCTACCGATTGTCGCGATGGCATCCACCAAAGCGACCTTAAAAGTAGTAGACACAGTCCCTGGGTTTCCGTCCACTAAAGTTATAGGGAACGCACGCGAACGCTGGAACGACTACGGCATCGGGTTTCTCCTGCAAGGCGATCTGAAAGCCGCTGAAACCGCATTCCTGAAAGTAACCGAAATCGAACCCGGATACCTTGACGGGTGGGTGAATGTGGCAAGAGTCAAAATTGAAGAAGGGGATATGCGGGGTGCCGAAGCGATGCTTGAAAAAGCATTTGAAATCCAGAAGACCCTATCACCCGAAAATCCGCACCGAGCGAAAGTCCACTATTTCTACGCGCTTATTCAAGAGGCACACGGCAACTACGACACAGCGATTGAGCATCTCCAACACGCCGCTATGCAATTTCCACGCGATACCCGTGTCCGCAACCGACTCGGACGCATGTACTTCCTAAAACGCGAATACGAAACCGCGTTAACCGAATTCCAGAAGACGCTCACCGTCGATCCAGAGGATTTGGATGCACACTACAACATGATGCGATGCTACCGTGCCCTCAAGAACCCCTCGCTCGCAGCGAAATCACAAAAACTCTATCTACGCTTCAAGGCAGACGAATCCGTCGATGCAATCACTGGCATTCCCCGCCGCGCCGACCCAAACGTCAACCGCGAACGCCAACGGATCCACGAGCATACCAACAGTTACGAACCACCGACTAACCCATAAGCATCAGCAATCCCCAATTTAGATAATACCGCCGAATATGGAACATCAAAAATTGACGCTTAGAGGTTGTCTCGGATTAATAGTTTTTACCTTGTGTCTTTTGCTTGGATTTTGGTTGGTTGTTCAGTTCGACATGTGTCCTTTCTTTCCAACAACAGATGAAGGCACCGAGTTAGGAAACCACCCTTACCACAGATGGCAAACGGAATTCGGAGATGTCCCCTACAAACGTTTTCAATTTGACAACCCCTCAATAATGTGCTATCCTATAAGAAATCTACCTACAATTGGAAAATCAACACTATTCTTCGGTAACCACTTTGACAACTATTGCTACACAAACCCTCCTCCGGCAATTGCCTGCCATCGAAAAACTCCTGAACGCACAGGAGATGCTTGACTTGCAAGCCACTTATGCGCGCCCGCTTGTCACAGAAGCACTGCGCGATGCCGTTGCTGACATCCGAAACGAGATCCTTAGCGGAAACTATACACAACTCCCAGAGCACGCGGAATACGCAGAACGGACACGCCAGAAGATTGCGGCGAAAACAGGCAACCGCATGCGTCCCGTCGTCAACGCGACTGGCACGGTCACACATACCAACTTAGGCAGGTCTCTGCTAAGCGACGCTGCTTGTGAAGGCATCCAACAAGCCGCGCAAAACTACGTCAATCTCGAATACGA
>JAAXHI010000302.1 GCA_012270875.1 Candidatus Poribacteria bacterium | reverse complement strand
AATTGAGTGTTTTCGTTGGCTAAGGGGAGGGGTAGGTAGGTGACTTCCCAGAATCCTGCACGAGTGAACTAAATATTTTCTCTTGTTAAAATAGACTTACAGGTGTACATGGGTCCCAATATGTTTTTAAATGTCATGAAAGATATTAATCATCGTGGATAACGTTAGCCTCCCCGCAGACATCCTTTGGGGTTCTTCGTCACGCATTCAGGTTATAGTTTTATCGTTTGTCTCACGATTGTAACTTTAATATCGATCACGACGTTTCGACCGCACACTGCATGTCTTCATCTGGCGATAGTGTCGAACTATTTGTACCACCGTGGTTGTTAGTGATTGGTGTATCACAAACCTCGCTCTAGTCTCCCTCGCAGACGTTTTTTGGATGTCACGGAACGCGTTGCGTGACATCCAAAAAACGGCTGCGAGGGAGACTAGCCTTGCTCATGAGCTCTCATGGTTGGTGGGTTTCGATCCAAAGCGTTATTGGTATTGTGAGAGGAAGAAACTGATCCCTCGGCGGTCCGCTGTGGTAGAGGTCGGTTGTCATGTTGTCTGATTGTAGGCATCCACGCTTCAGAAATCTCAATTCCACTGTCCCTGTTGAACTTGTTAGGTTGAAGTCTTAGGTGGATAGCCTCCTTAACTATACAAGAGTACCAGTGAGGGTCTCGGCAACCTCGTCCCAGAGCGCATAACGCCCGATCTTTTTGGCCTGTTCAGAATCGGCCGAAGTTGAGTTCGTGAAAGCCGTGTATTCCTATCGTTCTCCTTAATCAGTTCATGCATGCAGATTCCGATTTCGCCAATGTATACTTTGCCTTATTCACAAGAAATCTTATACACTACTCCATCTTGTTTTCGTGGGTCCACAGGATCCTTAGGTCTCACTAAGTGTGATCTTAGTGTTGTATCGGATTTGAAAGCAGGTCGTACGCCATGCTGTTGTAGGCAACGACGACGTGGTTCAGATAAACCTTTGATGTATGGCAGAACCGCTGTAGATTTAACTTTGGTTGCGGGTTCTTTGTCAGATGCCTGCCGGATCTTGGATTTTGTGGTGTTAGTTACAAATGAATAGGGGTATCCGTTTGAGACAAGGACAGAAGTTAAATGCTTCTTTTCCCTCAGAGGTAGCCGGTGGTTTAGTGATGATTTTTTTTTTATTGATCGTACAAGCAGTTGACAACACCGCGTTTAACAGATTGAGGGTGGTGTTAGTCATAAGACAGGTACTGATCAGTGTGCGTAGGTTTTCTTTTAACACTTGTAGTGAGGCGTCCTTCTG
>JAAXHI010000410.1 GCA_012270875.1 Candidatus Poribacteria bacterium | reverse complement strand
ACCGGACGGGAGTTGTCGATGTAGGAAGAGACGAGTTGCAGCACATGCGGTGCTTGGTCCACAGGCGTGCTGCGTGCGCTGGCATCAATAAACTTGATTTCACCGATTCTGCCTTCTGCGACATCCCGCTTCAATTCTAAGTTTTTCGGGTGGAAATTGAGTTGTGTGTTAACGACGAACTTCGTTTGCGTCTCTTCTGCTAATCCCGCAAGCTGCTTCCAGTCTTCGCTTTCAACGGCAATCGGCTTTTCCACTATCGCCGCTGGCACACCGGCATCGGATGCCTGTTTCATCAGTGAATACCGAATCCGCTGGTTAGTACCCCGTAGCACCGGTGCCGTAACAATATGCAGGACATCGGGTTTCTCTTTTTCAAGCATCTCATCCAAGTCGGTATAGCGGGATGAAACGTCGAAGTCGTCGCCGAAGCTGTTGAGCAGTTCTTCGTTCATATCGCAGATTGCAGCGATCTTGCCGCGTTTAACGAAGCGGTAGGCATCCGCGTGCGCACGGGCACGACCCCCACACCCTAAGAACGCAGTTTTGTACATGAAAATGTCTCCTCTAATCTTAAAATAGTACGCCTGCAGCGCACCAGAACGCAGTATAGGATAGAGGCACAGTGTCCTCAACCACAATACCGATTTATTTCAAATCACAATCTTTCTCGGAGCAAATCCATTAACCCATCGGGCGGATCAAATGGAAGGTCAATAATCTCGTTTGTAATACCGCTATAGTACAACCCTAAGAGAAGGTTGAACTCCGCAAGCGACTGCTTGAGATGCGTCGGATGCACGTTGCGCTCGTCATCTAACCAATCAAAGACGGCTTCGGTGAGGTTGCCTTGCGCAACGATATTCTGATCGCCATAGTTCAGCGGACCGCCCTCATAGCCACCGTCCAATGTTGAACGCTCCCAACTCCTGAACCGCCAATGCACGAAACCTTTCGTCCCAACGACAAAGACACGTTTGTGACCATAGATACCCGGATTATCGTCTGCCATCGTCCCCATACCTGTCCCGAAGGCAACAGAGACGTGGAGACCGTTCTCATATAAAACCTGTCCGGCTGCATGCATCGGAGACGGTTGATCTGAATTCAAACCCTCGCTGCCAGCGATTTGTCCAAGAACCCGCACGGGACGCGAATTGTCAATATAGGAGGACACTAATTGAAGCACATGCGGACCCTGATCGACTGGCGTGCTACGCGCACTCGCATCAATGAACTTAATCTCGCCGATCCGTCCCTCCGCGACATCCTGTTTTAATTCCAGATTTTTCGGGTGAAAGTTGAGTTGTGTATTAACGGCAAACTTCGTTTTTGTTTCTTCTGCCAACTCTGCAATCTGCTTCCAGTCTTCGCTTTCAACAGCAATCGGTTTTTCGATAATCACTGCTGGCACACCGGCATCAGATGCCTGTTTCATCAGCGGATAACGGATGCGTTCACTCGTCCCACGCAGCACCGGTGCGGTGACAATGTGAAGGAGATCGGGTTTCTCCTTTTCAAGCATCTCATCAAGGTCGGTGTAGCGTGAGGAGATATCGAATTCGTCTCCGAATTCGCTGAGCCGTTCCTCGTTCATATCGCAGATCGCGGCGACTTTGCCGCGTTTGACGAAGCGATACGCATTCGCGTGTGCACGGGCACGACCTCTGCACCCCAATATCGCAGTTTTATACATAAAATCGTTTCCTCTCAATGTTAACAATAGCACGCCAGCCGCGCACCAAACATAGAGCGGGCAAAGGCTGCAGCCCTTGCCTACTTTAAATTACAACTTCTCTCGGAGTGCATCCATTAACCCATCGGGCGGATCAAATGGAAGATCAACAATCTGGTTTGTTATCCCGCTGTAGTATATTCCCAAGATGAGGTTATTCTCAATGAGCGATTGCTTGAGATGTGTCGGATGCACCTTATTCTCATCTTCTAACCAATCAAAGATGGCTTCGGTGAAATTCGCCTGTGCAACGACATCCTGCTCACCATAGTTCAGTGGACCGCCTTCATAGCCACTGTCCAATGTTGAACATTCCCAACTGCTGAAACGCCAATGTACGAAACCCTTCGTCCCGACAACAAAGACACGTTTGTGCCCGTAGATACCCGGGTCATCGGATGCCATTTGTGCCATCTCGGTACCAAATGCGATAGAGACATGGACACCGTTCTCATACAAAACCTGTCCGGCTGCATGCATCGGACCGGGATGCCCACCCGCAGAGTTTAAATGCTCGCTGCCAGCGACTTGTCCAAGCACCCGTACCGGATGTGCGTCATCAATATAGGAGGACACCAATTGTAGCACATGTCCGCCCTGCTCGGCGGATCTACTACGCGCGCTGGCATCAATAAATTGAATCTCGCCGATCCGTCCCTCTGCGACATCCTGTTTTAATTCCAAGTTTTTCGGGTGGAAGTTGAGTTGTGTATTGACGACAAATTTTGTTTTTGTCTCTTCTGCTAACCCTGCAATCTGCTTCCAATCCTCGCCTTCAATCGCGACCGGTTTCTCAATAATCGCCGCTGGCACGCTGTGATCGGATGCCTGTTTCATCAACGGATAGCGGATCCGTTCGTTGCTACTCGGAACTACAGGACTTGTGACGATATGCAGGACATCCGGCTTCTCTTTTTCGAGCATCTCGTCCAAGTCGGTATAGCGTGAAGAGATACCGAAGTCGTCCGCGAATTTATTGAGTCGTTCTTCGTTCATATCGCAGATTGCGGCGAGTCTCCCGCGTTTGACGAAGCGATACGCATCTGCGTGTCCGCGGGCGCGGCCCCCGCACCCTAACATCGCAGTTTTGTACATAGAAGTGTCTCCTGAGTGTCTTTGATGTAGCAAATAGAAGCCACAAGCTGCAGAGAATAATAGGTTGCATCAGATTAACAGTAGAAACCGTTTTTGTCAAGCGTTACTTCCGGATCGCTTCTACGAGGAGATGTCCACTTTCTCGCCGCTTTTTGCGCTGTCGTAAAGCGCATCTAAGATTTGCATGAAGGTATAGGCATCCGGTGCAGAGACATCGGGTGCGACCTCACCCGCGATCGCCATACCGAAGTGGTTCAGTTCATAGTAGAAGACATGCACCTCTTCAGGGAGTTCACCGTGGTCAATCTCAAGCGGTGCGTCAATGGCTTCTCGGACAAACTCGCCATTTTTGAAGCGCGATATACCGCCGTTTGTGATTGCGCCAGTCGTGCCGTAAAACTCCACGACACTCCCGGAATCCGAGTGGCTCATCCGAGAGCAGTCGATCTGGATCGTTTTCCCGCCTTCGCAGCCGAGGAGACCGGTGAAATAGTCCTCCGCTGCGCCTTCGGGGCCGTCATACTGCGGATAAAGCACATGCTTCGCAGCAAACGCCCACTCCGGTTTCGGACATCCCATCCACCACCACGTCAGGTTGAGTTCGTGGGAATAGTGCTGTCCCAACGAACCGCCCTTCTGTCCATAAACATGCAACCAACGAGTGTTCTCATCAAAATCAGGGATAAAGTTGTATTTTCCGAAGACGCGGGCGTGATATAGGTCACCGATTGCGCCGTTCAGAACGGCACGCCGAATCTTTCGGTTGTTTGGGAAATGGCGCATAAAATAGCAGAATTGGAGGGTCTTGCCGGACTGTTGCGCAGCGGCTTCCATCTCTAAAATTTCGGGGGCGCGGATGGCGTGCGGCTTTTGCACCAAGACATGCTTACCCGCGTTGAGCGTATCTAAGACTTGCTGTAGCCTACCATCTGGGGAGGTCGCGAGATAGACGGCTTCCACATCAGGATTTTCAAGCAGTTCATTATAATCAGCATAGCGGTGTAGCACTGCATTGTCGTCGCCTGCTTGTTCACGACGGGTTGCGTCGCGCTCTGCGATCGCGTTAACGTTCAGTCGAGCGGTTGCATTCGCAGCCTCGATAGCACGGCAGCCTGCCCATCCACACCCAACGACACCAAGTTGCGTAATTTGATTCGTCATAAGTCTTGCCTCCGACGCTTTTATGGAAAAATAGAAAGAAATGTTGTCTAAAACATATTCGGTAATTCTGCGATGCTATTAAGCACCCATGTCGGCTCTGTGATGGGATTTTCCAACTGATTGGGTTTAAATTTTCCAGTCCTGACAAGAATGCTCCGCATCTTCATGTTTCCCGCACCGACTATATCGGAAGTGATGTCGTCGCCCACCACAACCGCTTCACTCGGGGAAAGTTGAAGACTCTCAAGCGCGATTTTGAAGAACGTCTCACTCGGTTTGCCCATGACTTTAGCGGTTTTGCCCGCGGCTGCTTCCAGAAGTGTCACGAACGCCCCACAATCCAAGAACATCCCCTCAGCAGAAAACCAGTAGAGTCCCTTTTGTAAGGCTATGAGTTCAGCACCGTTCATCAACAGACGAAACGCATGATTTAAAGCATGAAAATCAAATCCTTCGCCGTAGTCTCCAACGACAACAAAATCAGGAGCGTTGTCATCTACGAGTATCTCCTTGAAAAACGCTTTGACGGCATCATCAACCATGAAGTGGCAACTTGCGTCAGTCTGCGAGCGTAAGTATTGGAGACAGGCGTACGTTGCATTAAAGATTTCATTTTCGTAGATATCGAAACCGAGTGCTTGCATCTGTGCGTGAAGCATCTTCGGGGTTTTGGCAGTTGTGTTTGTCAAAAATCGGAGTTGATAGTTCTCCTGCCGCAAGTAGTTGACGGCTTTGATTGCACCGGGGCAAGGTTCGCCCTTAAAATAGAGCGTTCCATCCATGTCAATCAAAAAAGCCTTCGGGCGCGTTGGTGATATTTTCTGCATTATCCTCTCGTGTGCTACGGTTCCACAACTTTGTAGTGTTCAACCTGTCCGCCACTAATCGTCTGAATTGCGAGGCTTTTGACGGGGTGGCGGTTCTCGTCATAATGCGAAATGGTTGTCGCGCCTTTGTAACCATTGACTGCAGCGACCGCGTCGCGAACCGCAACGCGGTCAAGTGAACCCGCTGCTTCTATTGCGCGTGCCAAGAGTCGCATCGCATCGTAGCCCGAGGCGGCGATACCATCCGGTGGACTTCCGAAGAGTGCAGTGTAACCACTCACGAATTCCTGCACATCTGCGTCCTGTGTGGCAACAGAGAAATTCGTCGGGTAATAACTGCCGTCCAATACACTGTTATCCTCTAATATGCTGAGGAACCTTTCGCGATCATCCCACGCGCTGCCCCCGAGGAAGGTCGCTGTGATACCGATTTGCCGTGCTTCATTTATCAACGATGGCACTTCCGGCTGAAAACCGGGACAAAAAATAACATCAGGCGTTGCTTCGTGAATTTCTGTGAGCAATGTGGTGAAGTTGGTATCGCCTACGGCATAGGCACCGCTATAGACAATTTCTCCACCATTTGCCTGAAAAGCCGCCTCGAACGCCGCTACAAGATCAATCGTATAATCATCGCCTTCCTCGATAATCGTTGCTGCCGTTTTTGCACCAAGTTCATCCGGGTTCATGGCGAAACCCGCCATCACTTTTCCTTGAAATGGATTCGGCACCGTAATGAGAAAGACGTAATCCCCGACTGCTGGCACGTTTGAACCGCTGGAACCAGGAAGCATCAGTCGCTGTGCCTGTTGCGCGATTGGACCGACTTCAACGGAATTGCTGGAGTAAACGGGACCCAGGAGGGCAAAGACATCTTCCATTTCGATGAGTTCTTTTGCTGCAGTGACGCTGGCTTCTGGTGTCGGGGGTTCACTCGCGATGGGTTGATTGTTTCGACTGATAAACGCTATTTCCATACCGAGCACGCCACCCTTTTCATTAATTTGGACTCGAGCGGTTTCAGC
>JAAXHI010000057.1 GCA_012270875.1 Candidatus Poribacteria bacterium | reverse complement strand
TAGCCGTTGTCGTCAAAGTGGCGGATTTCTTCTTCTGAGAGTGGATGCCAGTTGAGGTCGATTGGTGTTTCGTTTGTGTTTGCCATTACTTTGTCTCCGATATTCCATCAGTGGTGATATACTATCAAACGCGATCATCAGGTCAGTTCATTGAAATAGAGACTTTGACGCTCTAAAATCTCCAGAAAAGCGTCTGGACTGTCGTGTGATATTTCTCTGGACTGATTTCTTGGTTGGTAGAAACGTGTACTTTGCTTGTTAATGTTGATACCTGAAATACTTACAAATCGGTATTGATAGTCGTCAAGGAATTTTTCCGATTTCCAGAAAGATTTTCCTATACATTTACAGTAACCAATAAAGCATTCCGCACCTCTCAATTGTTGTTCAACATCCTCTGGATCTTTACCGGTTCCGGCTTGGGTTTCAATGCAGATAACCCACTTTTCCGTCGTTGCATTTGACACAATGACAAAATCAGCCCGTCTACGTTCACCTTTCGAGCCTTTAAAAACGGTGGGAGGCTTAAAGGCTTCCGCCCTTATAACAATTGAGTCGTGAGGAAGATCCGTGATTTCTACGGTTGTTTTTGCTTGCTTGTCTTTCAGTGTGACGGAGTATTTGCCCTCAGTTTGTTGTAATGGAATTTGCGCACCGGCACTGAGCATTTCCTGCAATATGGTAATATCGTTCACTAATCTTGCTCTGCTCCCCACACGATGTCGCGTTGGATTTTATTCATTGCATCGATCGTCTTGTCAAAACTGCCTGCTTCAATGCCAAATTCGGGATCAATGTCAGCCGGGACGAGTGTATATCCTCTCCTCCGCCTTTTCTGTCCTTTTTCTAATGGCATCAACTTTTCTTTTGTCATGTATACTTTGACTTGATTGGCACTAATCAACTCGCTGTCCTGATAGCCGTTTTCTTCAGCAACTCTTTTCAGGTAAGGCTTATCGTGGTTGAGCATGATGAGCGTATTGAGTTCCTTGATGATATAATCACTATGCGTGGTTACAAAGACTTTAACGCCTAAATTTGCGAGTCTTGCGAAAAGTCTTGCGATGCGGCGTTGGTTTTCTGGATGGAGACTTAATTCGGGTTCATCTACCATCAGCAAGTCGCCTTTTTCGGCAGCACAATGGAGGTAAAAATTGAGATCTAAGAGTGAACGGACAGCACTTGAACTTTGGTCCATTGTTAACCTTAACCGCATGCCTTTAGGTATATAATAGAGCAAATCGTTTTGGGTAATGGCATACGTCCCACCAACAATGTCTGTAAAGTCGTCCAAGATTTCTGGATGTTCTTTGGCGATGAAACTTTTGCTTTTCGCGATATCTTGGAGTTGACCTATAAAATCAACATTGGCTTCTATGGGAGATGGGTACCTTTGATACGCTTTGGACAGCAATTCGCGTAGGTCGATCTGCGGGTCCGCTTGTTCCATTTCTTTAAGCAGTCGGCCTCGGGCAAAGTTAAGTTCTTTGCGGAAAGTAGCGACTCCGGTGCGTTCAGTTGAGCAAATAAAAGGTTTGGGTAAGGCACCAGAGGAAATATCCTCTGTCACGAGGTGAAATTCGCTATTCTGAAATGAACCTTCACGTACTGCAAAAATTTTATCCAATTGCTCTGTATATTTTTTGCATGCTTCTGTGAGCATATCGTCAGTTGCTTGCTCCAACTCAATCTTAACCCGTTCTGTAACTGCTTGTTGGATCTGTGCATCGTTAATTGGGACACGGATAAATTGATGCCAAGATTTTAAGAAGCCGTACAGGGCACAAGCAGCATAAGTCTTGCCGGTGTTATTTTCACCACAAATAAGCGTCAAATCACCGAGCGAAAATTCTGCCTGTTTTAAGATTCCAATGTTTTTTAACTTTATTGTCAGACTCATACTGACACCTCTACGTTTGTCATTGTATCATTACCGAAGATGTCTATGATTTTGACAGCGAGTTTACGGGGACCGGGTTCGCATTCGTGGGCGACGCTGGTTAATTCTAATGAATAAGCAATCTCTTCAAGGATATTTGGATTTTTGAGACGACCGCGTGTATCAAATAAACCGAGTTGCATATTGTCGTCAGAGGGTTTTTCTGCGCGGGACTCGTCTACCTGCTCAATTGTCTGGAAGGGGACGACGATGTTACAGACCTCGTTGGTTTTTCCATTCCAGCCCAGTTCGACTTCGCGTTTGTCTTCAAACGGCAGGAAGCGGTATTTGTCGGGCAGCGGTTTGTCTGCCTCGATAAAGCGGATGATTTCTTGTTCTTGTTCGGTGAGTCTTGGCATAGGTTTTCTCTTTTAATTTAGGATCATACTATTGAGTTTCCGGGGAAGGGTCATATTATGCAGCAATTATTTGAAAATCAGAAGTAAGCATCCAGCAGCAAATGAAACTGCAAAAGAGATTACTACACCCCACTGAACCCGTTTCAAACTCTTAAATCGAGATTTTCCTTGACCGATAGTAAAAACGGCTAATGGAAATAAGCACTTGAATGGTTTGGATAGAAATGCAAAACACACAAAAAGAAAAATAAAAGATGGAAATATGATAAAGCCCCTTACTTGATCTCTGAGTTCTATTCCTTCTTTGTCATCTGAGATAAGTCCGAATTTGAAGGCCAAGAATCCGATCAAGATAACCATTGAAAAAACAAGTAAGATATAAACAATCCAGTGTTTTATGTTGGCTACATCAAAGAAGCGTGTGAGTGGATTATACCATGGACGTGTCCCCTCAACAATATCCAATATTTTATCTTTTAGCCTCAAAACAATGTCTTCGCGTGCAGTAATACTAAGTGACACGCCTCCACTAAACGAGGAGGAATCACGGAAAGCAATTGTGGCGGATTTTTCAAAACCTTCGTGTGCAGTCAGATAGATGCGAAAAATCTTTCTTGATGTAGGATTTTCATAATCTATGAGAGCTTTTACTGTGGTGAATTCACGTTGAATGTTATCTATACAATCAGCACTGATACTGACCTCACCAATCCGTTTTTGGAGCAGTTCAACTAACTTTTTTAATTCGTCTGGACCGGCAACAAACGCTTGTGATAATGTTTCGGAGTAGTTAACATTCATATCATATACCACCATTGATCAACTAACGGGCGAGGGTACCTCGCCCCTACGAGATTGATCAACTGCTATAAACATATTTCTCCGCTGGAGCGAAAGAGCGGCGTAAGGTAGTTGCTGTAGTGTTTCTTCAGAAAAACTGTATGAATCTTGCTAATTTGGTATCGATTACCAGATGCTGGTAAGCCCGTAAGTTGATTCAATATGTGTTTTCATGCCTCTGTCCGTAACATTGACAAGGTTTTTGAAGAATGCTTCAGTCTCTTGAATGGCTTTGCTGGTTAAGCGGACTTTCCCACTCGGTGATCGTGTCCAATCGTAATCGGGCATATCAAAGCCGTGCGCGAAACTATGACGAACACGTAAAATTTCATTCAATCTTGCCCGAACTTGCAAGCCAGCCATTTCACGGTGAGACCAGATCCAGTCGTCAATTGGGTCGTATTCGGTGCATTGGATGAGTAAATTCCGTGTATTTTCCGAGTTTGGTGTATTAAATCTCGCCAAGGTGCTTTCTGCTGCGCGTTTAGCGAGTGTCTGTATAGCATCAAATTTGGAATTCGACGGATCGGCTATCACATCGTAAAAGTCGCGTACCAAGTTACTTATGTAAGCGTTCCACGCTGCGACGTAAGCTGCAAGTGCTGCGTGATAGTAAACTTGTATTTCATCGTGCAACATTGGGCGTAAGCGTCTATCTGTTGCTGTTTTGCGTAGCGTTTGTATGTGACTCGCCGCGGTCAAGTACTTTAATGCTGCGGGTGATGACACAAGAAACCTCTAAAGATACGCCACAAAATTGGCAAGTGCATCCTGAAACTGCCTCAATGCCTCGGGCTCAAGTTGGACTTGCCTACCTCGAAACTTATTGCGTCCGGGTTGCAGGTGATATGAGGGGATTCCTGTTGTCGTCATCATTACACAGGCACTGTGATAATCAGGTATTTCTACGAACCTTTCGCTTGGTAATGCGCTTGGGGTTGCATAGACTTGACGGTGTTTTTTGTGAAGATCATCCAGAATTTTCTTGATAGATACGCTCACACCTTCAAAAGTCTTGCTTGCTTTGTCTTCATAAAATATGATACGGTTACTGACGAAAGTATGAAGTTTCGGAATTGCGAGCCCCTCTTCTTTCGCTCTTTTGGCAAAGTTGAGTTGGGCGTAAGTTTCCATTTTTGGGTTACCCATACCGTTGCCATAGAGCAGCGCGATGACATTCTCCACAGCCCGACGTGAACCATCATCAGAGGTAAAAGGCACGACGACGTTCTCTGCGGCGGCGAGTGCCAATTGGGTATAGATAGCAAAACTTGGATTACAGTCGATGATAAAAATCATATCTCTATTTCCACTCCGCTGACGCAAGGCAACGGTCAAGTCTTTGATCCAACTGAGTACCTGTTTCCACGCGTCTTCTGGCAGCGTGAATTGAGATGTCTGGCGAATCGCTCCTGAGAGAATTTCCAGCAGATTATCACCACACACCAAAAGCAAATTGACCGGAAGTTTTGCATTAAAGTCCCGAGGACGACACACATAGGAGGACACATCCTTGAGGGGCCGGAAAGGTGAATTTAGGCGTGCTTCAAGGTAGCCTGCAACTGTAGCACGGGGTGTTTGTCCTATCAGTTTATGGATTACATCCGGATGAACGAGCAAAGTTTCAGAGATATTCGCTTGTGGACAAAGGTCTATAACATAGACATCGGTGTCTGGATAAGTCCGGGCATACTCGGTTGCTGCAACAAAGCTTAAAAAACTCTTGCCAACTCCTCCTTTATTGTTCCAGAATGCGTAAGCTGTCATAATGCAACTCCCGTCAAAAATGAGAAAACTTGTGAAAAGATGTTTTATATTTTAACATCAATTGGTATGGTATGTCAAGTAGTTTTCGCGCTTTTATCAGAGCCGTTCAGTTTTGAAAAATTATCGGATTTCGCGTCTGTTTTTAACGATCCGGTGCGGTTAGGAAACCGAACCTACCGGCCCTGGGGCTGAGACGGTTGTTATTTCTAAAATTGACCTTATAGTGCGTTATTGCAGTAGTTCCACGAATGTCTCAACGTCTGTTGTTGGAGCCTGGCAGGCGTAGTTTTCGCAGACGTAAGCCGTTGCGGTGTTGTCGATTTGGGGTTTGCTTGCGAGGAGTGGTAACGTCTGTCCATCCGCTGATTCGCTTAAGGCGACGATTTTGTTAGGTTGGTAGATGCCGTGCAGGGCTGCTAACATCGCCTCTGTTTTGGTATCGCCTTTTTCACCGACGATGGCTATCTCTTTGGGGGTTGATAGCAAGAATGCCAGTTCACAGAGCAGCTGCCCGGAACCTGTTGGCATCCGCTCCATTTGATGGAAGTAGAGTTTTAAGGTCTCAACGGCGTTGTCGTGGAATTCGGGGTTGTCGAGGTGTTTGGCGAGCCGTAAAAGGCTGTGGATCGCCATGGAGGCACCGGAAGGCGTGGCACCGTCATAAGCGGATTTGGATTGGACGATAAGCGTCTCGTGTGCTTTGCCGGTAAAGAAGAACCCGTCACCTGCGTCGTCGCCGAACTGATCAATCATGATGTGTGCGAGACGCTCGGCTTCGGTGAGCCAGCGCGGTTCAAAACTGGCTTCGTAGAGCGCGATGAGTCCAGCGATAAAATAGGCGTAGTCCTCAAGATAGGCGTTGAGATGGCTTTTGCCTGCACGGTAGGTGCGCCAGAGCAGACCGTTGTCTTGGGATAGCGTTGTTAAGACGAATTCAGCGGACTTTTCGCATGCCTCAAGGTATTCAGGTTTGCCGGTGAGTTGGTAACCCATCGCCATGCCGCGGATCATAATCCCGTTCCAACTCGTCAGGATTTTATCGTCGAGTCCGGGTTTAATCCGCTTTTCTCTCGCTTCAAAGAGTTTCTGTCTCCCGTCTGCGAGGAGTGCCTCCAGTTCTCCGACATCCATCTGCAGTTTCCGGGCAAAGATGTCGGGTGGCACTTGGACCTGGAGGATATTTTCACCCTCAAAGTTACCTTGTGGCGTGATGTCGTAATACTCGCAGAAGATTTTGGCGTTCTCTTCACCGATAGCATCTTCGACATCGTTCGGTTCCCAGACGAAGAATTTGCCTTCTACACCTTCACTATCCGCATCTTGTGTGGAATAGAAACCGCCGTTCTCTGCGTCGTACATCTCGCGGAGGACGTAATCGAGCGTTTCAACGGCTATATCCTGATAAAACGGTTTTTGCGTGGCTTGGTACGCCTCGAAATAGGCGACGACGAGTTGTGCGTTATCATACAGCATCTTCTCGAAGTGTGGGACGAGCCAGTGTGCGTCGGTGGAGTATCGGTGGAAACCGCCGCCGAGTTGGTCGTACATACCACCGCGCGCCATCTTCTCCAACGTGAGTTCGACCATCTCTAAGGCGTTAGCGTTGCCGCTGTGGTGCCAATAGCGTAGAAGGAAAGGCAATCCCATGCTGGGTGGAAATTTGGGTGCGTTTCCAAATCCGCCGTGTTGTGAATCGAATTGTGAGCGGTATTGTTGGAACGCGTAGGTCATCAGTTCTTCCGTGAGTTCATGCTCCTGCGGATCGACGACATTGCTCATCTGGTTGAGTTGTGCTGTGAGTTGGTCTGCCTGTTGTAGGACTTGCACCTTTTTGTCGTTGAATGCTTCTACTACGGCTTCCATCACCTTCGGGAATCCGGGTCTACCGTACCTGTCGGTCGGTGGGTAATACGTGCCACCGTAGAAGGGTTTGAGATCCGGGGTGAGAAAAACGGTCATAGGCCAACCGCCCTGACGCGTCATGACTTGGACGGCGTTCATGTAGATTTCGTCTAAATCGGGACGTTCTTCTCTATCGACCTTGATATTGATGAAAAGTTCGTTCATGACAGCGGCGATTTCCTCATTTTCAAAGGATTCGCGTTCCATGACGTGGCACCAGTGGCAAGCGGAGTAGCCGATACTAAGGAGGATAGGCTTCTGTTCCTGTTTGGCGCGCGCGATTGCTTCTTCGCCCCACGGATACCAGTCAACGGGGTTGTGTGCGTGCTGGAGTAGATAGGGACTTGTTTCGTGGATAAGGCGGTTGGTGTGTGCGGGAGTATCGTGCATTCGTGTGTTCTCCAATGTGTAGGCTTTTTTAACTCAGAAGACATTCACGCGCTTAAGACAATGGGCGGGTAGTATGTATGCCCGCCCTTACGAGTGAAGAGATACCGCTACGGGGATTCGAACCCCGGTTTGATGGCTGAGAACCATCTGTCCTGACCCCTAGACGATAGCGGCACATTGATATAGTAAAAATGGAGAGAACTGCCCGGGAAGGACTCGAACCTTCACTACATGGTCCAGAGCCATGCGTCCTACCATTAGACGACCGGGCATTGACACGCATTTATAGCATGCTATGTTTAAGTATACCTTAAGAAATCGCTTTTGTCAATTTTTTTGGTAGTATTGGCAGAGTCATTCAGTTTTAAGAAATTATAGAGTTTCTCATCCTTTTTTCAAGATCCGGTGCGGTTAGGAAACCGCACCTACCGGGTTTGGGGGTCTAAAATTGGACGAAAAAACCGAAAACTAAATAGCCCTGTAGTATTGGAGTTATGGGAATTTACTGTATCGGGATTACGGAGACCGAGATGTTGGAAAAGGTATAGAAAATATTGATGAATCCGATGAAGATTGTAGGGATTACAAATACACTCAACAGCGCGAAAGTGCCGTTAGAGAAGGAGACATTTGTAGTTTCCTCGCCAGCGTCTTCAAAAAACATCGCTTTGACAATGCGGGCGTAGTAATAGAGAGAGACCACACTATTTAGCAAGCCGACTAACGCGAGCCAGTAATATCCTTGCTCAAGCACAGCAGTAAAGAGTATCCATTTCCCGAAGAAACCTGCGAACGGCGGGATCCCAGCGAGAGAAACGAGAAAAATAACCATTGCCCAAGCAACTAATGGGGCGCGTGCAGAGAGTCCACGATAACCTTCAACCATTTCACTACCTACCTCATTCGCGATGAGGACGACAACATAAAATGCTCCCAAGTTCATAAAGAGATAGACGACAAGGTAGAAGAGAATCGCACCGACACCTTGCGAGGTAAGCAAGACACCGCCCATCAACAGATACCCACCGTGTGCGATGCTTGAATACGCTAATAGGCGTTTCACATTCTGCTGAGGGAGTGCTGCGAGGTTTCCTACGGTCATCGTCAATGCGGAGACGATCGCTAACATAAAGGGCCAATCAACGGCTTGCATCAGTTCGGTGCTGCCAAACCCGGCGTAGAAGAACCTAATGAATAGGGCAAACCCTGCGGATTTTGAAGCGACGGATAAAAAGGCGGTTATCGGAATGGGTGCCCCTTCGTAGACATCGGGGGACCACATGTGAAACGGCACAGAGGCTATTTTGTAGCCGACACCTGCGAGGACAAAAGTTATTGCAATCAACACGGCAAGTGGCGCGATCTCCCCGGCTGCGAGGAGTTCCGTAAGCCGCCCGCTAATTTGCGCCAGATCCCCTGTCCCTGCCATTCCGAATAGGAGGGAAAGTCCAAAGAGCATTGTTCCAGATGCGACAGCGCCGTAAGTGATGTATTTGAAAGCGGCTTCGCTTGAACGGGGACTGTGTGTCAGGAACCCGGCGAGAATATAGGAGGTAAGGCTTACCGTCTCCAACGAGATGAATATCATCAAGAGATTCGTTGACGATGCCATGAGGAACATTCCGAGGGTGATGGCTAACAGGAGTGCGTAGTATTCGCCTTTCAGACGTGCGTCAAGTTCCTCAGAACGGAGTGAAAAAAGGATTGTTGCGGCTGTTGCGAGTAGCAGTAGTACCTTGAAGAAACTGGAAAATGCGTCGAGTTGGATCATCCCCAGAAAGAGGGAGACAGGACCTTCATCGCCGAAAGAGAAGTGGGTGAAAAGGACAGCGGCAAATGTGCAAAGACATCCTACGAGAGAAAGATATGCGACAGCGACACTCTCTCTATCTTTCACAACGAGGTCGAGGAGCACAACAGCAACGGCAAAAATTACGAGTAGAATTTCAGGGCTAAAATAGAGGAGGCTTTCGATGTTCTTTAAAGATTCCATGCGTTCCTCCCGTCAACTGAAATTGTAGATCCACAGCGTGTGTAAGGCGATCGTGAGTGAGACCTTTGAATAACTAAACCTGTGTGGCTACAGTCCATACAAAAAAACCTCCTATATCGCCTACAATAGATTTATAAGGTTGGTAACGGATTCCCTGAACATATCAATAGCGAAGTTGGGCCAGACACCGAGTACGATTGTTAGGATACCGAGGGGTACGAGTGTCAGGATTTCACGTCCGTTGATTTCTGGGAGTTCTTCATATTTTGGGTTAAGTGTCCCTAAGAAGACCCGTTGCAGCGTCCAGAGGAAGTATGCGGCACCGACAACAATGCCGATTGTGGATAAGATGGTTAGCATCTTGAATTTGTCGTAGGCACCGAGTAGAGAGAGTGCCTCACCGACGAATCCACTCAAGCCGGGTAGTCCGAGAGAAGCCATAAAAGCGAGCGTCGTGATGCCTGTGTAGACGGGCATTCTGCTTCCCAAGCCGCCAAAACCGTTGATTTCACGGTGGTGTGCCCTGTCGTAGAGAACACCGACGAGTAGGAAGAGCATCGCACTGATGACCCCGTGGTTAAACATCTGGAGAATCGCACCTGTGATACCGCTGTCATTTCGAGCGGCAAGCCCCAAAATAACGAATCCCATGTGTCCAATACTCGAATACGCCACCAGTTTCTTAAAGTCGGTTTGTGCCAGTGCGCAGAAGGAACCGTAGACGATATTGATAAACCCAAGAAGTGCGAGGCTGTTGCCCCAGAACCCTACGCCGTTCGTAAAGTGGTCTAACCCTTGCGGGAACATTGCCATGTTTATCCGCACCAGTCCGTAAGTTCCCATTTTTAAGAGGATACCTGCCAGGATAACACTAATGGCTGTCGGTGCTTCGACGTGTGCATCGGGAAGCCAAGTATGGAAGGGGAAAATCGGGACTTTAACGGCAAATCCGATAAAGAAACCGATGAATACCCATATCTGGAAGTTTAGATCGTTAAGGGCGTGTCCTGCTGTCGAGGCTAACGCAATGAGGGTCGGAATATCGAATGTCCGTGCCCCCGGATCGCCGCTGTTTAGGTAAACCGCTATCATTGCAACCAACATCAGCACACTACCGAAGAGGGTATAGAGGAAGAACTTAATCGCAGCGTATTCACGACGCGGTCCTCCCCAGACACCGATGAGGAAATACATCGGTAGCAGTGTCAGCTCAAAGAAGACATAGAACAAGAAAAGGTCTAACGCCGCGAAGAAGCCGAGCATTCCTGTCTCAAGGAGCAGGAACAGAGCCATATATGCCTTAATACCCTTTTCTATGTTGCGCCAAGAGGCGATGACACAGATCGGACCTAAGAGTGCTGTGAGGAGCAGCAGCGTCACGCTGAGGCCGTCAATCCCAATGTGATATTGGATATTGAATGCCTCAATCCAAGGGACATTGGCGACGTACTGCGTGCCAGCGGTTGATCGGTCGTAGGATATAAATAAGTACACTGCGAGCGCGAGTGGAATGAGTGTAAAGAGGAGCGTAACGCGTTTAACGAGTTCCTCTGACTCACGCGGCAGCAGTAAAACAGCAATCATTCCCAGCAACGGGACAAAAATCATTAGCGACAATAACATCTTACGGGAATCCTCCTTATCCCGTTATCGGGAAATCAAATAGAGTATAAGCAAAAGGACTGGCGTCACAATTGGAGCGAGTACAAGGAAAATCTCTCCTGTCTTACGCCGCGTTTCAAAGTTCCGATGGCGGACGAGCAGCCAAGTGATAGTAGCACCAAGCAGTGGTACAGAAAACAGGAGCAGTTTAAACGGTCCCATGGCAAGTCCATCCTTATAAAACCCGGAAAATTAAGATTAGCAACACAATCCCTGCCAGCACAACGAAAAGATATGTTTGAATCGCACCCGTCTGAATACGGCGGACTCTACCACCGACTGCCCAGGTGACCTGAGCGACGCGATTGACAAACCCATCAACGACACGGTTATCGAAAAACCCTACAAAGGCGGCGAGAATATCTCGCGTTACTGTTCCGACACCGTTGATAATGCCATCGACGACACTTCCATCGAATTGCGCGAAAAGCCGTGATTTCCACACTGTCAGCGCGACCAGCACACCGTCGTAGAACTCGTCGAAGTAGTATTTGTGCCAAAACAGGTTGTAGATCGGTCGGAAAGTCGTTGCGACGGATTCGGCAGACAAGGTTCGTCTATGGTAGAACAGCCACGAAAGGAATATACCTAACCCTGCGACGATGATAGATAGCACCATTGCGATAGTATGTGCGGGACCGTGTCCATGGTGCCCATCGTCTCCGTGTGCACTGTCTTCTTCCGCTGCCACTGCCTCTGAAACGCCAAAGAGTGATAACGCGACGCTCTGTCCACCTGTTTTACTGTCAGGTGCGAGGTATGCGTGTTGTGGTGCGTGAAGATGTGGTTGTGGTGGCGGTTTTACATAGTCTTTGTTGAACCAGAGTGTATTCACAACGGGAAAACTCAGGACCGCCAAGACGATAAGTGGCACCGTCATTGACTTCGGAGATTCGTGTGCCATCTCGTGCATCTCTTGATTGCGCGGTTCACCGAAAAAGGTCATAAAAATCAGTCGGAACATATAGAACGCTGTAATTCCTGCTGCAGAGAGTGCCATTATGAACAGGATGTAGTGATGTACGGAGCTCCACTCCATTGCGCGTCCCAGCACACCAGCTAAGATTTTATCTTTGCTCCAGAACCCGGAGAAGATAAACGGCACGCCGGAGATAGACAACGTTGCGATGAGCATCGTGACAAAAGTAATCGGCATTTTGTGGCGGAGTCCGCCCATGTTACGCATATCTTGGTCTGGTGGGATCTCAGAACCGAGGATATGTCCTGAATCAGAATCTTCACCGTGTTCGTGTCCGTGTGCATCGTGGTCACCTTGCTCGTGTTCATGCGCGTGGTCGTGTTCGTCATCGTGTGCGTGAGCGTGCATGGCGTGGAAGGCGTGGATGACGCTACCGGAACCGAGGAAGAGCAGTGCCTTGAAAAAGGCGTGCGTTGTCAGGTGAAAAAGTCCAGCGACATAGCTGCCTGCGCCAATTGCTAACATCATGTATCCCAATTGGCTGATTGTAGAGTATGCCAAAACGCGTTTGATGTCGAATCGAACAATAGCAATCGTCGCAGCGACGATTGCGGTGATACCACCGACATAAGCGATGACCAGAGACGAGGTTTCTGTCAGAATCGGGAACATCCGAGCCGTGAGATAGACACCAGCGGCGACCATCGTGGCGGCGTGGATCAACGCACTGACGGGTGTAGGACCTTCCATCGCATCGGGAAGCCATGTATGGAGCGGCATCTGTGCGGATTTACCAATGGCACCACAAAAGATGAGAACCCCCGCAATGGAGAGCCAAACCATATCGGCTGTGCTTAATTGCGCAGCGGCTTGGGCAAAGATACCGCCTTCTCCGTAGAGCGAGAGTGTGTCAAATTTGGTGAAGAGCATCATCATACCGATGAACATGCCGACATCACCGACACGTGTTGTCAAGAACGCCTTTTTACATGCGTTCGCTGCGGAGTCCTTTTCAAACCAGAAGCCGATGAGCAGATAGGAGCAGAGTCCGACGAGTTCCCAACCGATATAGATGCCGAGCAGGTTGTCCGATACAACCAGAAATAGCATTGAGAAGGAGAAAAGCGATAGGTAAGCAAAGAACCGTGGATACCTCGGGTCACCGTGCATGTAGCCCATAGAGAAGATATGGACGAGGCTGCTGACGAGTGTGACAACAATCAGCATGATTACGGTGACGCTGTCCAAGTAGAAACCCATGGAGAAGGTCACACCACCGAGTGATATCCAGTTAAGGGTGTGTGGTTCTGGATTGGGGACCACCTCTCGCAAGAGCAAGAACGAACAGACGAGTGCGACGAGCATTGCTATAGTGGATAGGTAGTCCTGTCGGGGGAACCGCCGATTCGCTAAGCCTAAAAGCCCGAAAATCGCAAACGCGGCAAGAGGACAGAGTAAGATGAGACTTATTAACGGTACAACCATACTTTTTAACTATGTGCCTCCTGGTCCGCTTGCTGCTGTTGTTGCAAGCGGATTTCTAACAAAATCGACGATGCCTGATTGAATCGAACTTTTAACTGCAAATGAATTATCAACCTTTTAAAGTATCCACTTCGTCGGGACGTATGCTACCGAATTCGCGGTAGATAGCGAGGATGATGGCTAAGAAAACAGCGGCTTCCGCTGCGGCAAGCACAATCCCGAAGATAGCGATAATTTGTCCGCTGATGTCTTCTGGCGGTGTCATAAAACGTGAGAATGCGGCGAAGTTGAGATTACACGAATTAAGAATAAGTTCAATACCCATCAAAATACTGATGGCGTTTCGACGCGTCAAGACAGCGAAAATACCGAGTGTAAACAGAATCGCACTGATAACGAGATAGTGTTGTAAGGTCATTTTTTAGTCCCTAACCTCCTTTCGGGAGATCAGGGTGGCTCCGATTAACGCGACTAACAGCAGTACGGAGACTACCTCAAACGGAAGGAGGAACGGTCCATTCAGGATCAGTTCACCAATGCGCTCCGTTGTCGGTGGGAGTTCTGTGCCATCATCAGTGAGGTTTTTCCATGCAGGTGTATTGGCGATAACGGTCAAGAGCAGCGTGAGGAGTGCCAAGGAAACAAGACCACCGAGGAGCAGCTGCCCGCGCTCAATGTGAATCTGCATCTCTAAGCGACCACTTGTCATCATGACACCGAATAAGATGAGGACAAGGATACCGCCGACGTAGACGATCACTTGTGTTGCGGCAAGGAAATCCGCCTGTAAGAAGACGTAAAGTCCAGCGACACCGAAGAGCGTCACCATCAGTGAAAACGCCGCGTGGACGATGTTTCGCACCGTGACGACAAGGAGTGCTGAGGCAACTGTCATAAGTGCGAAGCCGTAAAAAATAAAATTTTTAAGCGTAAATTCCATATTTTCAATTTACCTTGCGGTTAAGGCACGGTGGTTTGGCTTATGGCGATCCTTCTAATCTGCGGCATTCGCGTCTTCTGTCTTAACGCTATCGTACATCTCCTGCTTGTCAAAACTGAAGATGAGATCTGACCGATCAAATTTGGAGTACTCGATGCCTTCAAGGGTGTCCTTCATGGTAAGGCACTCTGTCGGACAGACTTCGGTACAGAGTCCACAATACATACAGAGGGACATGTCGATATCGAACTTGTCAAGATAAAAAACGACAGGATTTCGCGTAACAATCCGCGATATCGCGTCACTTGAAAAAGTTTGCGTTCGACTCTCATCCGCCGCTGGTTCAAGGCGATCTATAACTTCTTGCTGACCTTGACGAGAAGTGATGTTCGTAACGGTTATTGAATCTTCGGATTTTACCTCTTTGTCGTCGCCTTCGATGATGCCGATAATCTCCTGACCGTCTTTGAGATGGATAACGTTCATGCTATCCCAGAGTTGTTCGCCTTTCGGGAGTTTAGTAGCATCAATAGCAATGCAATCGACGGGACAGATCATTTCGCACTTTTTGCATCCGATACAGTCTTCAGTGCGGTTGTAGAGCTGCCCGCGATACCCCTTCGGAATCTCTCGGACGTTCCGCTTCTTTTCATAGTCGTGTTCGTACGGATATTGATGCGTGACGTTCGGTTCAAAGAACTGCCTGATTGTCACTCGCATACCGACGAGTACAGTGTAAACGCCTCTGTAGATATTTCGTAGATACTTGTCCATAACGAATATTCCTTGTGAATCTGTAGTTTTTTCTTACCAGCCAAACCCGAATTTAAAGATTATCCCGACAAGCAACAGACTGTGGAAAAAAATCCCCATAAATTTCCATTTACGGTCGCCTTTGAATAGTTCACTGAACAACGTCAGTGTCCAGTAACCGATACATATCAAGCCTAAACCGAAAACAATGGATCCCCACGAGGCATATAGCCACTGAACGTTAAAAATCAAGGCTATTGAATTGTTCAGGATTACGATCACGCCTCCGAGAATCAATAGCGACAGTCCTGAGATCCATGCGATTCTTTCTGGTCCCGCTACCTCCTTGATTCTTATTTCACGGAACAGTGGAAATACTTGGAAGAAACCGAAGCACATTAGACTCGCTCCTAAAACGAATCCCAAAATAGGCACCCAATGTCCACTGATACTATGCGTAACCATGTTATCCGCTGCGATAAGCAGAATTATAAGAATAGCAGGTAGTTGTTTTTTAACCCATGCGATTTTTTCCTGTTTCGTGCTTCGCAAGATGCCCGTGACAGCGTTCATAGTCTTACCTCATATCTTACACCGAACTCGGTTGTGGTTCCGGCTTTTGCGCCAGTGTTCGTCCAGCAATCGTGTATGCGACAATAAGTCCAATATAGATAATTGCACAGCTGATAATAATGCTAACGAGCGTATCCTCTGGAAAAATGAGCCCCCAAATGCCGGTGCCTAAGATGTTGAAGAAGGCGATCGGGATGAAGTACTTCCAGCAGAGATTCATCAGTTGATCTACGCGTAAGCGTGGCAGTGTCCATCTCAGCCACATCATCAAGAAGACGAGTGCGAGGGTTTTGATAACGAAACCGGGAAGTCCACCGAGAATATCGTAACCCGGTAAAGCACCTTCCCAACCGCCGAGGAAGAGTGTCACAGCGATTGCGCTTACGGCGAACATGTTCGCGTATTCAGCGATGAAGAAGAGCGCGAACCGCATTCCGCTGTATTCAGTATGAAAACCTGCGACGATTTCAGATTCGGCTTCGGGCAAGTCAAAGGGTGTCCGGTTCACCTCAGCAATGGCAGAAATAAAGAAGATAAAGAATGCGATAAAGGTAAAAGGTGTCCGGAAGATGAGCCAACTGAAAACACCGTTGGATTGACTCGCTACAATCTCCTGCATGTTCAAACTTTCCACGAGCATGACGACTGTCAGGATAGAGAGACCGAGCGGGATTTCGTAGCTAACGATTTGGGCGGCGGAACGTAAAGAACCCAACAGTGACCATTTACTGTTTGAAGACCAACCTGCCATAATCACACCCATGACGATCACAGAGGAGATCGCCATGATATAGAAGATTCCGATATTAAAAGGGCTAACCAAGATGTTTTGCCCAAACGGAATGGCAGCGAAAACAGCGAAAGAGCAGGCGAAAATGATATAAGGGGCAAGCAGGAAAAGGAGTTTATCGCCTTGTGGTGGGATAAAATCCTCTTTGAAAATAAGTTTGATACCGTCGGCTAACGTTTGGAGTGTCCCCCAAGGTCCGACACGCATGGGACCTGTCCGATTTTGGAAACGGGCGGCGACTTTTCGCTCTGCAAGCACCAAAAATAAAGGAAGTAGCGGGACGACTCCGACGAAAATACCTGCACATGCGAACATGACAAGCACTGTGCCTAACTCTACAGGAAAGTGTGCAGCGATCGCTTCAGGAAGTCGTGGGATTAAAACATTCTGTATAAATTCCTCTGCCCAATTGAGTTTTTCTTGTAAGTTTATATTGGGAAAGAAACCTTCAGATATATTAAAATTTGGGAAACCTACAAACATCGCCCTAAAATCCGACATCCAATCTCCTTATTTACTCCTCTGCTGACCGTATTTACCGGTCAACTTCTCCCATTACAACATCAATGCTGCCGATAATGGCGATGATATCTGCGACCATCAAGCCTCGACTGAGTTCTTGTAGTGCACTCAGCGCACTGAAGCAAGGTGAGCGCCCTTTGAGACGCACTGGCTTTGGCGTGCCGTCACTGACAATGTAGAATCCGAGTTCACCGCGCGGTGCTTCACTACGGAAATAGATTTCGCCTTGTGGTGGCCGGACGGCTTTCAAATCTGCCATCACGGGACCGCCGGGCAGCCCTTCCGCTAAAATCTGTCGGACGATTCGGACAGACTGCTTCATTTCGTCCATGCGGATTTTGTATCGGCTCCAGCAGTCACCGACAACTGCTCCCATCTCTGGAATGTCTATGGCGACGGGCACATCGAAGTCAAATCTGTCGTAGATAGAATAAGGTTCATCGCGTCGGAGGTCCCAATCCACACCGGAGCCGCGAAGGTTAGGACCGGTCGCGCCGTAACTCAATGCCATCTCTGCGGACATGACAGCAACTCCCATCGTGCGTTCGGAGAAGATGCTGTTTTTTGTCAGGAGTTCGTTGTATTCGTCAATCATCGGTTCAAAATAGTCGAGGAATTCTTCTATTTCGTCTAAGAAATTCTGTTCATCAATAGACCCTGGCTCCATCGGGATAATTTCAGATACGCCACCAATACGGATATAGTTATAGGTGAGCCGCGCGCCGCAGACCTTCTCGAAAAGGAGGAGCAGCCGTTCACGGTCGCGAAAGGCGTAGAGAAAAGGCGTGAATGCGCCGAGGTCCATCCCGTAAGTTCCAAAGGAGAGGAGATGACTTGCGATACGATTTAGTTCGCAAATAAGTACGCGCAAGTATTCCGCTCGTTCCGGTACCTCAAACTCCTTGCTTTCGTCCGCTGCGAGTAACTTTTCAACGGCAAGACAAAATCCCCAGTTCTGGTTCATCGCCGCCACGTAATCCATTCGGTCAGTGAACGGGATGATTTGGGGATAAGAGAGGTTTTCCGAATGTTTCTCAAAACAGCGATGCAGGTAACCGATGTGGGGGATTGCTTCTCGGACGATCTCACCGTCCAATTTCAATTCCAAGCGTAACACACCGTGTGTGCTTGGATGCTGAGGTCCCATGTTCACCACCATCTCATCGGCGAACGGTTTTAATTCTATAATTTTGCTTTGAGTCTGTTGTGTGCTTTCCATAATGTGGGTTCTGCAACGTTTTTTTAACTTACCTTGTGGTTAAACAACAGGATCCGAGTTTTCAAGGTCATCTCTTACATCCGCTTTCCACTTCGTTCCAAGCTGCGTTTCTTTTTAGATAGGACTTACGCGTTTCCTTCTATTTTTGGACTTTGCCACTATATATGATACCATTTTTGCGGTTGAATGTCAAGTTTTAACCTGTTTCCTTTAATGAAATCTGTATCGTATTTCTACAGGAAAAATGTTACACTTGTGTAACATTGCATATTCAGTCTTTGGGGCGACAAACCCACGTCCTACCTGAGTTTAGAGGTGTTTGTATTCCGATGCTCGGCTGCGAAAAAAAGTCAAAAGTGGAACGTTTTCGATTTTTTGGTGACACCACATAAGGTAAAAATTCAATATCCCTGTCCCTAATATGGCACGCGCATACCGCGATAAGTTTCAGGCTCCTTATAATCTTTGCGGAGTGGGTATCCATCCCAGTCATCAGGGAGTAAAATGCGGCGGAGGTCGCTGTGTCCTTCAAAGACAATTCCGTAGAGGTCGTAAGCTTCGCGTTCGTGCCAGTCTGCGGTTTTCCAGATATGTGAAACGCTTGGGAGGTGTGGGTCGGTTTTTGGCACCGTCGTTTTTAGAACTACACTGTGTCTATGTTGCATGGCATAGAGATGGTAGACGATCGCAAGTTCTTCATCCTTGGCATTTAAATCTACGCCGCTGAGACACATCAAAGAATCAAACGCCAGCGTATCGGTTTCAGCGAGGTATTGGCACACATCAGCGATTGATGCGGGAGCAACGCTAATGCTCGGATCACCAGCGAGTTCAGTATCAAAACCGAGTATGGTTTCGCCAAACTGCGCCGTTAGTGCTTCATAGATTTCTTCGGGTTTCACGTGATTCTTACTCCATGGTCGCGACTCCAAGTCGCTCCTACAATTTTCGCGACTACGAGTCGTTCCTATTTCGCGACTACAAGGCACTCCTACAGTATTCGCGATTACAAGTCGTTTTTACTGTTGGATTAAGTGGTGGCTTGGGGACTATCGCTTTCTGTATTACCTTCTGCAGGCGGTGTGTCTGCTTCGGCTGCAGCTTCGGTTTCTTCTTGCTCATACCACTCTGTTTTGGTAAAGAGTCTTTTCAGGAACGGGACATGGTCACGTTTGGCGACGGTCTGTGTTTTAATCTTCTCTTGTAGTTTGAGCAGCCCTTCGATGAGTGCCTCCGGTCGCGGTGGACATCCGGGTACATAAACGTCAACAGGGATAATCCGATCAACGCCTTTGAGGACATGGTATCCGTGTTGCCAGTAGGGACCGCCGCTGGTAGCGCAGCTGCCCATGGAAATGACGTATTTCGGTTCCGGCATCTGTTCGTAAAGCCGTCGGATCCGTGTCGCCATTTTAAGTGTGACTGTACCGGAGATCACCATGAGATCGGACTGACGGGGTGTTGCGCGTGGCACGCCTGCCCCGAACCGGTCCAAGTCGTAGTTAGAAGCGGCGGTAGCCATGAACTCAATGGCGCAGCAAGCGAGTCCAAACGTCATGGGCCAGAGTGCTGAAGAACGTGCCCAGTTAGCGACGGCATCGACTGAGGTAACAATAACGTTTTTGTCGAGTTTCTCATCAATTATCATAACTTTCCTCCCTCTGGACGGATTGTACTTCAAGCTGCGTAGAGCGGATCCATTCCAAATCGCCTTTTGCCCAGACGTAGGCGAGTCCGACTAATAGGATGGCGATGAAGACGAGCATCTCCAAAAACGCAAAAAGCCCGAAATCCCGGAAGACAACTGCCCACGGGAAAAGGAACACGGTTTCTACGTCAAAGATTAGGAAGATGAGTGCGATAACGTAAAAGCGGGTGTTAAACTTGATCCGCGTATCACCGATTGGATCTTCGCCACATTCATAGGGAATATACTTTTCGCCTGAGAACAGTTTGGTGTGCAGGAGGCGAGAGACGGTGAGATTTAGGACGACAAATAGACAGCCAACAATCAAGAAGATTAGAACGTTTGCGAAGTTAAAAAGCATTCTGGGTTATCCTTGAGAACCGTGATGTTGCGAAAACTTTCAGGCATGGACAATTTCGTTCTTAAAATTATATATCATTTTCTGCGGATTTGCAAGTAAAAATTTTAGCCATCAGTGGTCGGTTATCAGCCATTAGCCATCAGGAGTCAGTTATCAGTTTTGTGAGAAGGCTGTTTCAGGTTGGAACGTCAATTGGTTGTTTTGACTTTTGCCCAGATCGTGGTGAGCAACTGGGGTTGTGGGGAAACTGGTAGGGCTTTAGGATCAAACCAGTCCCACCCTGTATTCTTTCCATGACTATTGAACGGATTCAAGCGTGCGAGCGGTGTCTCGATGCGAGAATCTAAGTCTATTTTAAACAAGAGTTTATGTTTCCCAACTGTTTTTCGATAAAGGAGTGCTTTCCCATCAGGCGACCACGTTGGTGTTTTGGAGGCATTTTTAACTATCTCTTCAAGTTTCTTAGTATGGTGATCAAGGATGTAGATACTCGATTCTGGACCGCCTTTCCGCATAGCAAATGCGATTTTTTTCCCATCTGGTGACCATGCGGGATAACGCATGTCCCTTTGAATTTCGGGAAGGAGTGTCTCTTGCTGGCGCGTTTTTAGATTGATAATCTGAATACGCCATTCTGCTGGATTGTTGCTGGTGAAAGCGACCTCGGTTCCGTCAGGCGACCAAGCAGGGAAACCACCAGGGTACATTCCTGATTCGGCGATTCGTTCCGCCTCACCGCCACCGAGTGGTTTGGCGTACACTGCCCAATCCGGTATAGGCGAGTATGTGTGGTAAGCGATTTGAGTTCCATCGGGCGACCAGGCAGGTGCGGTTCTATACTCCAAGTCATCAAAGGCGCGTCGGATATTTTTTCCATCGGGATCCATGAGATAGATGTCATAAAGCCCTTCATGGTCTCGTTCTGAGACAAAGGCGATGTGTTCTCCGGTTGGCGACCATACGGGATCGAAATCCTCCCCAACGTGGTGGGTTAATCTGATCTGTTGGCTGCCGTCAGTATTCATGATATAGATTTCAGCATTACTGTTCCGGGCAGAGGTAAACACAATTTTAGCGCGCTTTGGGGCTTGTGCCGAAACGGGGCAAACGCTGCAGCAAAGCAGGATGAAGCCAACGCAGCACAGAAGATAGAAATATAGGCGTTTCATGGAAAACTCCGTCGGTGTTAAGATTTAGTCTTGGGTTTTCATTTGACCCCAGACAGTCGTCAGCAATTGGGGTTGTGGGGAAACGGGTAAAGTGTTGGGATCGAACCAGTCCCAACCTATGTTGCCATTACGATGTTTGCTTGGACCGATGCGCGCGAGCAGTGTTTCAATGCGAGTGTCGAGGTCTATTTTAAACAACAGGTCTGAACCGTCAATTGTCTTTGGATAAAGGAGTTTTTTCCCATCGGGTGACCATGCGAGTGTTCCGAACGCGTTTTTAACAATCTCTTCACATGCTTTACCATCGCGTTGGATAGTGTAGATACTCGGTTCTCCATCCCATCTCCATATCGAAAAGGCGAGGTGTTTCCCGTCAGGGGACCAAGCCGGATAGAGCATATTGTCTCCTTGGGCTTTTGGAAGGAGTGTATCTACCTTACGCGTTTTTAGATTGATAATCCGAATATGCCATTCAGGCGATTTACCCCTCACGAAGGCGATCTCGGTTCCGTCAGGTGACCAAGCGGGAAAGCCGCTAAACCCTCTTCCTGATTCGGCGACTCGTTCTGCTTCGCCGCCATCGAGTGGCTTGGTGTAGACTGCCCAATCCGGCACGGGTGAATGCGTAAGGTAAGCGAGTTGTTTTCCGTCAGGGGACCAAGCGGGCGCGGCTCTATACTCCAAGTCATCGAAGGCGCGTCGGATATTTGTTCCGTCGGGATCCATGAGATAGATGTCGTAAAGTCCTTTGTGGTCCCGATCTGAAACAAAAGCGATGTGTTTTCCGTTGGGTGACCAAGTCGGATCGGTGTCGTCTCCAGCGTAGTGGGTCAGTCTTGTCTGTTGGCTGCCGTCAGTATTCATCACATAGATTTCAGCATTGCCGTGATTACCGTTCCGAGTGGAAGCGAACACAATTTTAGCGCGTGTTGGGGTTTGTGCCGAAACAGGGAAAATACTGAGGCAGAACAGTGTAACGGCAATACAACACAAAAAGCAGAAATGTGGGCGTTTCATAACAAACTCCGTCGGTGTTAACATTTAGTCTTGGATTTTCATTTCACCCCAAACGGTAGTAAGCAACTGTGGTTGTGGGGAAACAGGTAAAACTTTGGGATCAAACCAATCCCACCCTATATTCTGTCCGTGACGTATGGTTGGCCCCAAGCGCGCGAGTTCTGTCTTGATGTGAGAGTCGAGGTTTATTTTAAACAGTAGTTTCGCGTCTCCGACTGTTTTTCGATAAAGGAGTTCTTTCCCATTGGGCGACCATACCGGTATTCCAAATGCATTTTCAACGATTTCTTCACATTTTTTCCCATCACGCCGAATAATGTAGATACCGGACTTCGCACCCCATTTCCGCAATGCAAAGGCGATTTGTTTTCCATCAGGTGACCAAGCAGGATAGTGGATGTGGCTTCCCAGGGTCTTTGGAAGAAATATCTCTTGCTCACGCGTTTTTAGGTTAATAATCCGAATACGCCATTCTGTTGGATTGCCGCTAACAAAAGCAATTTCGGTTCCATCAGGTGACCAAGCTGGAAACCCGCCCGGATATATTCCCGATTCGGCAACTCGCTCCGCTGCACCGCCACCGAGTGTATTGGTATATACAGCCCAATCGGGTTCGGGTGAGTATGTATGGTAAGCGATTCGTGTTCCATCGGGCGACCAATCGGGCGCGGTTCTATAGTCCAAGTCATTGAACGCTCGTCGGATATTTTCTCCATTAGGATCCATGAGATAGATGTCGTAAAGTCCTTTATGGTCGCGTTCTGAGACGAAAGCGATGTGTTCACCGTTTGGTGACCATGCGGGATCGAAATCATCTCCAGGGTGATGGGTTAATCTTATCTCTTCGCTTCCGTCAGCGTTCATTATATAGATTTCAGCATTGCCATTCCGAGTGGAGGTGAACACAATTTTGGCGCGCCTCGGTGCTTCTGCCCCAATATTAAACAGATTTGAGAAAGTTAATACCAAACTGGTGCTGAATAGAACGAAAAATCTCATAATTTTCATGGTAGTTTCTCTACAGACGATGCCGCGCGATAGACAACATAGGAATGTGCTTGGACTTTCTGTTATTCTACCATTAGGGTGATACTGTTGGAGGTAAGCGTTGCCTTACCGAGCAGTGATTTGGCAGGTAGATAAATGTCCTTGTCCTTCTTTTGAAGGAACTCAATCTGCTGTTGGATATCGTTAACTGCGGAACGTTTATCTGCGGCGGAGACGTGGGCATCTGCCACTTTCTGGATCCGTTTAATCTCCTCTTCCAATTCTATAACCTCTGGATGTCGTTTTTTCAAAAAATCTCGGTAAACCGGTAACTCCATTGTGAGTGTGATTGTGTAATCACCTTTCTCCAACCGATAATGTTTCTGTAAATCTTCCAGAGGGACTACCTGTGTTGCCCCAACTTTTAATTCCAATCCTTGGATACACTGAACAGATTTTCCATCCTTCTCTATAAAAATTACTTCGGGATTCGGTGCGGTAAATGAGCGTTTAGGTTTGACAGTGTTACCGTCGGTATCTGTAATGTTTAATTGCGCAAGTGCGCCGGGTGCTGAAACGTTGACGGAAGGGACGAAGAGGTCAAATTTTCCGTTCTGGATGCTGAGTTCAATCGGTATGGTATCTTTAGATGTATAGGTTGACTTGGATGTTGAGAGTGTGAAAATTACCGCTGAAGTGGCTGTTGTTACATCGGTTGGTGAAGACTGCGTTTGCACACTCGTGAGGCAACCTGTCATACTAAAGATTAGCAGTAGGTAGAGTAGGATTGTGTTTTTGAATGTTTGCATAAGAATCTCCATGCTATGGTGCGTTGTCACCCACAATCGCAAACTCGTATGGTATTTTCACCTGATTGCTGATGGGTTTACCGTCCTTCATCGCAGGGTGAAAAGTGCTGTTCTTCAACGCCTCGATCGCTGCCTCTTCAAGTCCAAATCCGAGGTTTGTTAGTGCTACAATGTTTTGAGGTATGCCGTTTTCGTCGATGGTTACCTGTAAAGTAACCCTACCGCCTTTTTCTGCCTCTTTGGCACGCTTCGGATATTTTGCATCCACTTTAGTCTTGTACTTAGGCGCAACCCAATCTGCTGCGCGCCGCGCGACAATATCTTTAATGCTAAGTGATTCATTCGGCGGTGCTGGATCAGATTTATTAATTCCTGATGGTGTTTGACTGGGTATCTGTCCGGTTGGTGGCTCCGCTTCGGGTTCCACTGTTACAGTAATACTGTTGGATATGAGTGATGCCTTTCCACGCAGCGATTTGACAGGCAGATAAATAGCCTTCGCCGTATCTTTGTGTCTCTCTTGAATGAACTTAAGCTGTTCTTGGTAGTAGTTGAGGGCATCTTGCTTTGCGGCACCTTGAAGATTCGGATCCTTCTGGATGCGTGCCATATCTTGTTTTAGTTCTCGTATTTCGGGGTGTTCCTCAGTTAGAGATTCTGTGTAGACCTCTAATTCAATTGAAAGCGTTACGGTGTAGGTTCCCGGTTGAAGTTGGTAGTATTTCTGAATATCTTTGAATTTTAATTCTTCATTCGCAGATGCTTTGAGTTCAAACCCTTGAATACATCGAACCGTTTTACCTTCGTTTGGCACATATTTTTGCGGGTTTTCTTGCGTAATCGCATGCTTCGGTTTAACGGTCTGTCCGTTTGCGTCTTTCACGGTTATTTGCGTAAACGCGCCTTTCGTTGCAACGCTGAAAAAGGGCACGAGCAGATCAAATTTCCCGTTCTGAATGTTAAGTTCAAGGGGAATGGCTTCCTTCACAGTGTAATTCGTTTTAGGCGTTGAAATCTGGAGTTCTGCAAGGGCTGTAGGGGTTTCCGTTTCTGCATCTGATGCGGCTTCGTCGGTTGCTGTTTGCGTAGCGGTTGTCGTCGTCTGCATACCGCTAAGGCATCCAGCAAGTGTGACAACGCTCAGAAAAAGACAGAGAGCGATAAATTTTGGTGTAATTTTCGGGTTTCCAATATTGAGAAATACCATTTTATTCCTCCTGATATATTATAGTTTTGTAGATAGTGAGCAGAGTTGGGCAGTGTTAGAAACTTGCAAAAGTGAGTCTGCTATAGTGTAATACCTAACCCCGCTCGGTCAGGGACTTCAATAACTCCGTTGATAATCTTTTCAGGTGGTTCAATGAGGGAAGCGCGCCACTCTACTTCTCCCCATGCGTATTCGAGGATTGCGAAATTAGGTACACTCGCCATGCATTGTACGCTTGCTGCGGTTGCGACGGGACCGCTCGGATTGTGTGGTGTTACCATGATGTTTCGCGAAGCGGCGAGCGTCGCAATTTTTTTCAGTCCCGATATTCCACCGACGTGTTTGACATCTGGTAAGATGTAATCGACGTGTGTTTCGGTGAATAGCCTATCGAAATCTGTGAGGGTCCTCAGGCGTTCGCCGGTTGCAATAGGGATACCGATGGAACGGCTCATGTGTGCGAAAGCGTCCAAATTATTCAGCGACACTGCATCCTCAATCCAGAAGAGATGTAAATCCTCTAACTCCTTTGCGACTTGGATGATGATACCGGGATTAAAACGGCTGTGGCAATCCACCATCAGATCGACATCGCCACCGATTGCGGCACGTATCGTGCGGATACGATCAATGCCTAAACAGATAGCGGGTGTCAGGCTGCCGCGCGAGATATTCGCTACGGAAACATCGTCAAAGGGTGCGCATTTTATAGCAGTAAAACCTTCGGCGACGGCGCGTTCGGCGTTGTCAGCGAACCCGGATGGGCTGCGATCCACGGTTGCGCGGTTGATGTTCGCATAGAGCCGGATATTTTCTCGACACTTACCACCTAACAATTGATAACTCGGCGTGTCTAATGTCTTACCTATCAGGTCCCACATTGCCTGTTCAATTCCACTGAGTGCGGTGTGATAGGTATGGCTTTCGGTATCGTGATAGAATCGTTGACGAAATGCTTCTAATTGAAACGGGTTCCATCCGATGAGTATGGGTTTAAGGGTGTTGATGATGTGTTGAACGTGATCATCGTCCCTACCGTGTGAAGCCTCGCCGACACCGACTGTGCCGTTGTCAGCATGTACCTTGACGAAGAGCCAATTGCCGCGGTGGTTTACTTGGATAATTTCTGTCTCTATGTTTGTAATTTTTAGCGTGTACATTTGGACTTAGGTTGGTGGCGAGGCATAGTTGCCTCGCCTGACAAGCACTTACGATGCTGCT
This sequence comes from Candidatus Poribacteria bacterium, assembly GCA_012270875.1. Taxonomy (GTDB): domain Bacteria; phylum Poribacteria; class WGA-4E; order WGA-4E; family WGA-3G; genus WGA-3G. Next base: position 6,217 of record JAAXHI010000057.1, on the reverse strand, counting down.
GCCCATTTCACGCCTTGTGTCAGGAATTTCTGCATTCCTTCGCGCTCAAAGGTTCCAGGACCGTGGCCTAAAGTGGTGTAAAAGACGCGTCCTGAACCGTAGGACTTTACCCACGCCATAGGGTGCGCTTTGCCGAACCACTCGGCGGATGCAAGGACATGGATATGTGGATCGTGCGCGGAGATATAGATTTCGTCTTCTACATCAAAATCTTCGACACCTTGAGTCGTTGGATGCGCGTCATCCTCAATATGGACAGTAAAGGTTGAACCGGGTGGATGCCAATTGGCAGCACCACCGATAAGATCCATGGCGCGCCCACCAATCCACCATGCTGTGCCGTGAATACCGACTAACCCTTTACCTTCGCTAACAAATTGGAATAAGCCATCTTCTTCAGTTGACGTTAGATCGGATACACGCGCGACGGATCCATCCGCTTGACGTTCTGTACGCGTGAAGCCGGTGCCAAAGACACAGGCATCGTAGGTATCCAACTCGGATGATGCTAAAATTTCTTTATCATCGGTTAACGTCGCTGAAAGACCAGCATCTTTGGAAAGAAAATCGTGGATGACGGTAGCACTTGCATTGAAACGGTGGTTTTCACCTGAGAGTACAAGGACTTTCGACATGAGAGCCTCCTTTGAAAACGGCACTGTATCCGCCGCTTACGATAAGAAATTGGACGTAAGAACTCCACTTTGTGGCAACAGTTTAATGGAAAATTGAAATTGTGTCAAACCAATTCTGCGGAAAGTTTGACAAGAATGTTGCATCGTGGTACAATAAAGTTAATTAATTTAAGAGAGAGTCGGGAACGTATGAAGAAGAATGATGTTACGTTAACCCTTGGGCAAATTGCTACAGGGGGTCTTATCGGATTGGTAGGCGGTTGGATTTGCCTATTTGTGTTTGAAAATTTAATTTGGCAGGTACTGATCGGGGATCGTGTCAATCACGGTTTCTGGGTAGGTTTATCTCTCCTTGTTTCGCTGGGTGTCACATACGGAATTGCGATTATGGGGGCGGGCGTAGGGATGCGCTACGTGAGTCAGAGATTCGGTGTTGATATTCCCTTAAAACCGCTCTGTTCTGGGGCGTTTTTGGGGCCGCCGGCTGTCGTTGGTTTGCTTGCCCTGCTTAACGTTCCGTGGGAGATATTTGGTAAGCCGAATCTGATTTTGGCGTTGCTGATCCCGGTGCTTAAGACACTTGCGTATGTTGTTTCGCTGCCAATGCGAGGATGGGTGTCCCTTGGTTTGCCGGTTACAGTTTGGTATATCCTTGCGGTTCCGCTCGGTGCGATATTGGGATATAGGTTAGCATCCGTGGAAGATACTGAAATAAGTGCAGAACAGGTGTAGTTTTGCGAAAGGCTTTTTTGATGAACAGTTGCGAAAATTTAAGTCCGCCTGCTGGAGGTTTTACCCATCAAAATGCAGTATGATGATAAACCAAAGGATGAGTGTGGGGTATTCGGTGTTTTCGGTCATCCGAGAGCAGTAGAATTGACCTATTTAGGGTTGCGCGCCCTTCAACATCGGGGGCAAGAGAGCAGTGGCATTGTTGCATCAGATGGCGAGAGACTTACGTATCACCACGGCATGGGACTCGTCCACTCTGTGTTCAGTACTGAGGATTTAGCGAAGTTGAAGGGGCATATCGCTATTGGACACAATCGCTATTCGACGGCGGGTGAGAGTACGCTTGAGAATGCTCAGCCATTGGTTCGGAATTACAAGCAGGGTCCCCTTGCGCTCGGTCACAACGGTAATCTCGTCAATGCGGTGCAAGTTCGGAATCATTTGGAGAATGCGGGTTCTATTTTCAGTACAAGTTTGGACACAGAAGTCATTTTCCATTTGATAGCGCATTCTCGGAAGCAGGCATTAGAGCACAGAATCGTTGACGCGCTGCGGAGTGTTGCGGGTGCGTACTCGTTTGTGTGCATGGATAAGACGACGCTGATGGGTGCCCGCGATGCGCATGGGTTTCGACCGTTGTGGATCGGTAAGTTAGGAGACGCGTATGTGTTAGCCTCCGAGACGTGCGCGTTTGATGTGATTGAAGCAGAACCGATACGTGAGGTGGAACCTGGTGAATTGGTCTTTACACGTTCTACGCATCGCGGTTTAGAATCGTTGCGTTCTCATAAGCGGCAGTTAGAGTTATCGCAGTGTATCTTTGAATATATCTATCTGGCGCGCCCGGATAGCATGATGTTCGATCATAGTGTGAACAATACGCGCCGCGAGTTCGGCAGGCAACTTGCGCGTGAACATCCCGTCAAAGCGGATATCGTTATTCCGGTCCCTGATTCTGCAACGATTGCTGCGCTCGGATATGCTGAAGAGTCCGGTATTTCATTCGATTTAGGGTTATCTCGGAATACTTTTGTCGGTCGCTCTTTCATGAATCCGACGCAAGATATCCGGGAACTGATGGTAAAAGTGAAATTGAACCCGGTGCGCGATGTCCTGCGTGGTAAACGGGTTGTGCTTGTAGATGATTCAATTATGCGGGGGACAAATAGCAGGAAACTTATTAAAATCGTTCGTCAAGGAGGCGCGACGGCTGTGCACCTCCGAATTGCATCGCCTCCGAATAAGTTCCCGTGTTTCTATGGTGTAGACACACCGACACGTGGTGAATTGATTGCCAGTTCACATACGATTGAGGAGATTCGTAAGTACATCCGCGCTGATAGTCTCGGTTATTTGAGCATTGAGGGGTTGCTAAACTCAGTGAAGGCACCTCAGGATTTTTGCACCACCTGTTTTGATGGCGAGTATCCGATTCCGCTTGTGGAGGAATCTTCGGAACAACTTCCCTTACTCGTAGATTAAGCCGATGTCTCGGTGTGAGTTTGGGAGTTACGAGGAAAAATTTTTATGCAGTATAGACAGCGTGGCAAGTCGAAAAGACCAAATCCGATAGGCACACCGCAAGGGCGAAATACGCTTATTTCTCTGCTTGTTTGTGCCATCATTGGCATGGTTTTGAGTCGGGTTCTCCCTGCCGTTATTGAGAAGGTGCGGCCTGATATGAGGGCAGATGTCGCGGAAGAAATCGGTGTGCTCATGGCATTGGGTATTAGTGGTGTTGTGTTGGTTGTTAGTCTCTTAAGACCGAGGAAGAGTGTTTCCCCTCTTCGTAAGCAATTATTGAAGGAACAAGAAAAATCAGATGGAAACCGATAAAAAGCAGTTAACGTACGCCGATGCCGGGGTCTCATTTGAAGCGGAGTCTGAAGCGATAGCACGGCTTAAGAAGCTTGTCCAAACCACCTACCGCCCGGAGGTGCTCAGCGACGTTGGAAGTTTCGGTGGACTTTTTGCCCTCAAAACGTATCGAGAACCGGTTCTTGTTTCGAGTACGGATAGTGTTGGCACAAAACTCAAGGTTGCCTTTAAAGTTGGACGACACGATACCGTTGGCTATGATATTGTTGCCCATTGCGGTAACGATATTGTTGTTCAGGGTGCGGAACCGCTTTTCTTTTTAGATTATATCGGTATCAGCAAGGTAGAGCCAGCGGTGATTGAAGGTATCATATCAGGTCTCGCAGCAGGGTGCCGAGAGATCGGTTGTGCGTTAATCGGTGGTGAAATTGCGGAGTTGTCGGATATTTATACGCTGGGTGAGTACGATTTGGTCGGGACTATTGTCGGCGCGGTTGAGAAGACCGATGTAATTACCGGCGCGAGAATAGCACCGGGTGATCAACTCATCGGATTAGGTTCGACAGGTTTACATACCAACGGTTTTTCACTCGTCCGTCGTATTGTATTTGACAGGTGTGGCTACGATGTTGATACTTACTTGCCTGAACTCTCTGCAACAGTGGGAGATGCCTTGCTTGAGTGCCATAGGAGTTACGTGAGATCGATTCTGGAACTTCGTAAGGTATGTGAGATCAAAGGGGTAGCTCATATCACCGGTGGTGGATTACCTGCGAATGTACTGCGAATTCTACCAGATGGATGTGTCGCCGATATTCGGAAGGGGACGTGGGAGATGCCACCGATTTTTCCATTTTTGCAGGAGAAAGGTGATGTTGAAGCGGCAGAAATGTATAGGGTTTTTAATATGGGAATCGGGATGGTCGTGGTACTCGCGCCTGATGCTGTTGATGTTGCTTTAGCGTCGCTTAACGCATCCGGAGAATCCACTTACTTGATCGGCGAAGTGGTTGCCGGTGAAAAAGGAGTGCAAGGTGTCGGTTCCTAATACAGACGCACAGTCTACGCCTCCATTTTTAGATGCGGCTGCGCTACAAGCGTTGACGGTTTTACTTGAAGAGACGCCTCCACAGGTTGTTTTAGCAGCGTTCCAAGGTATAGATGATGGCGACGCTGCTCTGTTTTTTGTGATGTGTGGGCAGTTGAAGGGTGAATCCGATGGAAGTACGCTTGCCTCGCACACGGGAAAAATTTTTGCGATGCTGCCTTTTAATAGACAGATAAGCATTGCTGAAAAGGTGACAACAACAGAGATCGTTGATGCCGAACGCGCGACACAAGTCTGGGACGAGTTGGTTGCTAAGATTGAGGAGACGCTCCAACGGACGACCTTCTTGGGTGCGGGTACAACGAACCTTGCCCAATTGTTATCCCACATGGATATAGCAGATCAGAACCGGTTGTTGGAAGCGTTGGGTGAAAGACAACCGGAGGTAGTGGATAACGTTTCTGAGAGGTTATTTACCTTTGAAGACCTAAGTGATTTGGGAGATGACGCGATCAAAACTATCCTGCAAGTATTAGACAAACCCACCTTAGCCCTTGCCTTACACAATGCGCCAGCTGCGGTTCATGATCGATTCTTTGAAAATATGTCGGCATTGCAGGCGGAGGCTGTTGAGACAGAAACCGCTCAATTGACGTTTGAACAGACACAGATCGCCGATACGGCTCGCCAATCCGTTGTCAGTTTAGTACGTAACTTCGCAGGCAAGGGTTTGCTGAAAATTGACTAAAAGTTGATATGCCTAAACAGATACGGCTATATCTATTGGTGCTTGCAAACGATATGCTTAGTTATCTTCAAGTTTAAACTCGTAAGGTATTTGAACCTTCTCAAGCGTGATAGGTTTACCCGCCTTTGTTGCCGGACGAAAAGTCGCTTTTTTCAGTGCCTCAATTGCTGCCGCCTCAAACCCAAATCCGATGTTTGTCAATGCTACGATGTCTTTTGGAATACCATTTTCGTCAATGGTTGCTTGCAAAAGAACAGTGCCTTCCTTCCCTGCTTTCTTAGCGTTTTCTGGATACTTCGGCTTCACTTTAACTTTATACGTGGGAAGAACAGTCTGTGACTCGGGGGTAATGTCAATGTTACCCACGCCGAGGGCTCCATCGGGTGCAGACGTTTCGAGTTTATTCATCAATGTTGGTGCTTCGCGTTCGAGTTCAAAGCCTGGTGCCTTTGTTTCAGGTTCGATTGTTGTCGTCGGTTGTACAAAATTCCGGTTAACATCTATAAGCGCGGGACCTTGGCTGGTTTCAGGCGTTGTAAGGTCAAACCCTGCTTCTGGCCCTTCAGGGATTGTGAACCCATCCGTTGAAGGCAATTGGGCGGTATTGGTCCTTAAGGGTTGCTTGAAAACGGGTTTCTGCTGTTGCGTTTTTGAGTCAAACTGCGTTGTTTTCCTACGTATGAGTCGGCGTTTCGTTTTTGACTCTTCTACGATCATACTCACATCAAAAACTTCATCCTCTTTTTCAATCTGGTCGACAATAACGTAAGTTGTGATGAATATAGCGATGAGGACATGAAACAACATTGCGACTGAAAACGCTGTCGAACTCTGTTTAATATGTTTTTGCGTGATGGGGTGTTTCGGCAAATTTGCCTGTGCCTCGGAAATGTGACGCTGCTGGCTCGGATCCAACGAAACTTTCTTCAATGCGACAAAACGCTTCGGTTTTTTACGTTCTGCTCGGCGTTCTTGCATTTGACTGAGCAAGCCGGAAGTTCTGCTATTCATTCGCTTTTTCTCCTATAAACAGAAGAGGGATCGTTTCGGTTTTAAGGCTATCATGTGAGACCTAACCGAAACTGGCGTTGCAAAAAATGATTAACTATTTGCGATTGGCGTATACTTATTCTTAACGTCAAGTACGACCAAAATGTTTAATAGGACTCACAAAATGCAGTAAAAATCCTCAATTTTAGCGTAAATATATCCTAATTATACTAAAGTTTGGACAAT
>JAAXHI010000021.1:22860-27149 GCA_012270875.1 Candidatus Poribacteria bacterium | reverse complement strand
ACTAATTACAGGATTTACTATAAAAAGAAGAAAATTTTCCCTTAACCTATTTTGATATATTTGGTATACTTTTATCAATAAGTTGCAAAGGTGCCCAGTTGGGAGGGTTTTTGCACGACTACAATGTCACTATTTACACAAACTCTCTGAGGTTAAAACAACAAAGGAGATAAAGATGTTAGATGCAAGAAAATTTTCATCGATTCAACTTTTTACACGAATTGCTGTTTCTGTTTCCATCTTGATTTTTGTATCGGTTCTCCTTAGTTTTGGTGGGGAAATCCTCGATGACTTTGATGATGGCGATACAGAAGGCTGGGAACGCTCTCCACAGAATGAAGATAGCAAGGTCTTCTGGGGTATAGAGAAAGGGAACACTTTCGTCACCTTTGATCCAAAAGGCCTCGTATGGAGCGAGGCGATCTCCCAGTTCAATTTTACCGGCGAAGGTTTGGGTATTGGTGCTCCCGAAAAATGGACAGACTATGACGTGGAGGTTGATTTGCGGCACAAAGAGATCGCTAACTTTCCAGGAGGCGTCCGTGGACGCGTTGACCTTGAGACAGGTTCACATTATGTTGTCTGGTTATATCCCGGGTCGGCAAAAATGAATCTGTTTAGCAATCCGGGCTGGGACATTAATACTGGCTTGCAAAACCACGGTGAAGCCCCTTATAAGCCAGAGGTGGATAAATGGCACACGGTCAAATTGAGCTTTTCAGGTAGTACCATCAAGGTCTTCTATGACGGGAAGATGATGATTGAAACAAAGGATGATCAGTACAAAAGCGGGACAGTAGCCCTTGGTAATCAGGACAAAATTGTGGATTACGATAACGTCCGCATCACAGGCCCCGATATTCCAAACTTTAATGCGAGTGCTGTCGAACCACAAGATAAATTGACGATAACTTGGGGACAGATAAAGTCGTCGTTTTAGCGTCTATTTGAAAAAGAGGTGAATTGTCCGAAAGAAGGCGGGTCTTGATAGACGAGATCTGCTGATTGACTTAGGCACTCGCGTAGGATTTGGGGTATTCTGGAAGTAGATTCTATTTTCCATAGTGTTCCGTATACACTTTCACCAAGTCACCTTTCCGAAAACCTGGAACCGCTGTGGCACACTCCTGTGCTAAGCGTTCGTAGTTAATTTCCATCAAGCGCGATAAGACAGTAGGATTTTTCGCTTTTAAAAGTATCCACTGCTTACTCTTTTCGCACTGCTTTTCATCTGTTTCTCTCCGTGAATAATCTTGCCAGCCTTGACACGGTACAGCGAAATCAAAAGGGTTTTGGAAGACTTTCAAAGCCTCACGGGTGTTGTTGTACTGCCACATCTGAAAATCTGGATGGCGTATGGGTAAGGGTTTATATTGCCGCATATCGAGGTGCTTGCTTATCAAGCGTGTCCATATCTGAAACTCTGTATTTACCGAGTAGGATTTGCCGGTGCCGAGGTAGAAAGCATCCCTTGGGAGCGTCAATTTGCTGATGAAGCGCATGCTCGGATCAAGCCGCTTATGGGTGGTAAATTTTCGGAAATTGACAGGGACAATAAAGGCTATGAGGTCTGCTAAGTGGGCAGCGTGGTTAAAAAAATCTATCGCTAATTTTCCACGTTTGCCGAAGGGTGGATTGCCAATGATTGCGGTGTCTCTGGGTGCGGACGGGAAATCGGTGACTGTAAAAAAATCTTGGCGTTTTACATCCTCACATTTCGGCATAAGATCTATGCCTAACCGTCTCTGCGGGGGTAAAAGTTGGTAGAACGTTCCGGTGCCAGCAGCGGGTTCGACAAAAAAGAGATCGCTTGAGTTCCGATTTAGGGTTGAAAGCGTGTCAGTGAAATGTTGCCAACACGCTGCAGCGATTTCTGGTTTCGTATAAAACTGACCAAGTGGATTCTGCACGCTCTTTTACCTTTAGCGAAAAATTAGCATAAAAAAGGGCGCGCTTTACGAGTCTATCAGCAGAGAAGCCTGCGCGCCCAAGTCTATTTTCGTTACTCAAAGCGTACTAATTCGCCATCCTTGACAATTAAGACCTTCTCGTCGTAAACCGCGTCCCCGTCAGCATTAAAAGAGAATTTACCGAGGATTGTGTCGAGATCCTTGATATTCGCCAATGCGTCTCGAATTGAAGCGGCATTGGTTGATGGTGCGTTCGCGATTGCTTCAGCGAGGATATGGAGTGTCGCATAGGCACGCGCGGCGTAGTTGATTGGTTCCATGCCGAATTTGTCACTATAATTCTCCACAAAGGCTTTATTCCCAGGTGTATCAACAGCGGCACCCCACCCTACAAAAGTTATTGCACCCTCAGCAGCAGCCCCTGCGGCTTGTACATCTGCTGCAGTCAATGTCCGCACGATAAAGGGGGCGGATATACCGAGTTCATGCCCTTGCATGAGGATCCCCGGCTTTTCCGGCGATAAGCATGAAACAAAGATAACATCGGGATTCAGGGTCTGAATTCGGGTTAATTGTTCAGAAAAGTCGGTATCTCCACCTTGGAAGGTTTCAGTCCCTATCACCTTAACTTCGTTCGCAGCGAGAACTTCCCGCACGGACGCGTCCCCGTCGGTGGAAAAAAGATCGGTTTCATCATACATTGTCGCGGCGCGTTGGTAACCGAGTTTTGTCTGTGTGACTTCAATGCCAGGGGGAATAAGTTTATCTGTCGTCAGCGCGACGCGAAAAACAAAATCTCCGAGCGCGCTGAGCCCGCGGGCAGAGGATGTTGGACTAATCGCCACAACTTGATTTCCTTGTGCTACCGGAAAAGCCATCTCGGTTTGACTTGAGGTAGCAGGTCCAAGGATAACAGATACCCCCTCTTGGGAAATCAGTTTATTGAAGGCTTCAACTGCTCCGTCTATAGTGCTCTGGTCATCTTGAATAATAAAGTTGAGTTTTGTTCCACTCGGATGCGCAGCATTAATCTCACTGCGTGCCAACTCAAAGCCTTGTGAGATTGGGATGCCAAACGAGTCAGCGAGCCGTCCTGTCAAGGATAAGACAACACCGATCGAAATTTCTTCACTGGGTTCTGCCATCTGAGGTGTGGTGGGTTGCGTAATTTGGGAAACTCGTTCGCAAGCAGAAAGTCCTGCAATCAATGCGATAATCACGGATAAAAACGTGAAGGTTATGATTTTTCTAACGTCCATAAAACTCCTTTGACGGCATATAATATGTGCCTATTAATTGGGTTCTCAAGTGGATAGCACACGCTGTGCGCTTCCTATTTTAATAGCATTATTATATTCGTTTTCATTGTAAAAATCAAATTAAAACGGCGTTGACTCAATATCTCTGTGCTTGACCAATTTTCTGTCATCGGGTATATTGTAAGAAACTCAAACGTTAGCGCATGAGACGGAGCGATATGACAACAGAAGTAAAACCACAGATCCGCTGGGGGATTCTCAGCACAGCGAATATTGCGACGAAGGTTGCCCGCGCGATTCACCTTGCCGAAAACGCTGATTTAATTGCGGTCGCGAGTCGGACAGAAGAACGGGCTTCAACATGGGCAGAAGACCACAATGTTCCGACGGCTTACGGCACCTACGACGCACTCCTCGCAGACGATTCACTGGATGCCATCTACATCCCTTTACCACCCTCGCTTCACGCTGAATGGACAATCAAGGCGGCGGAACACGGTAAACATGTCCTTTGTGAGAAGCCGCTCGCTGCGAATGCTGACGAGGCTCTTGCGATAACAGATGCCTGTCGCCAGAACGGTGTACAACTGATGGATGGGGTCATGTGGGTACACCATGATCGGACGGCGGCGATGCAGCGGAAGTTGACGGATGGCACGCTTGGAGAACTCCGCCGGGTGACAGCGGCGTTCACTTTCAATTGGGACACAATCCCTGTCGGGAATATCCGTGCGATGAAGGAATTCGCAGGTGGGAGCCTCGGTGATTTAGGTTACTATTGTGTCCGCGCGATTCTCTGGGCATTTGAACAGATGCCGACACAGGTTTTCGCAACGGCGCGCTACAAGGTCGGTGTCGATTTCAACCTCGCTGGTATCCTCTGGTTTGACGATGAACGCATCGCCACTTTGGACTGTGGATTTGACACGGGACTTCGGAAGTGGTTTGAGGTAGCAGGCACGCGTGCCTCGGTTGTCTGTGATGATTTTACAGTTCCGACCTCCGAAGAGACTGCCCGATTCTGGGTTCACGGTCCGGATGGAAACGAGCAAAACACTGTTGAAGGTTGCATTCAGGAAGTCAAGATGATTGAGCGTTTCTCTCGGATTGTGCAATCTGG
>JAAXHI010000021.1:19711-22774 GCA_012270875.1 Candidatus Poribacteria bacterium | reverse complement strand
GAAGGTCGAAACCGATGAAGGTATCACTGGCTACGGTGAATGCAGTGATGGCAGGAATCCGAATGGCGTGGTAGGGACTATCAAAGACCTTACGCCTCTGCTGATTGGGAAAGATCCGCGCCCTTATGAGATGCGGTTCTGGGATATGATTCGCGGTTCGCGACAAAGTCCGGGTGGCATTGCTGCCAAAGCGATTGCTGGTATTGAATGCGCGTTGGTCGATATTAAGGCGAAGGCGTTGGGAATTTCCGTTGTGGAGTTGTTCGGTGGTCCGACACGCGACGAGGTGCGCGTCTATTGGTCGCATTGTGGGAGTTCTCGTGCCCGCAACTTTGAACTTATAGGTGTCCCGCCCTTAAAAACGATGGATGACATCGCCGCGTTAGGACGTGAGGTCGTCGAAAAGGGATTTACTGCCCTTAAAACCAACATTGTTTTCCCCGGCGACCCGGCTTCTGTCTATTTTCCAGGCTTTGGCGGTAGATCTGGCACCACTGACGGAAACGTAACGCCTCAACTCCTACGGCACATTGAGACCTTAATCGGCACCTTTAGAGAGGCAGTTGGTCCCGATGTCGGTATCAACCTTGATCTGAACTTTAATTTTAAACCGGAGGCGTGCATGCGTATTGCTAAGGTACTTGAGCAGTTTGACATGCTGTGGCTGGAGATTGATATGTACGATCATGCGGCTATCCGTCAAATCAAAGATTCCACGACGACAAAGATATGCACTGGTGAAAATCTCTATTACATGCGCGAGTATCTACCCTACTTTGAATGTCGTGCTGCCGATGTTTTTATGATAGATGTGCCGTGGAACGGATTTGCGCCTTCAAAGAAGATCGGGGATTTGGCGGATGTGTTTCAGCTCAACGTCGCGCCACATAACTACTACAGCCACCTCGCTACCTATATGAGTGCGAGCCTCTGTGCTGTCTTGCCTAACGTGCGAATCATGGAGATTGATATTGATGATGTTCCGTGGAAAGACGATTTAACGACGCACGTCCCAGACATTGTGGATGGCTACATGAAAACACCGACGCGTCCGGGATGGGGCACAGAACTCAACGAAGAGGTTGTCAAGGCGTATCTCTGGGATAACCGACGAGGCGATTGGTAAACAATAAATAGGGAGTAATAAGTGAGTCGGGTATCAAGGATATAAAAAATTGATAAGGCTATAGTAGTACAAGTAATCTCTGATTTTCATCTCTTACAAAGGCTTGAATATCTGAGTAATGATTTCTCAATATGCCTTCGACGGTGCTCGTTGGGCAATTTCCGCGTTTGAGCCAAATTACCTTTGGTGAATGTCCGTGAATAGCACTTCTCTCGCCGAAGTCTGCATCTTTTGACACGACGAGATACCCTTTGGCATGGGCGTAATCCCAGACCTCGGTATCCTCTGCTGCATCTAATCCAGCGTCTTGGACGTGAATGGAATTAGGGAAGAGGTCTGATAGTTGATTCACGAGTTTAGGGGACAGGTTCTGATCAGAATAGGAGTTTCATTCGCGTAGATGACCATCTGTGCTTTTTCTCTGTCCGCCGCGTATGCCAAGCATGCCCGGATGTCTGTTTCAGTTAAATATGGGAAATCGTCAAGAATTTCTGCGGTTGTCATGCCTGAGGCGAGGTACTCAAGCACCTCGTAAACTGTGATTCGCATTCCCCGAATGCACGGCTTTCCGCCGCGTTTACCGGGTTCAATGGTAATAATGTCTTTGTAGTCCATTTCCAGCTCCTCCATTTGATATTATATCACTCTTGAGTGTTATTAATCCATATTTATCTACGAGGTGGGGAGCCGTCACTGCAAAATACTTGTATCATCCGCGCTGTGGACGGGATGGGGATTTAGATTGTAGTCGCCATCCAGCGAAATATCATCAAGCATAACCACTTCCCCTGATGTGGCAGACCGGTGCATAGCGAAAAGCGTCTGGACAACGTGTAGGTTACCCCGCCCATCTGTAATCGGTTTTTCACCGGTTTGCAAGCATTCCAAGAAGTGTGCCATCACGTTACCAAATGCATCAGGGAACCATGTTCCTTCTATTAGCGGTTTAATCTCGCGGGTTTCGGGTTCCGTGAGGTGAACCGTCATATCATCACTGTTCCCGTAGATTGCCCCTTTGGTGCCTTGGATTCGGATCTCTTCGTGTGGGTGCTGTAAGTTGCGTCCAGCATTGGCGAGAAATGCCCAGTTACAGGAAAGCAAACCCTGTACACCGCTCCGACTTTTGAAAAGGGCAACAGAAATCGTTTCCCCATCTTCAATTGAGCGGTGATGTCCGTGCGCTTGACAGTAAATGCTTTCGTATTCGCCGAACCATTTATGGACAAGTCCGACGTGATGTACTTGCATTGCCGGAATCAAATGGCGTTCAGGGAATTCAGTGTAAAATCCGTTGCAGGTTATCGAAACGTGGTAGATTTCGCCGAGGTGTTCGGCGTTGATGTAAGGCTCAATAGCGAGGAAACCCGGAACAAAGCACGAGTTTTGGTTCACCATGAGTTGCACGTTGTGCTGCTCACAGATGTTGACCATTTCAACGGCTTGTTGCATTGACATTGCGAACGGTTTTTGACAGAGGATGTGCTTACCGGCTTCGGCGGCGGCTTTAACGATAGGCGAGCGGATCCACGGTTGTACCGCCATGTCCACGACATCAACATCGGCATCGGCGATCAGGTCAGCGATACGGGTGTATCTTTTATCAATACCAAATGTGTTGCCGACTTCGTTAAGGCGTGTTGCGTCTTTATCACAGATTGCAGCAACGCGCAAACCTCGGCGTTGGTAACCGAGCAGGTGCTGTTGCCCGATCCCTAACCCGATTAGACCAATGCCGAATTTTTGCGTGTCTGCCATCACTTGTTCCTTGTTGATCAGATACCTAATCCTTCGTCAATCTCGTTTTGATAGGTATTAATGGATTCATCCAACATCTGATCCATCTGGACGATTTGTCCTGTTGCACCGGACTCAAGGATTGCGTAGGAGAGCGCGACGGAACGTGTGCCTTGATAGGCATCGACTTCAACTTCCCTGTT
>JAAXHI010000021.1:15240-19578 GCA_012270875.1 Candidatus Poribacteria bacterium | reverse complement strand
TTGAGGGTAATAATTCCGCCGCCTCGGTCGCCGGGGAGCGTCATAGAACCTTGGGAGCCGTGAATTTTGCGGAGCCAGCTGCCTTGTCCCCACGCCGCGTGATCTTCAATATACTGCCCGACAACACCGTTTCTGAAGGTTAGCGTTGCATAAGCCGCGTCTTCCGCTGTTGCCTCAAATTCAGCAGGCATTTCGCGCTGCCATTTCGTATAGACACCGGCAGGATTAGAACCGGATTCACCGGTCACTGCAGCGGAATTATGTCGGATCGGTTCATGAAGCCGAGTTTGGGCATAAACCGTATCAACTTCGCCGAGCAAGTACTCCATGATGTCAGCATAGTGAACGCCGACATCAAGCAGCACACCGCTCTGGTCTTTCTGATGTCGCCAGACGGAGATAAGCATGCGGTTTGTTCCACCGATTGCGTGGTGGATGAGAAGGCGCGGTGTGCCGATAACCTCTGCTTCGAGCAGTGCTTTTGCGAGCCGGTTCATCGGATCGCGCCGATAGTTCTCTGCAACGCTGAGGATTGCGTCAGATGCATCAGCGGCACGCCGAATGAGATTGCACGCGCGGACAGTTAGTCCCATCGGTTTTTCGACCATGGTATGCCATCCGCGTTCAAGGGTTTCAATAGCGACAGTGTGGTGATACGGCGGCGTGGTTGTCACATCCACAGCATCAACACCGACTTCAGCAAGTTCTTCCAGACTTCCAACAACAGCGGGCTTTTCGCCGAAGCGTTCTTCTGCTTGTGTAGCGAGCGACTCGGCATTGGCGAGTACCGGATCACACGCACCGACGAGGTTAAAACGTTCCCATCCTGTCCGATGGAGTTCCGCTAACCCGTACATGTGCCGGTGTCCCATCCCACCACATCCAACGATTGCCAATCTAATTTTATCCATATCAGTTTCTCGCAGTCGTAGTGCGTTTTAGAAGCACGTTTCTCTCTAATACCGCTTCTAACCGCTTGAGATCCATTTCCATTTGCTCTATATTGTCCCGGTAGAGTTGGTAACGGCTGAGTACCGTATTGGCATATTTTTTGCCTCTGCTGGTAAGGGGGCCAGCGACTCTCACCTTACCGGGTCCGATGTTGTAAGCACCGAGTGCCAAGGTTAGATTCCCTTTATACTTCTCTACCAGCCTGTTGAAATAAGTTAAACCGGCGTTCAGGTTTTTGTATGGGTTGAATCGTTCATCTATATTTGAATTGAGTTCCGGTTTTCGCTTGTCCTGATACTGTGGCACTTTGAGTCCGAGTTCCCGTGCGGTGCCAGGCATCATCTGCATCAATCCGCCAGCACCGTTCTTCGATACGGCGATCGGGTTAAAGTTAGATTCAGCATGAATGATAGCAAGCATAAGTGCTACTTCAATGTTGTGTTTCTTGGCGATTTGGATGCTCTGATATTCTGGAGTTATCTGTTTTTGTTGCGTTTCGGTTTCTGATTTAGCAGTAGGTGTCTGTGCTGTTACACTTGGAGCTTGTGAAATAGGTTCTTCCCCGCCAAAAGACATGCCTATTGAAACGAGATGTTTATATTCATGATTTTCTTGATTGAGCCAGGTGTAATGGAGTTGTTTTCCCAATTGGTTGAGCGAAAATCCTACACTCCACGCTTGAGACGGGGATTCATCGTTAAAGGTAAATGTCGATCCGACGCGGGCAGAGATTGTTTTGCTTCCGATTTCTATACTCGTCCCGAAACAGGATGGCATAATATCTAACCGATTGTGCCATCGAATGATTGGATGGGGTTTGAGGACAGCACCGATGGCAAGCTGCTGATCGAAGGTTTGTAAGATTTGTCCATCTTTATGTCGAATGGTTACGCCGGAGATATCGCGTAACCGCATTCCGAGAGCCAAATGGGAGTTGAGTTCTGTCAGCACACCAACATCGTAATTTTGTGCCCAGCGGCTACCATAATAAGGTGCGCGGCTATACCCAGTGCTAACACCGAGCTGCAAAGCTCCGAATTTCCTTGCATAAGAGAGGAGTGCTTGATTGTTGCCGAGTTCAAAACTGCCGATTGGATTTGCGGTATGATTTAATAGGAAGCGATCATTACCATTTAAGTCGAGGAAATTTACACCGAATGTGCCGATAGGTTTGATAGGATAAGCGAGAGAGACTGCGCCTTGAGATAGGTCATAGACGAGATTGCCACGCTGCAACGTGGCGAGTCCGGCAGGATTCCAGAGCGGACTGGTTGCGTCATCTGCGCTGCTGATAAAAGCACCACCCAACCCGATCCCACGCGTGCCGACTTCAGGTCTCAGATTGAGTGGGTCTGATAGTGTGCTTTTTTGACCGAGGAAGTACGCCAATATAAGAAAGACAGTCGCTATAAGTAGTAGCCCGCGTTTACGGTATGGGAAGGTGCTTGGTTGGTTTTTCACTTCTACCTTTGTACCTGATTTCAAAATGTAAATGGGGACCGGTTGATATACCGGTGTTTCCGGATAGGCCGATGACCTTTCCTTGGCTTACGGTTTGTCCCCTTTTTACTCTGATGCGCGATAAATGTCCATACCATGTGGTGTAATCGTCTTCGTGTTCTATCCCGACGATTTTCCCGTAGCCGCCTTTTCGTCCTGCGAAAATAACTCTGCCGCCTTTGGAAGCGTAGACGCGGGTACCGGTAGCGGCGCGGAAGTCTATGCCTTTATGAAACTGGTAACGGCCCGTTACGGGATGGGGTCGATAGCCGTACTTTGATGTAACAACTAAAGGGATCCGGAGCGGACTTATAAAATGGAAACTACCATCGTGCGGAATCCGAATTTCTGCGCCAATCTGTAGGCTCCGAGGCGAAGATATGCCATTGATTCTCTGCAGGTCCTTCCATTCAACGTTGTGGAGACGGGCAATACCGATCAGGGTGTCTCCGGGTTTAACCTGATAGAGGATCTCATTAAGAGCGAAGGCGTTTCCGGGTATACGTAACTTCTTCCCAATCTGTATGCGGTGTGCTGACTTAATACTGTTCGCTTGGATAATCGATTTGAGGGGTACTTTGTACTTCTGTGCGATCTCCGATAATGTTTCACCTTTCTGAACGAGGTGTTGCTGAACACCAGCAGTGAGAGGCGTTGCAAAAAGCGTCACTACAAACAAGACAGCTATGAAAATGTGAATAAACCTTCTATACATTTGGTACCCTAATAATACAAAACAGAAACAATTCTGTGGCAGTCCGAGTAGGTGATACTCGCTTAGACAGAATTTGTGGCTACTAACTAATTTCTAACGGTCAGCAAGACATTTTTCGTGTCTGTAAAAATTTGTGTATCGGTTTCAATTCCAGAGGATCCGACGGAAACAACCTCGCTAATCACAGTCACAACGAGTTGAATAACTTCGACTCGAACATTTTCCCCATTTAGCGTCTGAGGTGCAGTCCAAGTGATAGGATTTGCGCTGGTGGCAGAAAGTTCTCCGAACTGGGTGATATTCAGCCAGTTCAATGTGACACTGGTGCCTCTAACCCCTTTCACTGAAGCGGTCAGTTCTACGTCTTCACCAGGTTGCACCGTTTTTTTCGTAACGGTGATTTTCACGTCAAGGTCGGTCGTCTGTTCTGGCTCTTCGGCATTTGAAATTTGTGTAAGTTCAACAACATCGTCTGTGGCTTCACTACCTTCTTCTGTTATACCCTCTTCTGATACTGGGTTTTTTAGGTTGCTACCGCCGCAGCTTGCTAAACTTAGTACAAAGCCTGCCAGTAGAATGTAAATACCTACCAAGGACGCGTAGAAAAATATATTGATTCGAGATGCTCTCATGGTACCATCCTCTCTTCATATTCGGTCAGGTGAAACACGGAGGCGTTCTGTGTTCATAGACTTGTTATTTTTCGTAACATATAGACTTTGAATTGAGGCGAACACTCATTATGTGTTCAATACAGGACCTGTTTCAAAGTCTTTGAATACGCAAGAACTGAACGAGTTGGCAAAACACACCCTAAACGCTCAATTCGAGACTATTTGTTAGTGAAAATAACGAGTAGTGAAGAGAGTTGGTTACAGCAATCAATAGATTTAAAAATAAAATAAAAAGTTTGGCTGGGAGGTTTTGTCCCAGCCTAAATTCTGGTTATTTTCCTGCGTTTTCTAATTCTTGGCGTAAGAATGCGAGGATGTCAGCGACATCTTGGTCACTGAGAATATCCGGTGCATAGAATGGCATGAGCGAACCACCGCCTCGGATGGTTGATGCCCAACGTACCATTGTTGCGTCGATATTGCGAGGTGCCCTACTGCGTATAAGTTGACTACCAATTCCAGATTTGTAAGGTGTTGGGTGGCAGGTCACGCAGGCGC
>JAAXHI010000021.1:0-15089 GCA_012270875.1 Candidatus Poribacteria bacterium | reverse complement strand
AAGAAGTGTTGGTAGCAGAAACCGCCACCGCCAGCAGCACGAGCGAAATCAGCCCCTTTAATCATTCCACCTTTTGCCTCGCCACGGTGTGGGACACCGATAACACTATGTCCGGCGCGAATAACACCATCTGGATTTGCTGTGTCGTCGAAATCTGCGTGGCAGCTTGCACAACTCAGCCCAGTGGCGAAACCTTTTGTTTTACCGGGTTTGATTGTGCCTTTAAAAGTTGGATCGTGAAAAAGTTCGCGCCCCAGTTGCGCTTTGTCTGACATTTGTGCGTGTGTCACAAAGATAAATGCCGCGATCAAAACGCCACATAGGGCAAACGAAACGAATTTGCGCATCATAAATCTCCTTAATAATGATGTATTGTCTAAGAATTATAGCAAATATGTGATTTTTTGTCAATTAATTATTTAGAGAAAAAGCGTTTTACTGATATTAACGCAATTAAGTCGATTCCAACAGAGCGATGTACGGTAAATTCCGATACTGTTGTGCATAATCAAGTCCATATCCGACAACAAAAGCATCTGGGATCTCAAACCCTATATAATCGATAGCAACAGGGACTTGACGTTGGGCGGGTTTATCAAGCAGTGTGCATACCTTAACGGTTTTAGGGTTCAGCGTTTCGAGATGTTCACGGAGAAACTTCAAAGTATGGCCGGTGTCAACAATATCTTCAACGATAAGAATGTGACGGTGCTCAAGATAATTACTACCGCCGCGAATGAGTTGCACTTTTGATGGCTTCGTACTTTCGTGGTAGCTCATGAGTTGCACGAATTCAAATCGGACTTGGACCCCGCAATCGGGATCCGAGGGGTGCGTCGCAGATATTGCGCGGGCAAGGTCTGCGAAGAAGAGTACACTGCCTCTGAGTACGCCGAGTAGGACTAACTCTTGGTTTTCGTAATCGATAGAAATCTGTGCCCCAAGTTCACGAATTCGGTGCTGAAGACAGGATTCGGAGATGAGAACGGATTCAGGCGGAGGTTTCGTTGCTGGCATAACGTAGGTAAAGGTATTGCCGAGTGTCAGATTCAATTTTGAAAGCGTCACTGGTTGTATAACCGATGATCCACAAAATCTGATCGCCACAAACAAGTAGTGGAATGCTATCGCGTTCGTAGCGAGGCACTTTGGCATCAATTAAAAAATCCTTAATCTTTTTCGTTCCCCGCATACCGTGTGGCTGAAACCGATCACCTTGCCGCCGATTACGCACCGTGAGCGGAAATGCTTCTAAAGAGGGTTCTACAAACACCTTCCTTATCTTTTCATAGTCAAATATCGCTTCAAATCTACCGTCCGGTAATGCGAGTGTTGGACAGGACTTAATGTTACCCAGTTCTGCGGTAATTTCTGTATTTAAAACTTCGATAGATGTTTTACCGACAGTAACGACTGGATAAGCAAAGTTTCCCGTTTCAACCGGCTTTCTCTCAAGAATGAGTTGCTGATATGCGCGCCGAAATTGCAAACCGTTCGGAAGTGCTAATAGGGCATTAGACGCTTCCGCTTCTATTAGGTTTAGCATCTTTTCACAATGTAGGAAATAGAGGTCGCTCATATCCCCTAACATTTCAGAGACGCTTTGCCGCAACATCCGTCTCTGTAGTGCGATGTGATGCTTACGGAATTCCACTCGATCAAGCACAACATTCTTGTGTTGATCTTGTATCCGACAGGTTTCAAAAGCCTTCCGTGCGGCTGTATCAAGGTATTCTGATTCAGCACGCAACACATCGGCGGTACGGCTTAATCCGGTTTTAATATTCGGATTATAATCGCTTTCGAGCCGCGGTATCAACTCGTGGCGGATACGATTGCGGAGATAGCGTGTATCTGTGTTTGTTGTATCGTGTTTCGGCACAACGTCTATAGACGTAAGAAACGCCTCAATCTGTTGGCGTGTGAAACCCGCGAGGGGTCGAATAAATTTCGTGTCCCTGACAGGTGCGATGCCTTTCAATCCGGTGGCTCCGCTGCCACGGATGAGGTTCATCAAAACCGTCTCAGCAATATCGTCTTGATGGTGTCCTAAGGCGACCTTAGTGGCATCGATTTCCGTTGTGACGGATTCGTAAAACTGATAGCGTGCCTTACGTCCTGCTGCCTCTATAGAGAGTTTCCATCGCTGCGCCAAATGCGACATCTCCATACGTTGGATCGTACAAGGTAGTTTTAAGTGTGCTGCGTGCTGATGGACAAAATCTGCGTCTGCATCTGCATCCGGACGGAGACAGTGATTTAGGTGAGCAACGTGGAGTTGGCAATTCAGCTGCGAGCGTAAGGCGTGCAAGCCGTACAGAAGTGCGAGCGAATCCGCGCCGCCTGAGACCGCAACAAGCACAGTTTCACCAGCCTCGATCATCTTGTGCTGCACAATAAAGCGGTGCATCTGTTGCACAAAGTCAGCCTTCATGAGGAGTGCCTTAAGAGAACAATGCCGGTGCGGAGAGTCGAACTCCGGACAGCACGATTATGAGTCGTGTGCTCTAAACCACTGAGCTACACCGGCACAGGTCTGATTGGGCTTGTGAATTCTACCCTAACATTTTTATTAAGTATAACACACATCAGAGAAAAAGTCAAATGTTTTTAACTGCCAAGCGCATCAGTACGCTTTCCATTTCAGAGGTCGGTGCATGGATTTCCATTTGTTGGGGTTTGTTGGGGTCTAACTCCATGACATCAGAGATACCGCCTCTTTCAAATCGTGCAACTGCCCCGGGCGGTAAACAGACAGTATTCTCTCGCGGATAATTAGCAAAAACTCTAAGGGGCTGATCGGAGGTACGCATCAGACTTCTCCTTAAGGATGAGAAAAATAAGGTATGTGGGGTGTGTCAAATTGCGTTAAAGAAAGTAATACTTCAACCGTTCCGCTTCTGGCGTACGATCTGGGCGGGTTCGATACCAGCGGAAGTGTTCATAGTGGGCGGTGTAGTGTTCGCCATCTCGGCTATCGTTGTAGCTGAGAAATAACATCCGTCGCGGGCTGTTCGATTTGTTGGATGCAGCGGCATGTGGCGTAAAACAGGTAAAGATCGCCATGTCTCCCGGTGCTAAGTCTACGTAGACGTGTTCCTCGTTCGCGAGTCGTTCTGGATCTATTGCGCCTTTGTCAAGCGAACCGGGTTGATGCAGAAATCCTTGGTGATGCCTCGTCCAGAGTTCTGTGCATCCGTTCTCTTTCGTGCTTGCATCAAGCGCGACTGAAACCGTAAGGAGACTGTGCGGGAAGCCTTGCCACCAATTGTAATCCTGATGCAGTCCGTTACCGTGGCTGTCGGGTGGTTTGAAGATGAGTTTATCTTTGAACAGCACCGCTTCATAGCCATCATATAGCGATGCCAACCGATCCATAATCCGTCTGTCGCGAACGAGTGCAGAAAAGAGCGGCGAGATGCTCACAAACGGGTCGATTTTCCACGGCTGCCCGTCTGCTAACATCTCGAACCGGAGATTGTATTTCGGGTCAAGCTGAAATTCACGACTCAATGCAAACGCACGCGCAACAATCTGTTCTGCTTCTTGGCGGTAGGTCTCAATTTCTTCAGACTGGAACACATCGCGGAGAATGAGGAACCCTTTCTCGCGATACGTCTCAACTTCAGCGGTATCAAGCGCGAAACAGAGGTGTCGTTGCTGTGGGCCGTTCCATTGCGGTGTGCCTATTTCAGATGGGCGTTCAACACTTACCATCGCTGTCTCCTGTCTGTTACTGGATCAGAGCCTCTGTTTTCAACTGTCCCCAGCGAGTTGTAAGTTTACCATTCGGCTCAACTGCGAAGGAAGGGATGTCTGCGCCGTCAATGACCAGATTATCGAAATGGACGTTTGCTTCGTACGTAATAAAGCCGATGCGTCCACTGTCTCGGAATTTCGCATCATCGTCTCCCTCGAACAGGAGTTCATCATCAACGAAACACTGATAATTTTGACCTTCTGCCACAACCTTAAGCCGATAGGTTTCGCCGACTTCTGGATCAACAGGTAAAGGCGTTACAATGTGCTCAAATTGATTTTCTCTCCATCGTGAGAATTGGCATTTATGCTGGTCTGTGCGAATCCAGAATCGCATGCCGTTGTCTCCGTCGGTATCCGCACGGATTAACACACCCGCTGCATTCACGTTCACATTTTCCACCAACGTTACATCCACTTCAAAGGTGTAATCCGTCCAATTTTCATCGCCAAACATAGTCTTGGCGTACTGTGCCCCGGAGGTTTCAGCATAGGCATCCTTTACGATCTTCCATTCGCCTTTGACTTCGTTCCATCCGTCAGGAAGTCCTTTGTCAAAGTTTTCTTGCCATATCCCTGCTAATGCAATAGGAGTTAATATAGCGACGATGAATATAACAGTTACTACATTGGAATAACGCATGGGTTCCTCCAATCTTTGATGCGTTGATACAGGTCATGGTATCAATTGCTTAGCGTGTGTTTGAAAAGCGTTCGTTGGGTATCAGTTATCATCTTACCAAAAGAGCGGAAAAAGTTCAAGGAGATGGTAGGGGAGGGTCGAGAAGGATTGCAGGGGGGGGATTTGAACCCCCGTCCTCCGGGTTATGAGCCCGACGAGCTACCTGGCTGCTCTACCCTGCGGCAAGAATTATTGTCCTAAATCATGGTCGAGGAGGGACTTGAACCCTCACACCTTTTTACGGGCGACGGATTTTAAGTCCGTTGTGTCTACCGATTCCACCACTCGACCGCAAAGAGTAATTAATAGTATACACTATCCATAAGTGTTTGTCAACTTTTTTTGATTTTATTTCTCAAAAAGTGCTGAGACCGCTATGTTTCTGTGGAGGTGTATGCTGTTTCTCTGGCAGTGTCAAGGCGTAATCGGGAAGTTGGGCGGATTTTTCTTGGCACTTGACTTTTTTTTCGGAATCATATATCATGGGCGCATTATGAAAAATGTTAAACTTGCATCAGGACACGAAATGCCGATACTGGGTCTGGGAACTTGGCAGCTCAAAGGTAGGCAGTGCGAACGCATTGTCAAAAAAGCCATTGATTTGGGCTATACCCATATTGACACGGCGTGGATGTACCAAAATCAGCGCGAGATTGGGAAAGCACTTCGCGAGATTGACATTGACCGCGGAGATATTTTTCTTACCACTAAAATTTGGCATAGCCATCTCAAGTATGATGAAGTTCTTTCGCAGTTTGAGGAGTGTCTGAGCGATTTGCAAATGGATTATGTCGATCTGTTGTTGATTCATCATCCGGGTAATTCTGTTCCGGTTGCTGAAACTTTTGAGGCGTTTCAGAAGCTTTACGACGCGGGTCAGGTGAAAAGCATCGGTATCAGCAATTTTAGCATCGCTCAAGTTGAAGAAGCGTGTGAGGTCTCAGCACTTCCGATTTGCACGAATCAGGTGGAGTATCATGTCCGCAGAAACCGATCGGAGCTGCGAGACTATTGCCACGCGCGCGGCGTTGTGATGACAGCACATCGTCCTTTGGCTGTTGGTAACCTCGCCAGTGACACGGTATTGGGTGAGATTGGTGAGAATCACGGAAAAACCGCAGCACAGGTGGCACTCCGATGGTTGATACAGCAGGACATTATTACGATTCCGAAATCGGGTTCAGTGCCACATTTACAAGAGAATTTGGATGTCTTTGAATGGGAGTTAACCGACGCAGAGATGCAAACGCTTGATACTGCAACGTAGTGCATTACTATTAACGCAAGTTGCCATCTTTGTAGCATAATCTTTTAGATTGTGCTTGCGGAGACGCAAACTAAAAGTTTTGCGGCGGACTCGCCCAGATGCGACGTGCATCACGCTACAAAATCCCGTGGAGCATCAATCACTTTCAATGAAAAGGGTCTCCGCACGCCTAAAATCTTATGAGTAGCAACTTGGGTTACTATTAAATTGATAAGGAACGATAGAAGCACATGAAATTTGGACTGTTTTATGAACATCAGATTCCGCGTCCGTGGCTTGAGGGTGCGGAACATCAACTTTTTCAAGATGCGTTGGCGCAGGTGGAGATCGCTGACAAACTTGGATTTGACTATATCTGGGAGGTTGAACACCATTTCCTTGAGGAATATTCGCACTCTTCTGCGCCAGAGGTATTCCTTGCAGCTTGTAGCCAACGGACGACACAGATTCGGTTAGGACACGGGATTGTGCTGATGCCCCCGGCGTACAACCATCCCGCGCGGGTCGCTGAACGCATTGCTACACTTGACCTTGTATCAAACGGACGTGTCGAATGGGGAACCGGAGAGTCAGCCTCACATATAGAGCTGGGTGGATTTAATGTTGATCCGAAACATAAACGTGAGATGTGGGCGGAGTGTACCCGCGAGACGGCGAAGATGATGACGCAATCGCCTTATGCCGGATATGAGGGACAGTATTTTTCGATGCCGACCCGTAATGTTGTTCCGAAACCGTTACAGACCCCGCATCCGCCGCCGTGGGTAGCTTGTTCGAGCCGTGATAGCCTGCGTTACGCCGCCAGATATGGACTCGGTGCGTTAACCTTTGCGTTTGTTGATGCAAGCGAAGCCAAATTTTGGGTGGAAGAATATTACGAGATTTTTGAGAAAGAATGCGAACCGCTGACGCAGCGGGTGAATCCGAATATCGCCATGGTGTCCGGATTTTCATGTCACGATAACGAGGAGACTGCTGTCGCTCGCGGGTTAGATGGGTTGCGTTTCTTCCGATTTGCGCTTGCGCACTACTATCACGGTGGCTCACAGATACCGGGACAGACGGATATTTGGCAGTTATATAGACAATCAACACAGGAGCCTGCTGAAGGTAGAGCAGGCATTGGAACACCAGATCAGGTGCGCGAACACCTTGAGGTAATGGAAGACGCTGGCGTGGATCAGGTTGTTTTCATTCAGCAGGCGGGCGCGAACCGTCACGAAGACATAATTGAATCGTTAGAACTGTTCGCGGCACAAGTCCTTCCAGATTTCAAGGCGCGGGACGCGGCACAGGTTGCGGCAAAAGAGGAACGGCTTGCTAAAGCGATTGAGGGAGCAGAGGCGCGGAAGCCGGTTTTGACGGCTCTCAGTGAGGTTCCGGTTGTAGATGCCTATCCGGTCCTCAGGCGGAAGTTGGAAGAGAAAGTGGAGGCAGCCGAGTCTACTGAGGTGAGCGATGATGGCGAAAAGTTCCTACTGTCAATAGAGGGTGGGAAGCGCACTGGGGAGAATGCTTAAACATCAGTCAGCACGCTCGCAGACCGTGCTGAGACGGGGTTGAAAATGAAGAACGTATTGGTAGTTGATGACGATGAAAAAATCTGTTGGGCGTTTGAGCAGTTCTTAGAAAGCGAAGGTTACGCGCCGAGTATCGCGAACAGTGCTGAGGAAGGCTTACGCCGTATTGCGTCTGACAAGCCTGATGTCGTTTTGCTTGACGTGAATCTGCCCGGAATGAGTGGTTTAGAGGCGTTAGGTGAAATTAAAGCGCAGCATCCGTGGGTGATTGTGATTATTATCACGGCTTATGATGATGTAGAGACAACAATAGAGGCGATGCGCTTACAGGCATTCGATTTTGTCCCGAAACCGATTGATCTGGATATCGTCAAGAGTACACTTGAGCGCGCCTTCCGAACGCAATCCGTTCGCAGTACCTTGCCTGTGGAAGCAGCGGACGAGTCGCCAACGGCACAGGTCGGACATCGTTTGGTTGGAAAAAGCAGCCAGATGCGTGAAATCTACAAACTCATCGGGATTATGGCAAGCAATACGATGACTGTGTTGATTGAGGGTGAAACAGGAACAGGTAAAGACCTCGTTGCCCGTGCAATTCATGCTGGCAGTGAACGTAAGGAGAAGCCTTTTGTTCCCGTTGATTGTGGCGCGCTGCCTGATGAACTTTTGGAGAGTGAACTTTTCGGTTATGAAGCGGGGGCATTCACAGGTGCGAAAGCGGAGGGGAAACCCGGACGGTTTGAACTGGCAGATGGTGGCACGCTGTTCCTCGATGAAGTTGGGAACATGACATCAGCACTACAGGTGAAACTGCTCCGCGCTTTGCAAACACAGGAGATTGAACGATTAGGTGCGACGCGTACGCTTAAAGTGGATGTCCGCGTTATCGCTGCCACGAACCAAGAACTTAGCGAAATGGTAAGACGCGGTCAGTTTCGTGAGGATCTCTATTATCGTTTCAAACGCATCGCGCTCCATCTCCCACCGTTGCGGGAACGCCAAGAGGATATTCCGTTGCTGATTACACACTTCCTGCAGCTTATCCAAGAGGAGCTGGGCAAACCGATTCGTGGTATCTCTGCAGAAGGGATGCAGTTGCTACAAGATTATCCGTGGCCTGGCAATGTTCGAGAATTAGAAAACTGCGTCCGAAGCGCAGCGACGCTTTCCCGATCAGATGTGGTGCTCCCGGACGATCTGCCCTCTGAAATCCGAATGGGCAACACGGTAAGTGCTGCTGATGCCTCGCAATTGGGAACTACGCTCAGATCCGTTTTACAAGACGCTACGAAAGCGGCTATCGCTGAAGGAAAAAACGGGCTTTATGAAGAGGTTGTCGCTATGTTGGATAAAGCATTGATTGAATTGGTGTTAGATGAATTTTCGGGGAATCATAGCAAAACAGCCGAATTGCTTGGTATGAGTCGGACTACGCTTTTAAAGAAGATCAAGCAGAGTAGCGATGCTGATGTCGGATAGGCACGACGGGAGGCAAGACATCATGGGTTCGTGGATTCGGATTGCACATCGTGGGGCATCGGGGCGCGCGCCGGAAAATACGCTCGCAGCGTTCAAAAAGGCACTCGAAATAGGTGTGGATGCCGTTGAACTTGATTTGCACGGCACGGCTGATGGTGAGGTTGTTGTGATACACGATGCCTCCTTGGACAGGACGACGGATCTCCGTGGATGTATCAACGAAACCCCCTTAGAAATGATTCGGGGTGCTGATGCTGGCGGGTGGTTTGATACCGAATTTGCGGGTGAGCCGGTACCGACGCTTACAGAGGCATTAGCATGCATCGGGAAAGAGACAATTGCTGTTCTGGAGATCAAAGATCCGTTGATAGCCGAGGCGGTTGTCGCGAAAATTCATGAGACAGAGACGTTAGGTGCTACCGTTGTTATTTCCTTTCATACCAGCGTCTTACAGACCATCCGCACATTAGAACCTCGTATTGCTACAGGTTGGCTCATCGGGAGTCACAACAAGCACGTATCACCTATTGCGTTGTGTCAGCAATTAGGGGAGCTCGGTAGCAGTCTGCTGAACGTCAATCACGAGTTAATCACGGCGGAATTTGCTTATGAGATCCGCAGGCGTGGGATCGCTTTGTGGTGTTGGACGGTGGATGACATTACACGTATGCGTGAGATGGAAACACATGGTGTGCAGGGCATCACGTCAAACTACCCTGAACGTTTCGCCGAAGTTTAGGGACTCTTCAAATTTTGTTTTTGTCTATTTCTGCCGCCAAAACGCAATCGCGATATATGCCAGGATCGGATAAGACAACAACGTCGTTGACCAAGCGATTCCCTCTAATCCCCAATACTGCATGAACAACCAGTTAAGAAATGGATTTAGGATGAGCCTGATAAGGGTTGCTGTGACAACTGTTCCGTGTGCTTGACGCGCCAGATGCGCTCGAATTAGCAACCTGCTAATCAAACGCGGCAGCATCCCTAACAGATAGATGCCCAGCAGCGAAGCAATATGAGATTGCCCTGCCTCTGACAATTCACCGTGTCCATACAAAACTGAGACGATATTTTCTCGAAGAAAATAAAATCCTACCAAGAACGGCACCATCATCACCAGTAGCGCGATAACGCCTTGCCAGACACTTCGCTGTAACTCCGTCCCGTTAGCAGTTGAACCGTTTTCTGATTGCGGTTCAGATGAGGAGAGTTTTGCCCAATGCGATAGCAGAACAGGAAGTGTTACGCCTGTAAGCGTTTCGGGAATAGCGCACAAGCGGAGTGCGTAATCAAGTTTCGAGACGGAACTTGCCCCTAACGTGCTACCCATCCCTCTGTCAACGACTGGATTTAACCCGTCAGCAATCGCAGCACCCATCATTAATAGACATTGGTGCAGGAACTGTTTGGTGTATGGTGTTTCTTGTAAGTCCGGTTTCAGATGCCGCGTTTTCAGGTTTAGGATGGCACAGCATCTCGGAAACAGCACAATCACTTGAAAAAGTTCACCGAGGATCAGTGCGAATGGTATACTGAACCACGTTAGCGACGGCTTGCACAAGTAGATGATTCCGATGACAAGGGCGGCACGGATGCCTTGTACAATGACTGGGAGTTGAAACGCTTGATAAGTATCTAATATCGCCTTGAGCATCCACCGCAGTGATGCGATAATTGTGAAGCAGAGGAATCCACACACGATGCCGATTGTGGTAGCAGATGAGAGTTCGGTACTTGGTAAAAAACGTTGGGAGATTGTCCACGAAATAGCGACGAGGAGACAACAGAGCCACGGCATTATGAGAATATAACGGGAAAAGATGGATTGTACACAACGTTGTGCTTCGGTTTCACCTTTCGCGCGGGCTTCGGCTAACAGGGGAACGAGGACAGAATAGGCGGAGGCAGCACTGAGTAGCTCAATGAGAAATATGGCGATCCCCCAATAGTAGTAGATGAAATCCATCTCAGCAGGGTCGCCGAACCAATTGGCGAGGACAACGTAGATCAGAAATGTACCGGCACGTCCGATCAGGCTGAGCGGTGTAACGATGAGGATGTTCTTGAGAAGGGAGGCTTGGGTTTGGGAAGCATTATTCGGCATGAAGTGGCTGGAAGGCGTGTTTGGTCGAGACAGAGTTGTAGACACCCTTTTCCGAGGTGTCCCAACTCTGTCGGTTTGTTAACTCTCTAAAAGCGATGCTTAATAGTACCCCATGTGGTTGCGAGTTTGCCCGCCGGTTCAACCGGTAGACCCTCTTTCGCTTTTTCGTAATCCTCGTCTGTCGGTTGAAACGCTTCAGTTGAGATCATGAAGATATCAAACAACGCCTCTTTACCGGCATCGGCTTCTCGCGGTTGAATACGGACAGTGTTGGTCCCCTTTTTCAAATCTGTCGGAGATTGTGATTCGGGTTTATCTCTGCCGCCGCTCCATCTCCATACCGGTCCGTGCGTATCAATTATCAGGCTGTCGCCAGCGTCAGCGATATTGTCGCTATTCAGGGCAATGAACCAGGACTGTCCGCCACCACGAAAGTCTGCGACTCTGCCCCAGATATATGCCTTTCCTGCGACGGGGCTCTTAAACTCATAGTCTGCGGACCCTCCTGCCACTTTAGCAATCAAGATGTCTTCGGCTAACCACGGTTTCTCCGCTTGATTCGCCAATTTCTTTTCACTTTTGCCGGGTTTGAGTCCGTCACCTTTATCAAAAAGTGCTGCCGAAATCCAGATTTGCCAACCCCTTTCGAGTTTTGACTCACGCCATTCCTTGACGGCTGAGACCGGCATCACGAACAACACCGTCAAAGATAGGCTCATTACGGCTATAAAAAGTTTCGTTGATAGATTTGCTTGTCTCACGATTTCTCTCCTTGATGTCTACGTGTAGTGACACGATTCATCAAATTGCTCAATCCTGCCACTACGTGCAAACAGTGACACAGCCATTGGATTTACACAAATACCGTTTTATGTGGGACCGCTTTACGGCAGCGCGCTTTCTGGATGTGTAGTACTTCCGAAGCGTACCCACAGAAAATTGAGAAAGTAAGTCTGGTTAACTTGTAATAGGACGAGACTAATTAAAACCTATCCTTGATGGTTCCCCACGTTGTTGCCAACTTACCTGCTGGTTTGACAGGTGTTGGATCGCCACCTAAGGGTGAAGCGTTTTTGAACATATCATCGTCTGGCTCGAAATCTGTTGAAGAAATCATGATGATATCCATCAAAGTTTCTTTCGTCGCTTCGGCTTCCCGTGGGACGATACGGATGGTGTTTTCACCTACAACTGCTTGCGTTGGAGATTTCGTCGTGTTATCTCTACCCGAAGCCCATGCCCAATTGCCGGGTGTGTCGATAATCAAACCATCTCCCTCGTGGTCTTCGCTGTTGAGAACGACAAACATGGACTGCCCGCCGCCTCGCGTATCTCCAACACGGCAGTAAATAAACGCGTCCCCTGCTACAGGACTCTCGAAGGTATATTCGATGAATGCGTTACCAACGCTACCAGCGAGTGCGATGATTACGTCGTCGCCTATGGCGGGACCACCGATATCTGAACCGTCACGTTCTGCTTTTGCCTTACCTGCCAAAAAGTCTTGTGCCAAAGAATCGTCTTTGCCGAGTTTGAAGGTGTCTTCGCCTTCGCTATTACTCGGTTCTGTGCCTACGTCAATCCAGATCTGCAAGCCGCCTTCCAACTCAGACCCTCGGTGCTCTGCTGGCGTTTGAATCGTCAATGCAAACATTAAAAGTAGACTCATTGTGAATCCGAAAACTATGGTTGGGAAATACCTCTTTTTCACGGTTACCTCCTAAAATTGACAGATTTAGGGTTTTGCAATGGAATATCGTCGGCTAATTGCAGCCGAGTACTTTCTGTACTGCATTAATATTACGCATACAGATTGCTGCGATTATAGCACATTTTTGACAAAAAAAGTCAAATTTATTTTACAGAATTGTGTAGGTATGTCGTTTATTTTTGTTTTTTCGATGGTATTGGTGGCGTTGACGAAAAAGGAGAAGTTGTGGTAGCCTTGAAGTTTTGTTTAGGTATGATAGGGACATAACCTCTATATGGCAGCTCTAATCAGGAAATGTGACGCGTTCGTAGATTTCCTGCAAGGGCAGTTCGCATTGGATGGAAGTGAATGCGCTCCTATTCACGGACTTGACCGTCCCCGTAGACGATGTATTTGTAAGTCGTTAACCCTTCAAGTCCCATCGGACCACGGGAGTGGAGTTTCTGTGTGCTAATACCGACTTCGGCACCTAAACCGAATTCGTAGCCGTCGGTGAAGACGGTGCTGGCGTTGACATAGACCGCGGCAGAGTCTACTTCTTTGAGGAATCGCTGCGAGGCACTGTAACTTTCGGTGATGATCGCATCGGAGTGGTGTGAACCGTAGGTCTCTATGTGGTCGATCGCTGTGTCAATATCGTCCACGACACGGATGGATAGAATGTAGTCAAGGTATTCTGTGCGCCAGTCTTCTTCAGTTGCGGGTTTGACGGCAGGATGAAGCTGCTGCGTCCGTTCGCATCCGCGGATTTCAACATCCGAAGCCTGTAAGGTCTCACAGAAAGAAGGAAGAAACTTCTCAGCGGTATCGGTATGGACAAGGAGTGTCTCCAAAGCATTGCAGACAGCGACTTTGTATCCAACCTTCGCATTCATGCAGATTTTGTTTGCCATTTCGAGATCGGCGGCTTCGTCAACGTAGATATGGCAGATACCGTCGGCATGTCCAAGGACAGGGACATCGGATTTTTTCATCAAAAACTGGACGAATTCATTACTGCCGCGCGGAATGACGAGGTCAACGTAGTCTGGCAGGCGGATGAGTTCGTAGACGGCTTGCCGATCGGTGGTGTCAACGAATTGGATAGCATCTGGCACGCCTTCTGCGGCGGCGGTATCGCTGAGGATGCGGGCAAGCGTTGCGTTGGAGTGGATTGCTTCGGAACCACCGCGCAGGATAACGCCGTTCCCGGATTTGATACAGAGTGCCGAGACTTCAACAGTCACATCAGGGCGCGACTCATATACGACGGCGACGACACCGATCGGCACGCGGACGGTGCCAATCTTGAGACCATTCGGACGTTCTCCCATACTGATGACAGCACCGATTGGGTCAGGCAGTGCAGCGACTTGACGGAGGTTGTCCACCATCCGTTCAATTTTTTTATCGTCTAATAGGAGACGTTGCATGAGCGGTGCGGGGACTCCAGTCTTTTCGCCGTTGTCGAGGTCAATACGATTTGCTGCCTGAATCTTATCTTTGGAATTCTGGAGGCTTTCGGCCATTGCTAACAGCGCGTGATTTCGGACATCGGCGGAGCTTCGTGATAAGACCCGCATCGCCGATTTCGCCTTTTTCGCTTGTGATTGAATTAATTCTTGGATGTTTTCGCTCATAATGTTCCTTTAGTAAACGTGATTAATAAATTATGGGTAGAAAGGACACGGATATTGTCAAATTTGACGTAACCGACTCAGATAATTGGAAGCTTCAATGAAGAACGGATGGCTTGACGCACTACGTCGCATACGCG
The DNA here is from genome assembly GCA_012270875.1 of Candidatus Poribacteria bacterium. Taxonomy (GTDB): domain Bacteria; phylum Poribacteria; class WGA-4E; order WGA-4E; family WGA-3G; genus WGA-3G. The sequence goes on along the minus strand of JAAXHI010000021.1, from coordinate 808 downwards.
CATAGCATGTTCTGTATTCTCAGCAGTCGCTGGATCACCGGAGTAGTGAGAATCCACTGCATACGCAGTGATTATCTTAAAATCAGGATACCACTGAGCCCAGGCGGGCAGTCTCGGCACAATCAACATCAGTAATTCCTCAAGATTGTGTGTCCTTGGTAGCGGAATGCTCGCCTCTTGAAGCCACGCTTTTAGATATTTTTCGATGCACTGTTGCGCATGGAAACAGATAGAATTGTGAAATGGACGGGACGATTGTTGCGCCAACTGTGCTAAATTATAATCTTCTTCAGCCTTCTCCACCCACTCCAACGTTAGCGGGTTCATCAGGATCTTCTCCTTTTTGAAGATGTCGGGTGTGTCTTGTGTATTTTCTATCTTGCAATGTGTGTCATATCCGTGAAGGAGTTCTCCTTTTTCAGTAATCTCGCGAAGAAACCAATCGTTGTAGGCAACACGATAGGCGATCTCTTCGGGAGAACGGACTAAGAGATCCATGCCGAACTGGTACGGAATACGTTGCCGAATTTCTATAGCTTTATTGCGAAACTCTGATTTTGGAATATCCATTATGACGAGCAGATCCACATCCGAGTCCTCTGTCGGTGTACCGTAGGCATAAGAGCCGAAGAGAATCACTTGTAGCGGTGTGAACTCGCGCACGATATCGTCAACAACGGCTTGAATAGTTTCTCGGCTAACCATGCGTTTTACCTTCTTGTTTTCCACCCTTCCTCAAAAGTTGAAATTTGTTTCTTAATATTGATCAGTAAATTATATAAAAATACTAAAGTTTGGACAATTTTAA
>JAAXHI010000161.1 GCA_012270875.1 Candidatus Poribacteria bacterium | reverse complement strand
CGCTTCGCGGCTTGCTCTTGATCTCGTTCGTGAAGAAAAATCAAGAAAAACCTCTGGGACTAGGGTAGCACCTAACACTGTTACGCGCAGGAAATGCGTATCGTCTGATTTCATCCGTCTGTTTAGTTTACCTCGCGCAACACTTCATCCCAGTTTGGAAGGACGGTTGCGTGTCTGGCATTTTTGTAAACTACGATAGTGTACGTAGCTGAGTAATCGTCGAGATGATGATCTGGCGACTCAGAGAAGATAACACGTCTGAGGTGGTTTAGGGAAAAAATTCTCCTTTGTGGTCTCCTTTTCACAACGAAATGTTATCTTTTGTACCCGCCCCGCCAACGTGTAGCTAAATTCTAACTGATTCAAACACCAGTGAGTCAACGAACAGCACTCCACTCATTACCAAGAGGAACCTGAAAGAGGTGGGGGGAGGGGGCGGGGGTTACAACTCCCATTATCCAGCTTTACGTTTCGTCAATTCCCACTGTCCCATTTAAAGTTTGCCTCAAATGTTATTCCTAATGGACCAACAAATAATAAGAAAAGAAAGCTCAATCCCATTTTTTCCGGCCAAAAATTGTCAAATCTCAATTCTCATTTTAGCCCTTCAGATCCCTCTCACTGCTGTACCATTACGTTTTTTGTGCGATCCTAATTTCTGCCTTTGGCCCTCTGCAGCTGATGGGCCTGTCTTCTTTTGCGGTGCATAAATTCAACTACGGCATGGCACCCTTCGGTGGATACCGCCTTTTTCTCGTTAATCCACAGCATTACTCCTCCCCTTATAGCAAGACCTATTATCACAGCGGCCATCCGCCATCTTTACCACTGGAAGGTCCTTGGGTCGCGATACGTATCCCGGTGGTTCTGGTATGTCTACCGTCACACATCCGCCGGAAACCCCCCTCATGGAACGCTCGGAGGGCCACCACATGGAGTGCAACCACAACTCAATTCCATCAGCTTCTAATCGTAGTGATTTGACGGTGTCTACAATCACGTACCCGCCAAGAATCCAAGAAACGCTAAGCCCGCCACTCCAACACCAAAGTAGAATTCCAGACTTTGCGAATCTTGGTTATGGTTTATCAACCGACACCCTCCAACCACAAATCCCAGAATTACGTGCCTCGTATGGAACGCCTAGTCCGTCACTGCATGAATTACCATACCTTTTCAGACGCTTCTTATCTTAGTGATTGTGGCCTGTCTACAGTCACCCACCTGCCAGGTATCTCCAGACGTTCTTCCCGTTTGGAACAATAAGACCGACACAGTATGAGCTGCAACCGCAAAGTGCAATTCCAGGCGATCCGCATCTTTGTGATCCTGCTTCGTCTTCAGTCACACAGCTGTCAGTAATCCCATTTCCCTCGTATGGAACCCTAAGACCCCAACTGTATGGACCGCAGCTGCAAAGTGTAATTCCAGGCGATCCGCATCGTAGCGTTCCCTTTGCGTCTTCCGTCACACACCGGTCAGTAATTCCCGGACGTTTTTCTCCGCATGGAACGCTGAGATCACATCCGCCTAGTTCCCAAGGTACAATTCATTTATGAGCGGGCAGGAGCAAA
>JAAXHI010000369.1:4488-7074 GCA_012270875.1 Candidatus Poribacteria bacterium | reverse complement strand
TTTGAACCCGTCATGGAACGTATCCCGTTGGAATCCGTGCGCGAAGAATTGAGTACGTCCATCGCGCGCAAACTTGAATAGTTGTCAGAGGAATAGCCGTCAGCCATCGGCAATCAGCAAAGAGGTCTTTCTGTTAATCAGAAACCTCTTGTTACTGACGGCTGAAAGCCGACAGTCGATAGCCATCTTACTGATAAATCTCACTGCGATGCAAACCGATAACCCATAAAAAAGGAGCAACTCAAAATGAGTCAACCGAAAATTATCGCTTACATGAAGCCCGTCTGCGGATGGAGCAATGGTGTCCGTGCCATCTTCGCCAAATACGGTTTGGAATACGAAGATAAAGACATCATTAACAACGAAAACAACTATCGTGAAATGGTCCAGAAGACACGGCAGCCTTATCAACCGTGCGTCCAGATTGACGACGTGATGCTTGCCGATGTCAGTGGCGATGAAGTGGAACAGTATCTGGTTTCGGAAGGGATCGTCAGATCCAGCGACGCTGAAACCGATGTTCCAACGGATCAGGCATGTGAAGACCACGGACCTTCTGCTGTCAATATCGGTTTCCCAAGCCGATAGTGTACCCCATGAGTCTCTGACGGTGGGCACGCTCAATTGAGCGTGCTTGCCGAGAGTCTAAATCCCCGCACAGGATGATAAATACAATGGATACTGCACACTTTCGTCCGCTTGATGTGGAGAGCATCCGCAAAGATTTTCCGATCTTCGCGACAGAACCGCCGTTGGCTTTCCTTGATAATGCCGCGTCAACACAGACCCCGCGTCCAGTCGTTGAGGCGATGGATGCCTATTACGACACCTATCGTTCCAATATCCATCGCGGTATCTATCGTATCTCAGAGGAGGCGACAGAGCAGTACGAGCGCGCGAGAGAAAAGGTGGCACAGTTGATTAACGCGCCTCGCACGCGCCAAGTCATCTTCACACGGAATACAACGGAATCCATCAATCTCATTGCTTATAGTTGGGGCACCGCGAATATTCGGGAAGGCGATGAAATCGTCCTGACCGTTATGGAACACCATAGCAACCTCGTGCCTTGGCAGCTGCTCGCACAAAGGACAGGTGCCGTACTCCGGTTCCTTGAGATTACCGATGAAGGGCTACTTGACTTCACACAACTCCACGACGTTCTTACCGAAAAAACGAAACTTGTCGCTATAGGACACGTTTCTAATGTACTCGGAACGATCAACCCAATTCAGTCTGTCATTGAGGCTGCGCACGCTGTTGGTGCAAAGGTCGTCGTTGATGCAGCGCAATCGGTGCCTCACTTCCACGTTGACGTTCAACAACTTGACTGCGATTTTCTGGCGTTTTCAGGGCATAAAATGTGCGGTCCGACGGGCATCGGCGCGTTATACGGTAAGTTAGAACTCCTTGAAGAGATGCCGCCATTCCTCGGCGGCGGTTCAATGATTCGGAGTGTCGAACGAGATGTGTCCAGTTACGCGGAACCTCCGGCAAAATTCGAGGCAGGGACCCCAAGCATCGCCGAAGCAATCGGGCTTGGACACGCCGTAGACTATATTACAGAAGCAAATTTAGCAGCAATTCACGTTCATGAACAAGAACTCCTAAAATACGCACACGAACGCTTAAAAGAAATCGAAGGTATTACCCTCTACGGACCGCCCGCACCGCATCAAAAAATGGGCGTTATCTCCTTTAATCTGGAGGGCATCCATCCGCATGACGTAGCAGGCATTTTGGATACGCACGGTGTCGCTCTCCGCGCAGGACATCACTGTGCACAACCGCTCATGAAGCGATTGGACGTTATCGCCACTGTCCGTGCCAGTTTTTATCTTTACAACACAATTGAAGACATAGACCGGTTGTCCGAGGGGTTACGTAGAACACAAAAACTCATGATTCGGAGAAAATAATGAACATATATCAGGAAGAACTGCTTGACCATTACGAGAATCCGAGCAACTACGGGACGTTACCGAACCCTGATATTTCACACGAAGAAGATAATCCGCTTTGCGGTGATCAGATTCGTATTGACCTACTTGTTGAAGACAACACGATTACAAAAGTGCGTTTTTGTGGTCACGGTTGTACGATTAGTCTGGCGGCTGCCTCTATGTTAACTGAGGAGATTGAAGGCAAAAGCCTTGACGAAGTCAAGAAACTTACGAAAGACGACATTTTGGATATGATCGGCATCCCCTTGGGACCTGTTCGGCTCAAATGTGCTTTGTTGGCACTCAAAGTCCTCAAAGCCGGTGCGTATGGCATCCATAGCTGGCCCGGCGAGGAAGATAAGTAGGAGATACAATACAATGAGTGACAATGTAACAGCAACACAAGAAACGAAGGTTACACTGAGTGTTCAGGAGTTAGAAAGTCTGATTCGTAAGGTAGTGCGTGAAGAATTGGTGGAATTTGTAGCGCAAGAGCTCGGGATTTTCCATCTTGATAAAGAATCTCCCCTTTATGAGGATATGGAGGATATTCTTGAACGTAAAGAAACCGGTCAATTGAAATTTCACACTCACGAAGAGATTTGGAAGGAACGTAATGCCAGAATTCTATAAAGTTGCGAAA
>JAAXHI010000369.1:0-4418 GCA_012270875.1 Candidatus Poribacteria bacterium | reverse complement strand
CGCTTTTGTGTGAAAACTGGAGAGCCACTTTGCATGCCTGCCGTTGAATCCATCGAATGTTACACCGTCAAAATTGAGGATGACGATATTCTTATCAGTGTTGACTGATTAATTCTCTGTCTTGTAGGAGGAATGAAAATGGTATCGGAAGAATCTGTATTAGAGACTATCAAAGAAAACATTATCGACCCAGAAATCGGCATCAACATCGTCGATATGGGTCTAATCTACGGCGTGGATGTCAATGACACCACTGTCGATATTACGATGACCTTAACGAGTCCCGGATGTCCCGCTGGCGGCCAGATTGTCAACGGCGCACAGCACGTTACGCAGCAGCTGGACGGCGTTGAGGAAGTCAACGTTAATGTCGTCTGGGACCCGCGTTGGACTCCCGAAATGATGAGTGAAGACGCAAGGGACGAACTCGGCATCTTTTAAAGGTAGTAGGCACACGCCGTGTGCCGTAACCCCTAAACTATAAACCCGCGTGACTTCATGGACAGGTTGGCGAAACAACCGAAACTCCTCAAAAAACACGACAACGCCTTTCAAGTAGAGTGGAAGGATGGGCATACGAGTTGGTATCCGTATACCTATCTCCGGCAGATGTGCCCGTGTGCTGAATGTTCCATCATCCGGCACAAAGGTAAAGATATCCATTCCCTCTTTGCCCCACAAGGCGATGGTGATGTGACATTGATTGAGGTCTCAGACGATATTCAACCCCTTGATGTCCAATTAGTCGGTCGCTACGCGCTCCAGTTCAGCTGGAACGATGGACACGACACCGGCATCTATCCGTTTGAAGTCCTACGTGAGACATGCCCGTGTCCAGAATGCGCGCCCCTTTGTGAAGAGTTACCTATTGAATCGGAAAAAGAGGACTGAATCATGCAGAGTGCACTCCCTGAAATTTCCCCACAAGAATTAAAACAGAAACTCGAAGATAATGAATCTGTGCTGTTGCTGGATGTCCGAGAACCGAGCGAATACGACATCGTACATCTTGAAGGTGCGCGGTTAATCCCTCTCAATACGTTGCCACAGAATATAGATAGCCTCCCGTCGGACCAAGAAATTGTCGTCTATTGCCATCATGGACAGCGTAGCCTCTATGCTGTCGCCTTTCTGCAGCAAAACGGGTTTAATGAGGCAAAGAACCTCATCGGTGGCATCGACCAATGGGCAGCCGAAATGGATCCAACCCTACCGAGATACTAAATCGTCCTGAACAGCATAAAGAAAAAGATTGACCTTTGCCTAAAAATGCGGTAGCATGTTGTTAACATGACTTCTATTCAAGGAAATAGGTATGGCATCTCTTCCGGCGCAAACCCTCTTTACCCCTGAGGAATACATCACCCAAGAACGAAAGGCACTGCACAAGAATGAATACCTCGACGGGCAGATATTTGCAATGTCTGGGGCAAGTCGCGCCCATAGTCTTATCACAAGCAACATATCTAATACACTTTACAACCAGTTAGTGGGGTCAGATTGTGAAGTCCATTCCAGCGACATGCGCGTGCGACCGAGTCCCATAGCCTACTTCTATCCAGATGTCGTTGTTGCCTGCGGTGAACCGCGCTTTGAGGATGATGTCTACGACACACTTCTGAACCCAGTTGTTATCGTAGAGGTGCTTTCACCCTCCACTGCAGCTTATGACCGAGGCGAGAAATTTGAACATTATCAACAACTTACGTCGCTGCGAGACTACACTCTTGTCTCACAGCATAGATTCTGTGTTGAACATTATCGGCGACAAGATCAACACTGGGAACGCACAGAGTTTTGTGCTCCTGAATCTGTGATGTCACTCATTTCAATCGGCTGCAAGCTATCCTTGCGGGACATCTATACGCGCGTTGCCGTTGCTGAGCAAAAGGAGGATACCCGTGATCGTTGAATTTGAAAACCGTTCTGGTGAAATGGAACAAGCCGAAATGGAAATCGACGAACCGTGTCCGATCTGTTGTGGTATGCTTTTCTCTCTTGTGGAATCGAAACCAGAGAGCGGATACCGCTGCAGCAGCTGTGGACTCGTCTTTGCACCTGTCGAAGAAGATGCGTAAGACGCATCGCTGCTAACGCTACCTATCACTCGATTTCCCGAAAATTTGGTACTTCCATCGGCGCACCGCCATTTGCGATGGATTGCTCCGAAACCAAACCCGGCACCGTGAAATCCATCGCCGTGTAGACATCCAGCGGAGGCTCTGTATCGGTGAGGATACTATCAACAAAATCGCGCACCTTAAAATACTCGCCGAGATCTCCAGCATTTTCAGCCTCGGCAGGTGGATTTTTCCACCGTTCGGGCAGAACGTCTTCAAATTGGGAGAGCGGTCTCCACTGTTCGCTTATGCCGAACTCACTCAACCAAATCTTCGGTGCAGCACCAAGCCCACGCGAACCCTCATAACACCCGTCTGTCCCTTGTAGACTGAAATAGGAATTTGCAGGACGGTTCGAGAGCATATCAATCCGAATCTTGATTAACCCACCGCAATCCGTTTTACACAACATCATCACCGTATCTTCCATCGCATGCTCAGGATCAGTGTTAACGCCAGTGCCGAGGCAGCACACACTCGCCACACGACTCCCAAACCACTGCAGCACCGGCCCGAGGCTATGTGTCGCATAGTTGCACCGATTAATGCCGACCTGCCAGTAATAACGCCACGTCGGGTTTCCTTCTGCATCGTGATGAAGCGACTTGATGTTGTGGAGATATTCGCCTTCCCCGAAATAAACATCGCCAAACATACCCGCCTCTACCATGCTGCGGATTAACACATTTGACCTGGAATAACACGTATTTTCAGCCATCGTGTACTTGGCAGACGCCTTCCGAACCGCCCGAACCAAATCGTAGCATTCCTCTAACTTGACAGCGGCAGTTACCTCACTGATGATATGTTTCCCCGCTTCCAAAGCTTCAATCGACTGTGATACGTGTAGATTTTCAGGTGTCGCAAGCACCACAAGATCTACAGCATCTAACATTGCTGTATAATCCGTAAATTGCTGCGGAACATCGAACCGTTCAGCGGTACTTTGAAGCGTCTCTTCATTGATGTCACAGACGGCTGTAACCGTTGTTTCTGCTATCGCTTGAAACGGTTGAAAATAAGAACTTCCACGGTGTGCGCCAACAATCCCCACTTTCAGTTGATTTGCCATGCTATATACCTCTCAGTTCGGTAAAATTTTCAGATTTCCGAAACTTACTGTTCTAAAGTCTATAATGATAGCATAGCACGTTATGTGTAATTTATCAGCAACTTTCATGTTGTCTCAATCTTCGCGTAGTGCCTATTTTAATTTGCCAGCACAGCACAAATCTGCTATACTTTAATCCGTCTATCGGCACGCCACTGTTGCGGACTTCAACCAGTTTTCAGAGAACCAATGTCCAACAAATACAAGAGGTAACTTGATGCAGTCCACGCCTCAACATGGGCTTGCAAGTTCCAATCTATACGCCGTCAATGAACAAGAAAACACTCGACCATCTACTCATCGCGCTCACAGTCCTATTCGATTTCTGTTTCGTCGCTACCGCGATTGTCGTCGCGTACTGGGTTCGCTTTGAATCAGGCTGGACACCTGAGGTGCTTGCATTGCATAAAGGCGGCACCCCGCCCCTTGACGACTATTTCCGACTCATTCCGCTGATGGTAATCATCTGGCTAATGACCCTGAAGACATTAGGACTTTATCAGCCGGAAAGCAACGCGACGCTTTCAGCGTTCTGGACACTCTGCAAAGCCGCTGGTATCGCGCTTATTGCCACGTTAGCCGCACTCTTTTTCATCTATCACCACGATGCTTACTCGCGTTGGGTGATGCTCCTCGCCTCTGGATTCAGTCTCATCTGGTTGTTTTTGGGACGACTCGTCCTTCACCGCTTCCGACAGGCGATCCACGCACAAGGGGTCGGTGTAAGTCGTGTCGCACTCATCGGTTATGATGCACGATCCGAAAAGTTTATCAAAGCCTTACAAGCGAAACCGAATAGCGGATACGAATTGATAGGGATAATCAACGGAGCAGCAGAAGCAGCGGATTCAGATATACAGTCTCTCGGTGAAAGTCAAGATGTCCTTGAACTCATACGAACGCATCGCCTTGATACACTTTTCATCTCATCACCTACAGTGCCAAATGACACGATTCTCCAGATCCTTCATGCGTGTGAAGGCGTGCCGGTCCAAATCAATGTCCTCCCCGAACTCTCCGAATTTATCAGAGACGGCACCGCGATTACTTTCTTTCAAGGCATACCGGTGCTACAATTGCAGGAGACACCGATGCAGGGTGTCCGTGGTATCGTCAAACGGCTGATAGACATCGTTTTCAGCGCGTTCGCATTGATAGTGTTAAGTCCGCTGATGTTAACAATCACG
>JAAXHI010000080.1:2970-53407 GCA_012270875.1 Candidatus Poribacteria bacterium | reverse complement strand
CCCTTTTATTTTTTACAATATTAGCGTTGTCAATCTTTACATTCTTTGAAGGTTCACTGTAGGTATTTGATAGTTTAGTCAGATACGCTCAAAAAAGGTTCGTTTTTTTTCAAAGTATCTCATAAATATCCGTATGTTGAACCAAATCCCTGCTATTCGGGTCATCCGAATATTGAGGGTTTCAATTATTAAAGACGCACTTCACCAGCAAAAGGGTGCATAATTTGAAAAAAAATGCAAAAAGTGAGAAATGGCGATTAGCGGTCAGCAGTCAGCCATCGGAAACCGTCAGCAGTCAAAGGGATAGGTTTCAGTTAACTTGAATCAGGGATGACAGGGGTTTTGGAGGAGTCGGGATTCGGAGCTCCCTTTTACAAAGCTTACTCAAGAAGGTTTGGTAATATTCAAGTTTTCTGTGTAAAATCCGGTGCGGTTAGGAAACCGCACCTATTGAGGTTCGGAAAAGTCTATTCTTCTTTACCGTTTATCTTCTCAAGAAACGGGCTGAGCAGGTCTATCGGGATTGGGAAGACGACGGTCGAGTTCTTTTCTGCGCTGACTTCTACTAATGCTTGCAGGAATCGGAGCTGCACGGCTGTCGGGGTTTCGCTGAGAATTTCTGCTGCATCTGTCAACACTTGGGCGGATTCAAATTCACCTTCGGCGTGCGTAACTTTGGCGCGGCGTTCACGTTCGGCTTCCGCCTGTTTCGCCATCGCGCGCTGCATTTCGACGGGGAGATCTACGTGCTTAATCTCCATTGCCTGCACCTCAACACCCCACGGTTCACAATGCTTTTTGATGATATTTTCTAAGTCCTGATTTAGTTTCTCGCGCTCGGAGAGTAGGTCGTCGAGTTCAGCACGTCCGAGGACACTTCGGAGTGTCGTCTGTGCGATTTGGGAGATTGCGAAACCGAAGTCCTCAACCTCAATCACGGCTTTGTCGGCTTCGATGACTCTGAAGGTTAGTACGGCGTTAACGCTTACGGAGACGTTGTCTTTTGTAATGACATCTTGCGGGGTGACATCGTTGACGATAACACGGAGGCTGATTTTTTGCATCCGTTCAATCCAGAACGGTATCAGCAGCACGAGTCCGGGGCCGCGGGTGCCGGTCAATCGTCCGAGACGGAAGATGACGGCGCGCTCGTATTCCTTGAGGATCCGGACGCTTGTCGTAAGTAAAATGATAACGAGAACAGTAATAACAAAATAGATGGGTTCAATCTGTGGTAACATATTTTTAAATTTCCTTTTTCCTGATGCTATAAAGAACACCCCGTGATATCGCGAGCCTTTTGGAAAAAATCACGTTTGCGGGGTGTGTTGATCTGCCATTGGACTGGGACGGATTGGTAACCGTGGTGATAATCGTTTTCACCCGGATCGAAGTAGCCCCATGAGGCGTATTGACTGACAGCCGCGACGAAGTTGTTCAACGGTTTATCGAAATCGAAATGGTCGTCCTCGTTGAAAAGGATCGGCATTGGACGGTAACCGGGTACCTCGCGGGTCTGTTGTACCATCTCAATGATGCGATTCGGATCGCTCACACCGTTTCCGTGGACAAGTAGGAAATCGGAGGCACGGACGACATTTTCGAGGGGGACTTTACCGCCACCATAACTCGTTCCAACGAGGAATCTATTGCCGTTGTGTGTCGTTGCCTTTACACGTTCAATCAATTCGTGTACGCGTTGCGGTTTCAGAATTTCATGCGTATAGGCTCTGACGTTGCATTCGTTGTTCACCTCAACGATGACATTGGTGTATCCTTTGTCGAAAAGCCATCCGGTTGCGTTGTCTACGGCATTTTTGACGGCGTTTTCGTCCTTAACTCGTTGGTCCTGTCCGAAATAGAAATAACCGAGGATGACAACCATACCGAGCGCGTCAGCGAAGTCGATGATGCGTTCAAGGCGTGACAGATAATCTGGATTGAGACTGCCATCGGCTTCTATACCGGAGTTGTGCCACGGTTGCGCTTTGGAGTAGCCTTCAGGACTCCCGCCTTGGAGGTTAATGGTGAACGCCAATACGCCGTGGGCGCGCCATGTCGGCATCGCTGCTAAAAATTCGCGGGTATTGCGTTCGGGGTCCCATTCTCCGGTGTCAGGGTATTCCCAGAGGTGTACGGTCTCCGGGTTTCTGTCATCAAAGATGCCTTGCACCATGCGGGTGTTGATGAGCAGTCCTTCGATCTTATGTCCGTGATAAGAACGTCCCGGATAGGTAACTTCTCCGTTAATGTAAAATGTATCGTCAACGATACTAACTGCTGTTCTCATACCTTTTTCCTTTTCGTTTTTATGTTTGTCAATATGGATTTCATGGGGGTACGCATGCAGACTCTGATGATGGTTAGAGAGAAATATTCCTGCCAATGCGGTGCTTCCGTTAATCAAAAAATTTCTACGGTTCATGAATTCTTTATGTTGGCTAATGGTTACCGACTTTGGGGTTACTGGGTCTTCTCCGAAAGTGCTTTGAAATATCGCCGCAGCTGCTCTCGATACTGGAATGGAATGTCCTCAAACTCTTTCGCGTGAGGCGCGGCTTCTAATTTCTGAACAATTTCAAGGAGTTCGGGATGCAGCGGCGGGACTTCCTGTGCAGAGGTTTCCGGCTTCTTTGCGACTTCAGCCTTGCGCTGTTTACCGACATCCCGTTTCTGCAACGATTTCAAACTATCAAGCATCCGCGTTAAAATTTGCTCCTGTCTATTGAGCACTTGATCACTGAGTTCACCCTGTCGGAGTGCCTTTTCGACTTCCGTCATATCCTCAGCGACCTCTTCAAGACTTCCTAACATTTGTGCCATCTGTTCAGCGCGTTCGGCAAGGCGTTCGGTCGCTTCCCGAATCAACTCCTGTTGTGCGGCGAGTTGACGCATCATCTGTTGAAAGCCGGGGGTTTGTCCCTGTTCTCGCATCTGTTGACTCAGGTTTTGCGCCATCTGGTTTAACTGTTCCTGACTCTCGGCGAGTTGTTGGAGCTGCTCCATCATGTTCTCTAATCCGCTGGCACCCGTCTGCTGGTTCATCTGCGCCATTGCATCAAGGAGTTCAAAAACCGCCTGATTGAGATCGGCAAGTGCGGTTCTCTGAATTGGAACAGCGAGACTGGGTTGTCTATCCTCTAAGGCGCGTGCAGCACGGGAGAGTGCGTCGTTTGTGGCGTTGAGATGCCAAATGACTTTGTTTGGCACCTCGATTTGTCGGTTCCCTAATTCCCAAAGTTTATTGGAAAGTTGAGCGATCCCTTCTGCTGTGCTAAGTTCATCCGCTGCGAGTTGCTGTAGCTGCAAGATTTCGCTCGGAATATAAGCATCGGTCTGTCCGGCAATGATGAGGTCGCTTGTCTTGGTAAGGACTTTCTCATGGAGATGCGAGAGGTGCAGCCCACTTTCAACGGCTTCTTGCATAGCAGTCATGGTTTCGTTTACGTTTGCGCCTTCCATGAATGCCAAAGCGTTATCTAACCCTTGTGCGAGTTCTGTTAGCGTCTGCTCCGCTGCGCGTCCGGATTCAAGTGCCTCTGTGTTTTGCCCGCTTCGGAGATTTTGACTGGTCGCTTGAAGGTCCTCGGGTAGGTTATGGTCTTTGGTAAACTGGTTGAGGCGTTTGATTTCGTCTGCGAGCCGTTCTATCTGTGGTGGCGCGTTCTCTTTATTCTCCGCGAGTTCGCCCATCTTAGTGCCGAGATTATCTAATTTCTCACTGAGCCTCCCGAATTCCTCACCGACGCGGTCCTCTTTTTCTGCGAGATCGGTTGTTGGCGTGGACTGCTGTAACGTTTCTAATGTATCCATCAGCTGCTTCTGTTGTTCAGCGAGTGCTTTTGCCTGTTTCGCAGCTGCTTCGAGTTCCTGTTGGAGGAGGATCTGTTCATAAAGCGACTTCGCGCGTTCGAGCTGCTGTAAAAACTGCTCTTGACTGAGATTCGCCTCCATCATTGATCTCTCTTGTTCATTCGTCTGTTGCTTTGCCAACGCCTCTGACAATTTCCGCAAAATCTCCTTATGTTCTTCAGAAAGTGCTTTCTCCATGAGATTTTGTAGTTCCTGATACTTCTGTATCGTCTCAGTGTCAAAGAGTTGATTCTGTTCCATCTCTTCGGCAGTCTGCTTCATATCATCGACTAACTGCTTCGCTGTCTGCTCAATCTGCTTCTGGTTTTCAAGCACCTGTTGCATCAAGTTCTCATCGTTAAGGGTGAGTTCTTGGCTCTTTCTAATCTTACCGAGAAGGGTATCAACTAAACCGGTAGCATCTGCTTGTTCATCAACAAGTTCTTCAAGACTTTGTTGTTCGGTCTCCTGCTCGGTAGCGACAGAATCGTATAGTTCGGAAAGCGATGGGAAACGGAGCGTATAGGTCGGTGATTTGCCGATATTCGGTCCTGAGACACTATCGTTATCCAGTGCCTGAACGTAATAAGCGATTGTTTCACCCGGAAAGACACCGATCCGATCCACATCCCATGTGTATGATACGGAGACTGACCTACGGACAGGTGCGTTTTCTACACCCCACCGCTTCAATGGGACGTTCACCTCTTCGGCACCCTCCGCCTCAACGTGATACAATAGTTGAAGTGCTTGTATGCCGTAGTCATCCGTAGCCTCCACCTTTAGTTCCACTAACATGGCATTATCCAAAACGGTATCTCGTTCAGGTGAAACGATATTGACATCAGGTGGTGCATCTTTGCGGACGGTGAGCGTATAGTTAATAGGATCGCGATTTGTAAAACCTTCAACATCGGTAATATGGATATGATAGTTTCCGCTCTGTTGCGCGACAAAAGATCCACGCATTGTGCGAGGTTTTTCTAATTTACCTTGCGGTTCGGTGAGGTGGGTTGGTGGTGTTTGTGCTTCAAGATGCTTTTGTTGCGGTTCGGTGAGGTGTTGCGCTGTAATCTCCAATGCGACATCATTGGAATCTTCAAACGCGAGGGATGCTGCCTTAAGGGGTTTGTTACTCTCGCCAGTAAATACGAGTTCTGTTCCGAAAAGTGCTTGAATATCGCCAGTGTTCGCGGGAAGCGTCTGCGGTTGCAGTTGCGTGTAGACAGGGTAACTAAGCCGATACTGAAATTGGGTGACAACGGGTTCATCGCTAATTGTTACCTGATACTGCGCCGATGCCACCTCTTTGACATTGATATAGTATTGGAGCGGACGGTTCACATTTTTAAGGGTCACGTGGTAAGAGAGATCGGTTTCTGGCGGCTGTAGGTCGTTTGTGCGCTGCATAGGCATCGGTTGCCATGCTACCGTTGAGGCATCTTCATTTTCGCCTGCGACTCGGTAATAGAGTGTAACGGGTGCGCCGATGTGTCCGGTTACCTTTGCGGTGACGTTAACATCGGTGCCGCGTTCAATTTGAACACTGCCGGGTTGGATTTCTGTAATCTGGATAGCGGGTTTTGAATCCGCTTGGCGATCCGGTAGTGTCTGTGGCAAAGTTTGAAAGGCGGTCGCTAAACCGGTGAAAGCATTGGGCAAGAGGAGGTGGGTGATGAGTAGGATCCCTGCTCCCGCAACAGCGATCCCCGCATTCCGCTTAATTTTCCGAAATTCGGTCTGAAATACCCGTCTATGTTGGATATTTTTCATATCCGCGTCGGTTTGAATAATGAGGTGTTCAATAAATTCCGGTGCATAACCGAGCCGGTTGTCTGTCAGGTTCTGCCAAAGCTGCACGGCACTTAGAATCCGGTTTTCGGATACGAGTTCACTTTCTACTTGTGTCAATTCGAGACGCGATGCGATCGCGGCGTCCGTGAGCCGACGACAGAGCGGTAAAATCAGGGTTCGGATCAGGGTATAGATGCCGATGGCTGCTGCCAATAAGAGAATCCCCACACGGAGCCAGAGGAAAAAAGGAGATTGCCATGCTTGAATATTAATGGTTAAAATGATAAGGGTGCCGACCGTGACAAGCGCGAGAATACCGATGCATTTTAGGAGACCTTCAGAAAAAGTGAGCCACCACCACTGTCGCCGAACTGTCTGTAATCGAGCGATTAGGTTTTCATAAGCCTTATTTACATTTTGTGCGTCCATTTTACTTGTCCTTTAATTAGGTGAGGGTGGTTCATTATTCCAAACGTTAGGGTATGCGACCACCGTAGGGGCGAGGTTGCCTCGCCCTCTATCAGATCTGCTATGCGCGCATCGGACGGGTTGGGAGACCCAACCCCTACGAGAGATTTTTATGCACCATCCTCAATTAGGTATTAGTGGACGGAGAACCCGAAGGCGCGTGTCTACTACTTTGAATTCTATAGGACTTACGCAAAAGTTGGAATTCCCGTTCATTAAACCCCCTAAATCCCCCTTATCAGGGGGACTTTCGTTCATTAAACCCCCTAAATTCCCCTTATCAGGGGGACTTTAAGAGGAAGTGCGTAAGTCTTAAGTCCTATTCTATTAATGTGTTAGTGCGTAGACGGCGATATTAACCGCCATCTTTGCAGCGAGTTCGCGGACCTGTGGCGTATCGGTTGGATGTACATCGGCATCTTCGAGTCCATCACCGATGTCAGCACTGTAAACGTAGTAAACGACCATTCGTCCATCGTGGAAAAGCCCGAATCCTTGTGCGGGTTCGCCATCATGTTCATGAATTTTCGGTAGCCCTTTCAGTTCGTAGAAACAACGGTAAATTAGATGTGTATTCGGTATCGGTTGTAGTTCTTGCTCAGGAAAGACCCTTTGCATTTCACGTCTGAAGTTTTTGTCGAGTCCGTAATCATCGTTGGCAAAAAGAAATCCACCGTTTATGAGGTAATCCCGTAACGCCTCGACTTCACTTTCAGTGAACCGAACATTTCCATGCCCGACAAGGTAGAGCATCGGATACTGGTAAAGGGTATGATCCGTGAGTTTAAGGATGATTCTATCGTCGTCGGTCTCAATATCCGTTCGGGTCCGAAGCAGGCGTAGCCAATTCTTAATAACGGTTGCGTCTCCGTACCAATCACCACCCCCGCTATAATGGACCTGTGCGATAGTCATTGGTGCGCCAGTAGCCATCAAATTTTGCCCAATATGCAGACTGCCGAATATACCGAATAGAAAACAACAGATTAAAATGGGTTTCCATTTTATGAATCGTCTCACAGTACACTGCTCCTTTACGTCAGTCCGATCCGTTTGCGTAAAAACCATTCTGTGCCTAATAATCCGACGACTGCAATCAGGATCAAAGGATGGTTCCAGAGTTCACGTTCCGCATCAACAAATACAGGGTTTTGGACATCGGCGACATTTTCTGTCACCGAAGCTGCATCCGCCATCGTAAAATAGGCACCGCCAGTTTCCGCTGCGAGTTGTTTCAGAAGGTCTTCATTGAGTTGAGGTGCTTCCAATTCAGCGAGTTGTGGATGAACGTGTATATCAATTTGATCTTCACCGAGTGTCTGGTCGCCGGTTCTTCCGGTGGCACGAATATGATAGATTCCATTCTGTAACAGTGTAAATTGAGCGGTGTAGAGATTCCCCGTATCGGTCTGCTGTGAGGCTGATGCGTCCGCACCTTCGGTTACACCGCGAATCTGGAGTTGGAAAGGCGCGCCTTCAGGAGGCACGACTTCAAATTGGACGGTTGCGTCCGTTTGCGTGGCGCGATAGGACTGGGAATACAAATATGCCGTGACTTTCACGGTGTCTCCAATCGTATAAGTATTCGCGTCCGCGGTAAGATGTAATTTTTCGTCATCGGTATCCGTTGCCATCCATCGAAGTGCTTGCGCCCAGAAGCGAGCGTAGATGTCGTCGTAGCGTGTATCTTTAAAAGTATTAACACCGAAATCCCAATTCCAGAGTCCCTCCGCTGCAATTAGAAGGGTTTTACCTAAGCCGGTTCTCTGAAGCATCAAAAGCGGGTTGCCTCTCCCACTCTCCATGAGGGTTGTTGCGCCGCCTCTCAGACGAAATCCACTAAAAGATCGAAACAGAGGTGGCATGTTCCGCCAGACTGCGGCGTTATGCTCGCCTGAAACTGAGGGTTGATTTCGTTGCGCGTCCGTCAACTGTAGCATCGGATGAAACTCACCGGATCGGGTGAGTTGGACAGTGGATTCAGTATCGTGTCTACGACAACCACCTCTTGGAATATCAATCGGCAAAAGCTGCGCTAATTCCGTGTTTCGCAGCCCATTCATGCCAAGCATCCTACGAGACGGTAGAAATATGATAGATTTTCCTTGCACTTCAACGAAATCGACAATTGCGCGTTGCTGCGGACTGGTAAGATGCTCAACGCCTAAGTCTCCTAAAATCAACACATCGTACTTGGCGAGTTGCGCGGGTGTTTCAGGAAATCGTGGCGTTTCGGATGTAGGTGTTGTTTGTGGATAGTACCCATCTAAACGGCTAAGCACTGTATTATCGGGTGGAAATCGTTTAGATCTGTTGCGTAATAAAACAGCACAAGTCGCCTCAATATCAGGGTCTCGTTCTAATGCGCGTTTTAAAAACGTGTACTCCCATCTCGGTCTGCCTTCGAGATAGAAAACGTTGAGTTTAGCCTTTACAACTTTCACTGAAAACGTTTTCTGATTGTTTGCTTCAGTTAACTCGCCATCCAGTACTGGCAGTTCAACGGTATATTGAAAGTTTCCTTCAACCTGCGGTGTCAATTTTAGCTCAACAACCTGTTTTGTGGTAGCACTCGCGGGCGATGTGTCTTGCGGAGGTTCAAAGGTTAATGTTGCGGTATCTACAAGGGTTTTACGCTTCACTTCACGGAGAGAGAGTCGCGTCGTTTTACCGATATACCCGGTTTGCACAACCGTCACACGAATGATATTCTCGTGGTTTGTGTATGCGACAGGTGTGTAATCAACATGTTGGATTTGGATGTCTTTTGGAGCATCTATAGAGCCGACACCAATTGTATAGACCGGCACTTCCAGGGCAGTAATATCTGATAGAGGTAACTGTCCGGAGTTATGTCCACCATCGGTAATCAGTAGGATTCCGGCGTTTTGTTGTCCTTTCCATGCGGCTGCGACTTCACGTATAGCAGTTCCAACGTCGGTGAGTGCGCCTTTCGGTTCAAATTGCGGTACGCTTTCGGCATCGAGGTCTTGGGGTAACGCCACAGCCTGTTGAAGCCTTGTATCAAAAGGATAGAGATGCACCTCAAACCGGTCGCGTAAAGTCTGAAGGAATTGCGCTTGTGGATTGAACAGCAGTTGATTCACTTGGTTTAGACGAGAGGTCGGTGACGTGCTTATAGAGGTATCAACGAGTTCCATACTCCGCGATGTGTCTACTAAGATAGAGAGATGCGTCGGTGGTGTGATGTCCTTCTTTTCAAGGATGACGGGTGCTAAGAGGCAACAGAGCAGGATCGACGCTGCACAGATCCGTATTGCTATGAGTAAAAACCGATACCTCGGATGCATAGCGTGTGCTGTTCGGAAGTAGACAATCAGCGTTATGCCAATGACAATCCCGATACCGAGTGCAACTGCCCATCCGGGCCAAAAATAGGTGAATCGCATATATGTTTTAAGTCCGTTTTAGGATATATTATAGCCTAATTATGGGATTGATGTCAAATGGATTTTCGGTTTTTTAGCCATCAGCCGTTAGCCGTCAGCACTTCACCACTTGCTTATGAAAACTGACAACTGATAGCCGATGGCTGATGGCTAACTCGAAATAAGTTTGACAACTCGCGATTCGCTGTGTTAGAATATGTTTTAAATAAAGTGTGACAGAAGTGGGGTAAAGCATGACAGAACAAGGTAATAACGAAAACGTGGTTGAGACCCAAGAAAATCAGACCGAGGCAGCAAGTGGTATTATTATCAACGCTGCACAGATGCAATCAATTGATATTAACGATCGGTTCACACGAACGCTAACGGAGACCGGTTGGCGTATTAAGTTGGAAGCATCAGCCCGCGTCACTATCAACTTCATGACGAGTATGCGGAAGCATGAAGTTACACTCATGCAGGACGATATTATTGAGCGTGATGGAGACGACTTAATTCTGATCCGGAATCAACCTGCTGATGCGTATCGGGGACAAAGAAATGTGTCAGCGTCACCACTTGCTCGGAACACCGATCGGACCCAGACTTCTGGATCGTCCGAAGATGGGAAAGATTAATTCTCTTTCACTCGGAAAAGCATAGGGGGTGACTGCCCATTCTGGAACGTATTTATCGGCTTCTCTCAAGTTTAAAGGGTGGAACAATGATTCCGACAGAGGTCGTGCTGAGTCCGCAAAGTTATGCGAAAGTTGTTTCGGAGCTTGCTGAAACGCTCGGTTACGAAGGGATTTCGCATTTGCAACTCGCGCACCATCTCGCCTTGGCAGTTTCTATCCAACAGGAAAATACGGATCTGGTTGTCCTCAAAGAGTTGACCCCGAACCCATGTCCGATCTGCCATCGTCGGTTAACGTTTCTTCGAGAAACAATTGATCGTTTTGAAAGCGATAGTTCTAATCAGATTCGTTGTTCAATGGGTCACCGTTACCCGGGTGCGTTAAAGGTGTACTATCTGAGTATCTTCCAACACAATGTGGAAGACGAGTTGGAAAAGCCGGTTAAGGTATGTCCGGAGTGTCAGGGTAAAAATATCCAGTATTTGGGATCGGACACGATGTTTTGTCTGGATTGTGATTGGGATAGTGGGATGGAGCCTCGGTATCAGATACAGCGTAACAGTGAATAACGCTTGCTGTTCTGCTTCGGAGTGATAGGGAAGGCGCACTTACGAAGCACGCCTTCTTACGAATAGTGCTAATGTCTCAGGACTTACGCAAATTTAGTGATCGCTGATAGATTTTTTAGTTTAAATCCCCCTTATCAGGGGACTTTAAGTTAGTTTAGAACCCCCTAAATCCCCCTTATCAGGGGGACTTTAAGAGGGAACGTGTAGGTCCTATGTCTAATGGAAATGTCCAGCATGCGGATCCGCTGCTTCAGCGGCCATATCTGGCGGTTCTTCAATCTCTGTAACGAGGGTTTCTGTCGTTAGGAGGAGACCGGCGATGCTGGAGGCGTTCTGTAGCGCGGAGCGGACAACCTTCGTTGGGTCAACAATCCCTTCTTCGAGCATATCGCCGTATTCAGTTGTAGCAGCATTGAAACCGAAGTTGCCTTCACCGGCTTGTACTTCTGCGACAACAACTGAACCTTCCATTCCGGCATTCTCTGCAATCGCACGGACCGGCGAAATCAAACTGCGGCGGATAATATTGAGTCCCGTCTCTTGGTCGCCATCGAGTTCCAATCCACCGAGCGCGGCTGCGGCACGCAAGAGCGCAGTGCCACCCCCCGGAACAATCCCTTCTTCTATAGCGGCACGTGTCGCGGCGAGTGCGTCTTCAAAGCGCGCCTTTTTCTCTTTCATCTCCATTTCTGTAGCGGCACCGACATTGACAACAGCAACGCCACCTGCGAGTTTCGCGAGCCGTTCTTCCAATTTCTCGCGATCATACTCGGAAGTTGTGTCCTCTATCTGCTGACGAATCTGTGCGACTCTTCCTTCAACACCTTCCTTCGTGCCACTGCCACCGACGATCGTGGTGTTATCCTTGTCAACGACGACGCGTCGAGCAGTGCCGAGCATACCGACGACGATGTTTTCTAAGCGGATACCGGTCTCTTCGGATATGACTTGACCGCCGGTCAGGATAGCGATGTCTTCTAACATCTCTTTGCGTCGGTCTCCGAAACCGGGAGCTTTTACTGCGGCGACCTGAAGTGTGCCGCGGAGTTTATTCACCACCAACGTTGAAAGTGCTTCGCCTTCTACATCTTCAGCGATAATGAAGAGGGGTCTCCCCAGTTGCATCGCCTTTTCCATAATCGGCACAAGGTCTGCAACTGTCGCAATTTTCTCGGTGTTGATGAGAATAAAAGGGTTCTCGAATTCGACGACTTGTGCCTGCATGTCCGTTACAAAGTTCGGTGATAAGAAACCGCGATCGAATTGCATCCCTTCAACGATGTCAACGGCAGTTTCTGAAGTTTTACCTTCCTCAATAGTGATGGCTCCGTCATTTCCAACTTTCTCGATCGCTTCAGCGACAATAGCACCAATATCGCTATCATTTGCGGGGTCGTTAGCGGCAATTGAGGCTACTTGTAGGATTTCTTCATGCGTATTCACAGCACGACTCTGTGCGGTGATTGCATCAACAGCAGCACCGACGGCTTTGTCTATACCGATTTTCAACTGCATCGGGTCGGCACCGGCTGTGACATTTTTGAAACCTTCGTGAAGAATTTCCTGTCCTAAGAGCGTAGCAGTAGTGGTTCCATCACCAGCGATGTCATTTGTTTTAGTTGCGATGGATTCCAGCAGTTGGGCACCCATGTTTTCGTATGGGTCTGGGAGTTCAATTTCTTTTGCGACGGTGACACCATCGCATGTTACCAGCGGGGCACCGAAAGATTTTTGGATAACTACATTTCTTCCGCGTGGACCCAGGGTAACCTTCACGGCATCGGCGAGTATATCCGCACCGCGTTTGAGTGCCACCCTCGCTTCTTCGTCAAAGATAATTTGCTTTGCTGGCATTGAATTCCTCCTGTATCAATTTTAGTGTTGTAATATTCAAATATTAGAAGTCTTGCAATTGCAAATTGCTTTAATAATTATAGCATATACGATGGATAAAGTCAATTTTTTAAGGCTGTCAGTCGCCAGCAGTTAGAAAGTTTGCGAGTGTATCTAAAGTTGCGAAGTGTACTAAAGATGTTATACGGAAGCGCGATTGAGTAATAACTTTGCGGTGCTTAGAGTGATGGATAGGTCTCTAAAGCAGTATGCCATTTCGTGAGCTGCGCGACGCGCAATTCGGGATCCGTTGAAATTTTAAGGGGTCTGCCGCGGGTATCAACAACTAAACCGACGACACCACCGATCACTTCCGTTTCAACGGGGTTTCCGTTTCCAGCACCGAGATCGAACCGACGTGAGGGTTGGAGTTTGAGTGTCGCCTTTTCACCGAGAGGCAGCGGATAGCGGCGGAGTTCGCCGAACTGGATATTTTCATTCATTGGCGATATACCTTCACCGCTGATCTCGATGATGAGACACTCGTCTCCGGTATTTCCGACTCCAACCGGTACAATAGAGGTGCCAAGATGGATGAGACAGTCTCGTTCAAAGACATGCGTTGCGGCTTCAGGGTTGACCTGTGCGAGCACACCGAGTTGAGGCATCATGAAGATACTGTCAACAGCAAGATGGGTTATACCTTCGGGTTGGAAGGCATCTATCATCATGAGCATCGCTTGCTGCCGACGGGGTGCGTGCGATAAAACACCACCACTCCCGACGAGCATATCCAAAGCGAGCATATTAACGAGCGTCTGACCGCTCTCCGTCTGATCAAATGCTTCAGAGATCGTCCGCTGTTGTTGCACGCCGCGTAACTCAACGGCAAGCTGCTTATGCTGTTCAAAAGCGAGTCGGAGTGCCTCACGTGCAATCGCCTGTTCCAGTACCAATTCTTGCAAGGTTTGCGGGATCGTCGTCGGACGGATCATCTTGTTTTTGACTCGATTTCGGAGGTCACCCACTTCAATATCAAACGGTACCCACCGTAGCACGTTTTCTAAACCGGCTTCAGCGAGGACATTCGAGACACTGTAACTCATACCGAGATTCGCACTGACGGTACGGTTGAAGATCGGTTCTGCTTCCTTATTTTTGAAAACAGAAAAGACATCTGTCGTTGCACCGCCGATGTCCACCCCCACCACTTCAATATCCTGTTGTTCAGAGACGGTCTGGATAATCTCACCGACAGCCCCGGGGGTCGGCATGATCGGCGCGTCTGTCCAGTCGATGAGTCGCTTGTAGCCGGGTGCATGCGCCATGACATGCTCAAGGAACTGCTCCTGAATTTTGTGGCGTGTCGGCATCAGGTTTTCACGTTCCAAAACGGGGCGGAGGTTGTCCACCATCTGTAGTGCCATGACCTCTTGCAAGCGTTCCTGAATCGAGTCGCGGGCATCTACATTTCCAGCGTAGATAATCGGGAGTTCGTAAGCGATACCGAGCCGTGGTCTCGGACGTGCAGCGGCGATAATCTCCGCTAATTCAACGACGTGTGAAGTCGTTCCGCCATCAACGCCTCCGGAGAGGAGTAACATATCTGGACGGAGATGTCGGATACGTTCAATTTTCTCGTGGGGGAGGCGTTTGTCGTTAGAGGCGATGACATCCATGACAATTGCCCCTGCCCCGAGGGCAGCACGTTCTGCGCTTTCTCCTGTGAGATTACGGACAACACCGGCGACCATCATCTGGAGTCCACCCCCCGCACTACTCGTCGAAATATAGATGTCAACACCTGCGTCGCCGTTTTGCGGTTTTATGATGACCCCATCATCAAGGAGTTTGCGACCTGCGAGTTCCTCGACTTCGGTGATAGCGTTGATCACGCCTGCGGTTACATCTTCAACGGGTGTTTCAACAGTCGTCGGTGCTTCACCGCGTACGACCAGTTGATACTCGTCATCCCGTTTCTCAATTAAGATTGCTTTCGTCGTTGTGCTGCCACAATCCGTAGCAAGAATAGAGCGGATCTCACCCGCTGATTGGTTCATACGCTTTGCCTCTTCCCTTCTTGTAGGCGGGGTTTGTACCCCCGATCTTCCTAATAGCCTAATTGCCGCAAGTATTCTCGGTTAACGGACATGCGTTGAAGATCAGTCCGGTCTTCAACCATGCCCGGACATGCGGTAATCCAACGATCGTAGTTGAGTTCCTCTAAGGTGGACATGATTCCGGGGAAATCCATGACATTTCCAGCACCAACATCAACCCAATCCACTTCGTATGAGTCCCCCTCTCCACCTGTGTAGCCTGAATAATCCTGAAGATGGACGTAGACGAGAACATCGCTATAACGCCGAATAGACGCAATCGGATCGTAGCCCCAGAGTGCGGAATGCGAAACGTCTATGCACAACTTGCACTTTCGGAGCAGACTCATATATTTTGCCCAGTCGTCAATTGAATCGACAGTGGTATTTGTATGGATGTGATAACAGACATCCAGCCCGTATTGTGAGGCGTATTCCGCCCAGTCTTCGGAAACATCGGCGAGTGCTGCGAGGTCGGAGCTATCAACGGGACGGTCCTGTGGTTTGCCTGCTCCCATGAACATAAAGCAGTCGGCTTCGACTTCTGCAGCGAAGTCAATCCGGCGTTTATTGAGTTCCATCTGTTCGGGGTTTTTGTCGATCGGCAGCCCGCGTGCTGTGACAGCAGCAACAGGTAGGTCGGTATTGTCACAGACCTGTCGGATCCGCTGCGGTGTTCCGACCCACTCCAAGGATTGACGCATCTCCCAACCGTCCCAACCGGCATCTTTGAGTTGGGTCAGCAGTTCTTCAAAATCAGGTTGTTGCCAACGTAACGTACTATATCCAAATTTGAATCCCATAGTGTTTCTCCTATTTTGGCTATCGGCTATCGGCTGTCAGCAGTCAGCAAGAGGGTTCTGTCTCAGTTATTAGCAGAAGTATAACACCTCACTGATGGCTGACTACAGACAACCATGTAAAATATTATAACACAATTAAAAATAAATTGCAGAAGCAATTAGCAAGGAAGGCTATCGGCTTTCAGCAAGAAGAGGGGTTATTAAACAAAAAACCTCTTAAAACTGATCGCTGATGGCTAATTGCTGATGGCTGACGGCTAACAGAATAAATTGCTTGCTATATAACAGCGGGTTTTGTTAAACTATAGCAATAAAACTTAGGGATTTTGGAACACCTATTTTTAAGGAGAAAATATGGATAAAGTGAAACTCGGTTTTATCGGAACCGGTGGTATGGCTGGTGCGCACATGAACAACCTCAAAGATAATTTCGAGGATGTCGAATTCTGTGCGATGTGCGATATTTCGGAAGACCGCGCGAAAGCGCGCGCAGAAGAATTCGGTGGAAACGCTTATAGCGACTATCGGGTCATGTATGACAAAGAGGATTTGGACGCGGTTTATATCTGCACGCCGCCGTTCGCACACGGTGAACAAGAACGTATCGCTTGCGAACAAGGCGTAGCAATGTTCATTGAGAAACCGATTCATTCTGAACTTGAACCCGCAATCATCATCAATGAAGACGTTGCGCGGAGCGGTGTTATCACAAGTGTTGGTTATCACTGGCGTTATGGTGGCAACGCGCAGAATGCGAAGGCGATGCTCGAAGAACAGCCGCAAATTCTTGGTGCGCTCGGTTACTGGATCGGCGGTATGCCCGGTACACCGTGGTGGCGGGTTCGCGCAGAATCCGGCGGACAGCACGTTGAACAGACAACGCATATTTTTGATCTTGCCCGTTTCCTCGTCGGTAGCGACGGTAAAACTGTACACGGTGTCGCCGCGAGCGGTAGTATGACCCATATAGAAAACTACGACGTTGATGACATCAGCATGGTGAACATCGAGTTTAAGAACGGTGCAGTCGCCAATATCGTCTCAAGTTGCGCAATGGAAGGGTTCGGGCGTGTCCATCTCGAAGTGTTTACGCGTGGACTCGTCGTTACTGTCGGCGGTCCGAACAACGTGAACCGTGGTGGCGAGACAGAACCGCTTTCTGGTAGCGGCGGAGACGACCGGGATCGTGTTTTTATAGACGCTGTTAAGAGCGGTGATGGCTCTAAGATTCTATCGCCTTATAGCGACGCGTTGGAGACGCTCCGCATTATGCTTGCAGCCAGTACCTCCTTCCAAACCGGTAAGGCAGTAGACCTATAGAAAATAACGAGTCGTTACGGCACGACGGACGGAGCGTGCCTACTACCTTAATTGTTACGGCACGACGGACGGAGCGTGCTTACTACCTTAATTGTTACGGCACGGCGGAGCGTGCCTACTACTACTACTTTGAAGAAAGAGAGAATTATGCCAATTAATCAATCTATCTGCTTTGGCGGTTTCAGCCGTGGCAGAGACCCCATAGACGTTATTAAGAAAGCCGCCGAAATCGGCTATAAATCTGTTGAGATGCTGCCTGCAGAACACTGGTCGGTCGTCGAGGATCACGGGATGCGCATCGCAATTATCGTCGGACACTCGTCCCTTCCGTCTGGCTTGAACGATCCGAGCAACCATGACAGGATTGAGGATGAACTCCTCAAGAATATTGACATCGCAGCGGAAAACGATATCCCTGGACTCATCTGCTTCTCTGGGAATAGGGAAGGTAGATCGGAAGAGGAAGGACGCGATAACACGATTGCTGGTCTGTCCCGCGTCACGAAATACGCCGAAGAGAAAGAGATCAACCTCTGTGTAGAACTCCTCAATAGCAAAGTCAACCATCCGGACTATCAATGCGATACAACGGCGTGGGGTGTTGAAGTCTGTAAGGGTGTCGGTTCACCGCGGGCGCAGTTGCTCTACGACATCTATCACATGCAGATTATGGAAGGTGATCTCATCCGTAACATTACGGACTACAGTGAATACATCGGTCACTACCATACTGCTGGCAATCCGGGTAGGCACGATCTTGACGACGAGCAGGAAATTTACTACCCTGCCGTGATGCGCGCCATCGCTAACACCGGATACGAGCTTTATGTAGGACAC
The DNA here is from genome assembly GCA_012270875.1 of Candidatus Poribacteria bacterium. GTDB lineage: Bacteria > Poribacteria > WGA-4E > WGA-4E > WGA-3G > WGA-3G. The sequence goes on along the minus strand of JAAXHI010000080.1, from coordinate 35,805 downwards.
GAGTTCGGTCCGAAAGGCGATGCGTTTGATGCGATGCAACACGCTTTTGATGTGTGTAACGTCTAAACACGCACAATGAAGGTTATAGGGACAGGTTTCTCTATGCCTGTCCCTTTTTTTGCATTAACATAATGGCACTTGTAGGAGGAAATTGAAATGAGAAACCTAAGTTGGTTCATACTAATTACACTCGTAGTCACTGTTTACCTAACATCAGTCGCAGGTGCTGGCCTGAATGACGGTCTACTCATTTATTTGCCTTTTGATGACCGTTCAGGACAAGATGCTTCTGACGAGAGCGGAAATGGCAACAAAGCTAAACTTGTCGATGGTGCCAAATGGAAACCGAATGGCGGTAAGATTGGTGGTGCTGTGGCACTTGATGGTGCAGGTGCTGTCGTTGAAGATGCAAAAGGTGGAGACTATATCAACGGACTTGAGGCTTTTAGCATTTCTGTTTGGGTAAAATCTGACTCAGTTGGACACGATAGAGGTATTATCTTTGGTAAAGATCCGGATGGTGGGGACCACACCTTCGGGTTACGCTATGATGCCGCAAGTTGGGCAACGAAGGGTGGTACGAATCTTATCAAGGGCGGAATTACGACAACAGGTGGTGGTCAAGCGTATGAGGGGAAAAGCGATGTGCAAACGACTGACTGGCAACACCTCGTTTTTACTTGGGAAAGTGGTGAAAAACTGGCACTCTATATTGATGGCGAATTTGATGATGATCCTACACACAATGACGATGGTAAACAGGGCACAATCTCCGGTGCTACCAAATTGTTCATTGGTAAAGGGGCAAAGGATAACAATGGCACATCGTGGCCTGGACTCATAGACGACCTTCGCATCTATGACAGAGCACTGACCGAAGCAGAAATTGAAGAACTCGCCAGCGGTGTCCTCGCCGTCGAAGCGGATGGCAAGTTAGCGACCATTTGGGCACACCTGAAGCAAAGACGCACCGATTAGCATCTATCTCTTAGATAATATGGGTAGGTGTGTTATCCAAACATGCCTACCAAACGCACAGATTGGAAAACATTATGCAAGCATATTTTGAAAATGTCCGAACAGATCAGACATCGTTTCGGCACTATATAAAACAGGAATTCTCGAAAATCCGTAAAGAGATCACCGAACCTGCTGTAGAAGGTCGGGATTTTTTCCCAGTCCCGGATTTGGTATTCAATGATGCCCTCTTTCTGATGGAAACCTTTTTCGTTTCCGGCATTCCGACCCCGGACATCAGTTGGTCAGAAGAGGGTATCCTTAATTTCAAATGGCATCTTGAAGACGGCATAGCGATGTTAGGAATATACGGTGATGGGCTTGTTGTCTATAATGCAATTCGTGATGATGAACATCCTGATGAAGCATCTTTCACATTGACAGATATGGCATGTCTACAGGATTGCCTCGCAAAACTAAACCGCCTTTTTCAGTGAAACTCCTCTTTGACCCTCTACCCACTAACAGAATAGGGAGAACAATCTGCATTTACCATGACTCCTGAACAAAGAGCCAGACGCAATATGGATAAAATGCTTGAAGCAGCGGGATGGCATATCCAAAATTATGCTGAACATGATATAGATGCTGCACTTGGCGTTGCCGTACGCGAATATCCCTTGCAAGATGATCAGAGCGCGGATTACCTTCTTTTTATTAATGGGGTTGCAGTTGGTGTAATAGAAGCCAAAAAAGAAGGCGTGACGCTTGGTGGTGCCCTTCAACAAGCAGAACGGTATCGCTCCAGTTTCCCAGACACCTTGTTAACACTGCAGGGGTGTCCCTTTTTATATGCCTCAACCGGCATTGAGACCTATTTTCAGGATAAGCGCGACCCAAACTCCCGTTCTCGACCAGTGTTTACATTTCATACACCAGATGCGCTCAGGGGTGCGCTCCCTCCTAGGACCCTTCGTCAAAGGCTTAAGGATGATTTACCTAAGTTAGAAAAAGGCATTCTCTGGGACTGCCAGTTTGAGGCAATAAACAACCTTGAAGATTCTTTGAAAGAAGCGCGTCCACGTGCCTTAATCCAGATGGCAACCGGTAGCGGAAAAACGTATCTCGCTGTAAGTAGTGTGTACCGACTCATTAAGTTTGCCCAAGTCAGACGCGTTCTCTTTCTGGTAGACCGGAATAATCTCGGTAGACAAACCCTTCGTGAATTTCAGTCTTACACAACTCCCGATGATGGCAGAAAATTTACGGATCTCTACAACGTTCAACATCTTTCGAGTAACATTATTGACGAAGCAAGTGTTGTCTGTATTACCACTATCCAACGTCTCTATTCAATGCTAAAAGGCGAATCGGACTTTGAATCCGAAGATGATGAGGAAGGTTCCACTTTTGAAAAAGAAGCAGAGGATACAACCCCGCAACAAGTCATCTATAACCAAAATATCCCCATTGATACGTTTGACCTTATCATCGTTGATGAATGTCACCGCTCTATCTACGGTAAATGGCGACACGTATTAGAATACTTTGACGCTTTCATTATCGGACTCACCGCGACCCCGTATGGACAAACACGCAATTTTTTCAATCAGAATCTTGTCCATGAATACCGCCACGAACAGGCTATTGAAGACAATGTAAACGTGGGTTACTACGTTTATAAGATTGAAACCGAAATTACGCAAAACGGCAGCACAGTTGCCGCGGGTAATTATGTAGCAAGACGAGATAGGGAAACCCGACGACTCCATTGGGACGAGTTAGACGCTGATGTTGAATACACGGAAAACCAGTTGGATCGGGATTTTGTCGCCACAGACCAAATTCGTACAGTTGTTCAAACTTTCAAGGATATTCTCTTTACAAAACTTTTTCCAAGTCGAAGTGGGAAAACTGTTCCCAAAACGCTTATCTTTGCGAAAGACGATTCACATGCCGAGGATATTGTTCGGACTGTTCGAGAAGTATTCGCTAAAGGTGACGAATTTTGTCAGAAGATTACGTATCGGAGTGATAAACCGGAGGAACTCATCAGAAGATTTCGCACACAATTAAACCCACGGATCGCAGTAAGTGTTGATATGATTTCTACCGGCACTGATATAAAGCCGCTTGAGTGTTTAGTTTTTATGCGGGCAGTCCGATCCAGTGGCTACTTTGAGCAGATGATCGGGCGCGGCGTGCGTACTATCAACCCAGAGGATCTGCGTGCTGTTACTGGTGATGCAGAGGCGAAAACCCATTTCATCATTGTTGATGCTGTCGGTGTCTATGAATCCATCAAAACCGATTCACAAGCACTTCCGGGTGATCCATCCACGCCTCCTGAGCCAAACGGAGCACCACCAAGAGACCCCAACCAGTTGATTGATGATGTAAGCGAAGATCAAGTTATTGAAACCGGTTTTGACGATCGAAGTTTCACGCAGGTGACGACAGTCATTCACGCCTTTAAAGATTTTATTAATCAAAACGCGGGTGAATTGTTAGCATTGCAAATCCTTTGTGGAGTGCCAGAAGCGCAAGGTGTACTGACTGAAGACAACCTGAAAGCGTTAGAAGCAGCCTTACAGCAACATTCAAAAAGTCTGAGTCGCGAGTCGTTATGGTTGGCTTACAAAAGACGGTCACCAGAGAGCGTTCGAGGAGGGACCGAGCAACGTACAGACCTCATATCGCTCGTCCGGTTTGCGATGGGGTATACTCTTTTTCTGGAGCCGTTCAGTGCAACTGTCAACCGAAACTTTGAAGAATGGATAACCGATAAAGATTTTAACGCAGAACAACATAAATGGCTTGAAATGATACGTGACCATATTGCCACTTCACTCGATATTCGGATGTCCGATTTTGAATACACACCTTTCGCAGAACTTGGAAACGGAGCGAAAGTGTACCAACTTTTCGGTGATGCGTTAGATAACATGCTAAAATCTCTCACAAAAAAATTAGTCTGAAATTTTCAGAGCAATTTTCAGAGTAAACTTTTCAGCAGCATTGCAGAAAAACACACAGAAGCCACTCACCGTATAGGTTAACAACCATTTCAAAATTTATCGAATTTCACGATTTACTCTGAATACTCTGAAAAAATGCCATTTCCTTGAGACACATATAAACATGCCACTGCTACGGTATACAATCGCGTGCCTCCCAGGCGACCCATTTTTCATCCCTCCTCCTTTCTACTCGCTCAACCTAAACTTCTGACAAAATATTTACACACCCGTCGCGATTAAGAGGGTTGCATCTCAAGTCAGTTTTGTGTTAAACTTTATAATGATTTTCCGTCAAAGGTCTTATGATTTGCTCCAATTTTATAGTAAATTCCAAAAATAAATATACACTTCCACCCCCTGGTAGGTTCGGTTTCCTAACCGAACCGGTACTAAGTGTATAAATAATTACAGAATCTACTATAAAATATGACAAAGAGGAATGCATAAATGCCAACGCCAAAAGAGGTTTTTGATAATCCTCTACAGTACCTTGATTTCCTTCAGGCTGCTGATTTTGAAGGGCAGTATTTTGAACGTAAAGAGGTTCGGATCGATACCAGCAATCAAATCAACACACTGAAGGACAAGATCAAACAGTGTATTTCTGCTTTCGCGAATAGCAACAGAGCAGGTGGTCTATTAATACTTGGCATTGCGGATGACGGAACCATTAAAGGCACACAGCATGTTGATGAACAGACACTTAACGGAATACTGCAAGTGGCACGAGATTTAAGTAACCACGCAACACAGTTAAAAGAAGTCGTACTGCCGACTTCAAACGAAACAAGGCTACATCTTCTTTACACTCCGTGGACACCCAATGGGATTTGTGAAACCTTCGCAGATTTCCCAAAAACCTGGAAAAGGTTTGGTGCACAGTGTCTCCCGTTGACTGAACAAGATCGTGAACAACTTAAACGTGATAAAAAGATCGTTGATTTTGAAACGTCCTACTGCTGTCCCTACGATCCCGATGAACTTGATAAAGAGGTAGTTGAAGAATTCAAAAGTGTGTTCCTTGAGACAAGAGATGCCCAATATGAATATAGCACAGAGGCACTTCTGTTAAATATAGATGCCATTAGGCAAATAGAGGGTGAAAAGTGTGTTTTTACCAATGCCGGTTACCTCTTTTTTGCTTCAAATCCGCGTAAGCACTTTCCAAGTGCGCATGTTCGAGTTTTACGTTTTGAAGTTGACGTTGAGGAGTCAGGGGCCCGTGGCGCGACGACCTTTGATAAAGATTTCTACGGACCACTTCCAAACATTATCCGTAAACTACGAACCTTTTTCAGAGATTCCGCACTTTTTCGGACGATGATAAGACGAAGTTCCAACGGAGGGTTCATTGAAGACCCTGAATATCCACTCTTGGCGGTTGATGAGGCAGTGGTGAACGCTATTATTCATAGAGACTATGGGGCTACCACAGCGATTCACTGTATCGCGTACCGAAATGGTCTGGTCGTGGAAAATCCAGGTGGCATCCCTCAAGAAGTCCCAAGGCACTTTAGTCTTGCGGATACAGTCCTGAGTTCCGTGCTGCGAAATCAGAAAATTGTTGATTGGATGCGCTTTATGAAAGATGAACGCGGTGAATCTCTGGTGCGTGCTTTAAGTGAAGGTACAAGGAAGATGCGTCAAGAAATGGAAAACCTCGGTCTACCGGCACCCAATTATGAAACCTCTCAACATACCAGCGTCACACTCTATAATCACTTTGAGGAACGATTAGCACCACACGCCGCTTACACCACTACATCCAAACCCGAAACACCGCCTGAACAGGGCAGCGTCAAAAAAGCACTGCGTTCCATCGGCGAACGTCTCGCTAAAATCCAATAAAAAGGAAACAGATGAGTAAAATCAATCCAATGGATTTGCCTCTGAATTGGCGAATTGTGAGATTTGAGGAGGTTGCTACGTTTACCAAGAAACCAAAAGGCTTACGATATTCAGAGTATAACGAAGTCCCGTTTGTGCCGATGAACTTGATTCCAATTGCCACGTTATTTTCAAAAGAATTTATACGCAAACCATCAAACACACTCAGCAGCGGAACGTACTTTGAACCGGGGGATATTCTTTTGGCAAAAATTACACCCTCTTTTGAAAATGGGAAACAGTGTATCATTCAAGAATTGCCAACACCATTTGGCATTGCGACAACTGAAGTAATTCCAATTCGTGAAGTTGAAGGTGTCAGTGATAAATTCTATCTTTTTTTTTATTTGTTACTTCCTGATGTCCGAGCTTTGCTTACTGCGAAAATGAAAGGCACAACAGGAAGACTACGATTAGGTGCAGAAGTACTTGCCGATTTGGAAATTCCGCTTCCGCCGCTGGCAGAACAGCACCGTATCGTAGTCAAATTAGAGGTGTTGTTTACACAATTAGACGCAGCAGTTGATAGCCTCAAAAAAGCACAAGTACAGTTGCATCGGTATCGTCAATCAATCCTCAAAGCTGCTTTTGAAGGGGAGTTGACAAAAGAGTGGCGAGATGCGTATTCAGACAGTTGGAAAAGTATGAATCTGAATGAATTCATTACGCTTGAGAGTGGTTCGCGCCCAAAGGGTGGAGTCCGGGGTATCCTTGAAGGAATACCCAGTCTTGGAGGTGAGCATTTAAACGCCGACGGTGGTTTTAACTTTAAAAAAATAAAATACATTCCTGAAGCGTATTTTGAATCACTGAACAAGGGAATTATTTATCCAAATGATATTATTGTTGTGAAAGATGGTGCCACAACCGGAAAAACCAGTTTTGTTGACAGCCATTTTCCGCATAAATATGCTGCAATTAATGAACATTTGTTTATTGTGAGGGTAGACCCAAAAGTGGCTTTTCCTAAATACGTGTTTTATTATCTCTTTAGCAGCAAAGGGCAGCAACAAATTCTCTCAGATTTTCGCGGGGCTACTGTTGGTGGAATTTCTCGTAATTTTCCACTAAAAGTTACCGTTCCAATCCCATCGCTTCCAGAACAAGAACAGATCGTTTTTGAACTTGAACGACACCTTTCAGTCGCTGATGAAATAGAAACAACCCTTGATGCCGAACTTAAACGCGCGGAGCGTTTGCGGCAGTCTATCCTTAAACAAGCATTTTCTGGCAAACTTGTCCCGCAAGACCCGAACGATGAACAGGCAAGCGTTCTATTGGAGAAAATTCGGAAGAAAAAAGAACCTCAGCAACACAAACAAAAAAAGAAGACAACAAAAGTGAAAACAACACCTTCGGCAAAGCAATTGTCCTTAGACTTGGGCTTCCAAACCGTAAAATTAGATGAATAACACGAGGTGAGTTTATGGCAAAAACAGAACTTGAAGTCCGATTTACATTACCTCTTGATGAGGTTTTACTGAAACACAAAACTGATGCTGAGCACAAGGCGAAGGAGGCTTTTGTGCTTGAACTCCTACGCCAAGGTGACATCAGTGCTGGTAGAGCGGCACGGCTTCTCAACATTTCGTGGTGGGATCTCTCGGATCTGATGTATGAAGCTGGTATTTCTCCTTTTAACGACAGTCTCACAACAGAAGCCTTAGACGCTGAAGTCAAAAGCGCGTTAAAAGATTTCGATGAATTGAAGTTATAATACTGTTATGAGTTGTTAGATTAGTTATTTGAAATGATTATTGCGTTTGATGAAGATCTGTGTTAAAATATAAATATACGAAAAAGTAGTAAAATTAATATTAAAATTTGATAGGTAGTACATTATGGATTCCCCGAAAAAGAAACTTGATTTCGCAAAACCTCCAGTAGATGAAGTGGTGTTGAGCGTTTTGTTCAAACCTCTTAATAAATTCCTTGCCCCGCATCTTGGTGAAATCTGGCAGGAATTTAAGCAAGATGGGTTCGTGCGAATCCTAGAGCAGCCTCCTGTTAATCCTACAATTGATATATTACCTAACGAGGGTGATGAGGCTAAATTTGAAATTAGCAATCTTCCTCCGCTCGCTCGAATTTGGTTTATCCATGAAGATGATAGCCAAATTTTGCAAGTGCAACGGGATCGGTTTACATTCAATTGGCGTAGAACCGATTCAAACCAGAAATATCCGGGATTCTCAGCAATCTTTGAAAATTTTGAAGGTTTTTATGAACGCTTTGGCGAAATTATAAAAAGTTTGGCAATCGGTTCGGTGACTCCATCGCAATACGAGTTAACCTACATCGATCAGCTTAGGCACGGTGAGGGTTGGAATACTCTTAATGATGTAGGAAAAATCTATAATATGTTTATTGATTCTCAAAAATCCGATTTATTTTGGGAGGGAGCAGAGTTGGTGATTTTTCGCACCTCATTCCCAATTCACGATTTGCCAGGCCGTTTGCATCTTGCCATCAGCAACCGTGTAAAGATGCCCGAGCAATTACATACGTTGCAGACAGATTTTACAATGCGTGGTCTTCCAGAAAACACGGCACTTCCGATGGAAATGTGGTTTAAAGCAGCACGCGACCAAATTCGAGAAAAATTCGTCAATATGTTCACAGAGGATATTCAAACACAGATATGGGGACGCAAATAATGATTAAACACAAGAATTTGGGTATAGGTTACCAAGGATATCAAAACAGAATGGAGGCAGAATTCATGGCAAGCCCTAATCCTTCGCTGTCAACATCCTATAATACCGGACTGCAAACTTACGAGTATAATCCTCCAATAGTCTATGAAGGGGACGTAGTCAACTCTTTCTCTGTCGCCAACCCATATTTGTTTTGGCTGGATGAATCACACAAGCAGTTAGGAAAAATTCGACAAGAGGCCAAGGAAGCCTTTGCTGTGGATAACGAAATTGACCGCGTCCCTGAATCTGCATACGATGACGCTCTCTTTCTCTTAGAAGTATTTTTCCACTTTGGTACTCCTATGCCGGAGCTGAGTTGGGCTGAAGATGGTAGTCTTACGCTCGGATGGTACCCAGAAGAGGGGACCGTAATAATTGGGGTATATGGAGACGATCTTGTTATCTATAATGCCTTCTTTGAAGAAAAACGTCAATTTGAAGGCATCTGTGCATTATCAGATACGCCAATGTTGTCGGGTTTTCTCAAAATGTTGACAAATATCCTCATGTAATAAGGATTATAGTTATGAATGTTCCACCGGGTGAGAAACTCACCCGTTTTATTCGTTATGGCAGTCATTTTTCCATTGAGGCTAACAGAGTTAAACCTGATGCTTTTCTCCCACATAAAAGAAGTATTGATGTATCTGTGTTTCGCATTTCAGCACTCAATGACAGTGAAGAACTCTCAGAAAACGAGATATGGGAACTTGGGCAGGAACATGTCCAAACAGAAGATAGGGCTATAAAAGCAAGAGCTGATCTTTTGGCGAGCAACGTTTATGATAGCAATCTTGAATTGGTTCCAGACGAACCACCCGAAAGGCATGCGAATATCAGATCCCTTCCAGTAGATAATAGCCCTGCAAATAGAAAAACGCGCCGAGCCCTTGCCACCAAACTTGCCAACCTTAGTAAATTGGTTATACCTTCTGAAGAGAATTGATTCCAATCCTTAACTGAATTGAGATAAATTTATGTCTAACGAATCCGCGACAATTGTCCAAAAACTCTGGAATTTCTGTAACGTCCTCCGAGATGATGGGGTCAGTTACGGGGATTATGTAGAACAACTCACCTATCTGCTGTTCCTCAAACTCGCTGACGAACAGACCAAACCGCCTCATAAGAAACCTTCAGCAATTCCGACTGGCTTGGATTGGGAAAGCCTTCTCCAAGAGAGTGGTGCCGAGTTAGAAACACAATATGTCAAAATCCTCCAAGAACTGAGTCATGCGCAAGGTTTACTCGGTGTAATCTTCCGAAAATCGCAGAACCGCATCCAGACCCCTGCGAATCTGCAACGGCTTATCCATCTCATCAACGCCGAGAACTGGAGCGGGATGACTGCCGACATCAAAGGTACGATCTACGAAGGGCTCCTACAGAAAAACGCCGAAGATACGAAAAGCGGCGCCGGTCAATACTTCACACCGCGCCCCCTCATCAAGGCGATGGTTACCGTGATGCGTCCCGAACCGATGCAAACTATCTGTGATCCAGCATGTGGCACCGGTGGTTTCTTTCTCGCGGCACACGACTACATTTCCGAAAATTACGGCAGCACGATGCCCCGCGAACAGAAAGAATTCCTTAGATTTAGCACCTTCGCTGGAACAGACATCGTCGATAACGTTGTCCGCCTCTGTGTGATGAATCTATACCTGCACGGTATCGGTGGAACGGAGAGTCCAATTACAACCGACGATAGCCTCAGTCGAGACACAGGGGATCGTTACGACATAGTCCTGACAAATCCACCCTTTGGGAATAGAAGCAGTATTACCATCGCCGCTGATGGCAGTAAAAGAAACAATGCCGCACTCACTTATGAGCGCGACGATTTCTGGGCGACGACCTCAAATAAACAGTTCAACTTCCTGCAACACATCAAAACTATTCTGAAAACGGACGGACGCGCCGCTGTCGTCCTTCCCGACAATGTACTCTTTGAACGCGGCGCGGGGGAAACGATTCGCCAGCAGCTCCTTAAACAATTTGATGCCCATACCCTCTTGCGATTGCCGACCGGTATCTTTTACGCCCAAGGGGTCAAGGCGAATGTGCTCTTTTTTGACAAGCGACCAGCACGCGAAGAACCTTGGACCCAGAAACTCTGGATTTACGATCTACGGACAAATAAAAACTTTACACTCAAAACAAATCCATTGACAGATACCGACCTGCAAGATTTTATCACCGTCTATAACCCAGACAATCGCGAGGATCGGGTTGAAACAGAGAGGTTCCGCGCCTTTAGTTACGATGAACTTATTGAACGTGAGCATGTCAATCTTGACATCTTCTATCTAAAAGATGGGTCGCTTGAGGATGCAGCAGACCTTCCTACCCCAGATGTATTAGTGGCAGAAATCACTGAGAATTTGGAAGCTGCGTTAGCCCAATTTCAGAACATCCAAGCAAAATTAGACGGGGATGATTAAACAATTCTCAATAACATCTCTATGCTTGATATGGCTTGATGGAGGAAAGTCTAAATCATTATTGTGCTTGACGTAAATTTATGCTAAAATATTGAACAGAACAAGGATTTATTCCCAAATTTCGATAGGTGACACATTATGGCGACTTTACAAAACGAGCTTGAATTTTCTAGACCTCCAGCGGACAAGGTGCTGTTTAGGAAACATATTCAACGCGAATTAGACGAAATCCGTCAGGAAGTTGAGGAAACCTGTGCAGTAGCTGAAGATGTTTATCGTGTACCGGAATCGGCATACGAGGAAACCTTTTCTTTCCTGGAACAAATGCCTCGTGACATTCCAATGCCGGACATGATGTGGTTAGAAGATGGCGGCATTGGATTGGAATGGCGACCTGGAGCCGGCATAGCAACGATGAGCCTTTATGGCGATGGACTTGTCGTCTACGGTGCTTTTTTTACTAAAAACCGGGAAATCTCGGGTGTTTGTTCTTTGGCTGATGCTGCCTTCCTACCGGGTTTTCTTACAACGCTGGCTCGCCTCTTCGAATAAAGGACATGGTATGAATTATTCAGGAGGCGAGAAATTGACTCGCTTCATTTTTTCTAAAAGACATTTTTCCGTAGAAAACAAGACAGTCAAATATGGCGCATTTATGCCTCCACCCAATATCGCGGATTTATCAGTGTTCCGTATCTCATCTCTATCTGAAAGCGAAGTGTGGGAAATTGGACGGAGATATGTTGAAACAGAAAAACGGAGGTTGAAAGCGAGAGCAGACCTTTTGATAGGTGACGTTTATGAGAGTAACCTGGAGGTCGTCCCAGACACGCAACCTCATGAACTACATGCCAATATTACACCTTTTCCAATAGACAGGAAAGAACGCGATCGTATTGCGAGAAAACTTGCGCTTGCAAGTGAGTTGGTAATCATACCGCCAGAAGAAACCTAATTTTTTTCGTAACTTTTATTGGTCCCCATTCATGGAGAATTTAGAGACAACGTCAGCCCAATTTCAGAGCATCCAATCGGAATTAGACAAGAACGACTAAATGAAAACACATCTCCTTGAAAATCTCCTCGGTTGCGAAATAGAAGATACACTTGCTGCGATTTCTGCTGATACGGCTGCCCTTGAAGCTTTTCTCACTACACTTCCCGAAGATACGCTTGAACACCAACTCACACCGCAATGGGTCGTGCTTGCTGCTGGTAAAGGTACGCGGATTGATCCCACCGGTCGCTTGAGTAAGACACTGGACATCGTGTTCGGCGAACAGAATATGCTCCAACACTCGCGACGCTATCTGCCCGGCAACCGTCCTGACATCGTTGTGATCAATCCACAGATGGCAGCGCGTGTTGAAGAAAGCGGTTCTGCAGCGCAACTGCTCGGACCCGATGCGATTCCCTGTATCCAAGAAGAGATGAACGGTACAGGTGGAGCGTTGCAAGCAGCATTGCCTGCCCTCCAAGACTCCGACGCTGAATGGATCGGTGTAGCGTTCGGTGATGAACCCTTTTTAGAACGCGAGATTTTCGCACAGACCTTGCTCTCCCATTTTCTCTCTGACGCTGATGTTACGCTATGCGGGAAAATCCCTGAAACGGTTGTAGACAAAGGGGGTCTCTTCTTTGATGTTGAGGGGAGACTTATGGGAACGAAAGAGTGGTATGACATGACGGAAGCGGAACAGCAGGAGATGTGGGATCGCTTGCCCCGCGGTGAGGCATACACGAACACAGGTATCACACTGATTCGGAAAAGCGCGTTGTTAGATCGGATACATCGGTTAGAACCGCATGCGAATCGGAACGACGAACGCCACCATGTCGATCTGATCCGGCACTGTTATGAAGACGGGTTGAAAACAAATGCTTTTATCTATCAAGGTAAGGTGTTATCCGGGGTTAACAGGTGGTCAAATGTCCTATCGGGTGAATCGGCACTGTATGCCCAGGCGCGGGACTCACTCGCGCGAAAAGGCGTTCGCGTCGATCCTAACGCACAGATAACATTGGCGGGTGATGAGATTGAAATTGGCACGGCGTGTTATCTCATCGGTAGGGTGCATCTTGGTGGGCAGGTGCGGATCGGGGATTATTGTAGGCTCGAAAATGTGACGTTGCTTGGAGCAACAACGGTAGGCGATGCCGTCGGATTGCAAGATGTCTCAGCGAACGATACGACTTTTGAATCAAATCCACTTCCTGAAACATTGTCGCAGCCTGTGCGGGGACTTGCTACACGGAGTACGATTAAGGATTCTACATTCGATGCGGTGAGCGTAGGTGATGGTGTTCAACTTTTAGGAGTTGTTGCGCGTGGGACAGTGATTCCGTCAGGTATTGCTTTGACGCATCAAACGCTCGGTGTTCCAGCAGCACAATCCCCGCCCGCGGTACCGAAGCGGCTTTTTGATCAGATCGTGCCACCGGAATACATCCCCGGCGTGTTCACTTTTGGAGAGAAGAAGGAATTGCCGGATTGGGAGAACCTTCGGGAACATGTGCAATCGCATAGTGCAGCGGAACTTATTCCGCGTGCGACAAGCGACGCGGACTTACAGCAGGTCGTGTGTGATGCTGTCCGAACACTTTTGGATCTGCGACGCGCAAATTCTGATTATCTGATTGAAACCCTTACGCCTGAAGAGTTATGGGGAAGTATCTTTGAAATGGTAGGTCTCCATACCGGCAACCTGAACCCTTATCACAGCGATAAACTGAAGGCACGACAGACCGCGCTCGCCTTGCTGTCGGATTTTTGGGAAGATAACTGGCTGACGCGTTTGAAGTTGGTCGTCGCTGGAAATATTATTGATTATAGTAGTGCGCGGGTTGTCGATAAACTTAATGCGAACCCTGACTACTTTTCTGAAGCATTGCGGGCAGCGGTTGAAACGCCTTTCGCTATTGATTGTTATGAACAGTTCCATGACAAGGTGATTAATGGTGCGCCGCAGCAGCTCCTCTGGCTTGCTGATAACGACGGAGAAGTGATTTTTGATATTGCCTTCATTCAGGAACTTGTGCAGCGTGGACACCAGATAATTGTGGTAGGAAAAGTGGATAACGCCAGCAACGACGTAACGCTTGCCGATCTACACGAAATAATAGGTTACCCGCAATTTCAAAAACTTCAGGAAGCCGTTCGGGAAGGTGTCGTCCAGTTGATGTCGTCAGGTGCGAAGACGATCGGCACGAATCTCTATCAGGCGACACCGGAATTTGTGAACGCGGTGTTGGAAACCGATCTTGTTATTTCTAAGGGGCAGGGAAATTTCTACACTACTCCGGGTTGGGCAAAAGACACTTTTTATCTGCTGCTCTCAAAGGGTTTAACAGCAGAACGGAGTACGGGTGTTGTCGCGGATCGAAGTCTGCCGATTGATGGGATGATCTTGGCTTATCTTCCGGGTGAGACGAAACGGGTTGCTACACTCAGAGAACTTTGTGGTAGCAGCGATTTTTAGTGATCTAACCCCCTAAATCCCCCTTATCAGGGGGACTTGAAGAGGAAATGGGTCGGTTTCCCTAAATATTTATCAAACCTCACGTTTTAATCAGTATCAGGTGTCCCTACTTTTGAAATCGTGTATTCTCGTTTTCCTGACGCAGGTACCGGAATATCTTCTACAAATTCCATTGTAACAACGACATCTTCACCGAGTGCCTTCTGGAGACATTGAACGAGGTGATGACGTGTTGCCTCTGTCCACTCTCTGTTAGCAACCACTTTTAAGACACAATGCTTAAGGGTCTCTTGGATTATCTGGAATTGGTTCACACCCTTGAGACCGTAGAACTGTCGTGTGAAATAGCCTCCGTGTATCAATGTCCCAGTTCTCGTACGGAAAGTTGCCGTGGTGCGTCCAAGCAGTTCAGCCAAAATAGGCAATTCACTACCGCAGGGGCATACTTCGTCGGAGAGCATACCAATATCTCCAATCCGATACCGAATAAACGGCATAGCATAGTTATTGAGCTGCGTGACCAGAATTTCGCCGGGTTCGCTGTATGGATCAGGACTGTCTATTTCGAGGTAAAGATCGCGAGCGTTGATATGCATCCTGCCTTCTGCACATTCCATTCCGATTAACCCGACTTCCCGTCCACCGTAACGATTATGGACTTTCGCTTTGAAAATAATCTCGGCTAAGGCGCGGTAATGTGGATGTAACATCTCAGCAGAAGTTATAATACCCTTCAAATTCCATTGTGGGATCAAGCCGTTATCGGAAAGAAACCCAGCAAATTGGTAAAGCGATGAAGGATAAGCGAGGATGGTCTGCGGGAGTACCTGATTCATCTGTTCAAAGGCTGCGAGCATCGCTTTGTCTGTCAAGTGAAACCCGTTGAGCCAATACTGGTTCCGCCAGAAGTTGTTGAGCCGATTTTTCCAGTGTCCATCGTTTTCCAAATCTACCTGAGCTCCCCAGATGACTAATTGCGGTTGCCCGAAATTCCAACCTGCCCATCGATCAAAATAGTAGACACTCAAGTTTCGTTGATTCCAATAATTCCTATCTTGATAGAATTTAAGTGGNNCAGAGTGCGTCCAATTGTGCTTGAATGTTTTTCTTCTCAAGTGGTGGAATTTGCGATATATCAGGTGTTTCTGTCTTTAGCAATTCACGGTAATAAGGGGTTGTCCGGTAGGCGTGCCGGAGGAGTTTTTCTAAACGTTCTGCCTGATATGCTTCAATAGTTTCGCGCGGTGCATCTAACAGTGCGGCGGCTCGTGAAAGTTTGAAGTGGTAGTGCACACCTTTACGATAAGTGTTATAGGCGTGCCATCCTGCTTTTGAGATTAACGTTTTAATAGGGCGATGAATAGGCATGGCTTAGGATTGCTGGGCAATATGCCCGAATTGTATCGCGCTCACTTTCTGAGTGTGTCCACATTTGGTGAATACCCGGGTGGGAACTGATCACTCACAGAACGTCCATCTTGGAAAAGCTGCCCCGCATCTGGGTTCTCAGGTTCGACAGGTGGCGGGAAGTCTCGCCATCTATTACCGTCAAGTGGGACTTCGTAACCGTCGTCTCGGAACCATTCAATTAAACGTTTTCGGTAAGCATTCAGCGTCCTGCCATATCCGGGATTACCGGCGAGACTTCGCTCGTCAAGTCTACCCGGCATACGTCTGAAGAGCCATTCTTGCCGATCGGCAGCGGAGTAGATGTACTTGTATTCGTTTGTCAGGAGCATATAGAGTCCTGTATTTTCGTGTCCGAGTTGTCCAATGATGGCATCCCGTTGTGTATTTCCAGTGGCAATATCGGCGAGGTCCACACCGCTCCGGTCTGCCTGTAATGGTAACCCTGCTGCACCGAGACTTGTCGGTAGGGCATCCACAAGGCTGGTAGGTGTATCGCACTGTGCGTTTGCCTCAAAACGTTCAGGGTAGCGGACAAGCAGTGGAATCCGAGCCGCGGCATCAAGGAATGAACGTTTGCCGTAGCAGTCATAGTCGCCGAGTAACTCGCCGTGGTCGGAGGTATAAAGGATTAACGTGTTGTCCAATTCACCTTCCGATTCCAGATATTCAAGGATTCGACCGACCTGATAATCAATGAAGGAGATGGCTGCATAGTAAGCGGCACGCATCGTCCGAAGGAGGTTCATATCCCGTCCTTGGTCGCGATATTTGTAACGATTTTGGTGTCGGTTCCAATAGGTATATAGATGCTCATAGTCTGGTGGCAGGAAGGGTAGCGGCATCTCGACCGTCCGATAGAGTCTGTTCCACGGCACAGGCGATTCAAAGGGTGGATGCGGCTTAATAAAACTGCTCCAACATAAAAAAGGACGCTCCGTATCACGCTGTGAGAAGAATTCAAGNNGGGATGTAATAGTATTCACTCCGCTCGCCGTGCGGTGCGACGACATGGTCGTAGCCGTTTTCAACCAGAGAAGTCGTGAAGTCGTCAGGACCGGGTCCTTCCTCGGAATAGTCGCGCGTCTCGAACCCCCACATTTTTCGGCTTTGCGGTGTGAAATGCATTTTGCCGATACCGTGTGTCTGATAGCCTGCCTCGTTTAGCATCTCCATCACTGAGACGCGATCTTGGGGCATTGCAGAATTACTTGTGCATTCCGTCTCATGTACCCATTGTCCGAGCAGGAAACTACAACGCGATGCGACACATACAGGGGACGGACAGTACGCTGAGGTAAAACTTGTGCCTTCTCGCACAATTCGATCTAATCCTGGGGTCTGAATCATCGGATTTCCGAGGGCACCAACGGTGTCAAAACGCTGCTGATCCGTCATAAGAAAAAGAATATTCGGTTGTTTCGCCATGAGGGGTTCCGGTCCTTTCTTTTATGTGAATGTATGGAACAGCATAGCACTTTTCCAAACGGAATGCAACTAATCTTTGAAGTTGGCGGTCAGCCATCAGCAATTGGCTATCAGCAGTCGGTTTCCATTAGCTATCAGTGGTCGGTGAAAGTCACGACTGGGAGTGCTTCGCAGTAAGAATCCTACGGCGAAAGGCTCTATTTTGTTTGACATTTAATTGGGCATATGGTATTATTTTCTCAAATATTAGACCATGGGTAAGGATATACAATTATGACAGAATACTTTGATGAAATTAACTGTAATAGACTTGTCCTCTCCAGTGAAAACGGAAGAGGTTTCATCGCGTTCGGTTTTGACGACGATGGATCACCCTACGTAATGCTCTTCAACAAAGATGCAGATGGTACAGACACAAGTCATATCCATATGAGCTTCAGCGAAGACGGATCTCCAAATATAGCAATTCGCTCAGCAGATCTTAGAGGTGGTATCATCCATATAGGTACAAATCACGATAGCAGTAGTATCGTGTTAAATACCAACGATCGAGACTCCAATTCAAATCCACCAGGTATAATAATAACGACCAGTGGCAATGATTCAATGTTCACAATTGAGGATGAAGGTTTCCTACAAGAAAGATCAACAGAGAAAATCGACCCATGAAGGTGTAAGAAAAGGAATAATAACTGACTATTACCGCTTTCAAGATCATCAAACTGCTCCCAGACTCATAGAATAGTATTCAGTCTTTGGTAAGGATATCCATTCTTTTTCTGACAACTGATAACTGAACACTAACAATTATAAAAAAAGATGCAAAAATGGTATGAAAACAAGACACTCCTGAACACCTTCATCGTTTTGATGTGTATCAGCTTCGCCGCTTACTATTTCTTTCAACAAGGATGGGGGCTGCCTTTAACGCTGTGCACTGGGACAGCGATCATGGTGAGAGGTGTTGTAAAAATTACGATGCGGATGCGAAATAGAAAAAGACACCAGGAGAAATAGCAGTCAGCAAAGAGGCAGGCGGTATATTATAACTCGCTTTTCAGAAGCACACGCAGCTTGAAACGAAGTGGAAAGCGGATATACGGAGAAGGACACGAAAGCCTCAAATATAGCTGACCGAACCGCAAGGAAAGTTAAAAATATGCAAAGACGAAGGTTCATCAAACTGAGCGCGATTGGTGCTGCAGGAATGGTTTTACCGCTCCAATTCGAAGGACAAGCAGCAGTAGAACCGCTGCTGAAACCAAGCACCTTTGTAACCCCTAACGCCGATTTCTATATCTTACAGATTGGCGACCCTAAAGTGCTTGACGCGGCAAAGTGGCAGATGGCAATCACCGGTTTAATTGAGAAACCGATGTTGCTACTTCGGCTTGAAGACATCGTCGCGATGGAGTCTGTCGAAGCGACGCGCACCCTGAAATGTATCGGGGACCCGATCGGTACGGAACAGATGAGTAATGCAGACTGGAAAGGCGTTCGGCTTCGCGATCTGCTTGAGAAAGTTGGACCCAAACCCGAAGTGAAAGTCGTTGTATTTCGTTGTGCAGACGGTTACCATACAGCGATCCCACTGGAGGACGCGATGCGTGAAGATACGCTTCTCGCTTACGAAATGAACGGCGTTCCGCTCCCAACTGAGCACGGCTTCCCTATCCGACTGCTTAATCCCGGTCACTACGGCACGAAAAATCCGAAATGGATAGTGAACATCCAGTTGGCTGCAGCGCATGAAAGTTATTGGGAGAAACGGGGATGGGATCCGATTGCGAATGTGAAACTCGGTACGATGATTGGGACCCCGAGCGAGGGTGAGGAAATCACCGGTGGCAAGATTTACACGGTAAGTGGTGCGGCTTTTGATGCGGGACATCATGGCGGTATCAAGAAGGTAGAAGTCAGCATTGATTATGGTCAGACATGGCAAGAGGCAGAGATATGGGCAAAGGATACGCCACTCGCATGGGTGCTCTGGAAATGGGATTGGCAGGTGCCAGCGGAAGCAAATCCTGTCGAAATTTATGCGAGAGCCACTGCGAATAGCGGTGTCACACAAGACGAAATCGGTCTCGAAGTGGAACCGGTGAGTGCGATACCTTATCACATGATTGATGCAACGATTGTAGAACCGTAACATCGGGTGCGGAACAATAAAATATGCGCCAACTTTCTACCGTTTATCTTCCCGTTCTGTTCCTCGATCTCGCTTATAGCAGTATCCTAACCAACACCTCTTTTTATACGAGTTACCTCGGACTCTCCTCAACGTTTTTAGGCGTACTGATGGCGGTCACGACTGCCTTCTTCGTGGTGCTCGCGATTCCGTTCGGACGACTTTCGGATCGGATAGAACGGCGGTATGTACTTTACACCGCGTGTCTGGTGCTGGGTGTTGTCAGTATCGGTCTCCCGCTCTGTCGAAATGGCGTGCACCTGATGCTAATCTTCCCCGGCATCGGTATCAGTATGGCACTCTTTTGGCCCGCCTACGAGGCGTGGCTCGCCGAACGCGAAGGTGGCGGTGAACTCATCCAGCGGGTTATGCTTTTCAACCTGTTCTGGAGTGTCGGTATTACTTTAGGACCGGCGTTTTCAAGTTACCTCTATGGCGATGCAAATCCATTTAAACCGTTCTATCTTGCCGGGGCAATGGTGCTACTGACTTTAGGAACAATTATAGCGAACAATTGGCAGGCATCTGATGTTCCAAAAACCGATGCTTCCGCCGAAACCACCGCAGAACCTACCGAAACACTCTATCCACCGCAACCTGTCCGTATTAGCTACCTCAATATAGCCCGGTGTGCGAACTTTACTTCATGGTTTACGTTAGGCGTGTTGCGTCGCCTCGCGCCGAAGCTTACGAAGGAGATGGGGATGATTCCGTCAACATTCGGCAATCTGATGCTCACGCTTGGTGGCATACAGACGTTGGCGTTTCTTGTCCTCGGCACCGGTTACTCAACCCGATGGCACTACCGCTTCAGTCCGGTGTTAATCGCTCAGATGTTGGCAGTCCTCAGTTTCTTTGGAATATGGCGACTCCAACACACACTTCTCTGGACTTTCGCGTTTGGGGTCATTGGTGTGTCTGCTGCTTTCACCTATTTTAGCAGCCTTTACTACGGATTGGATCGTCACGCTGACAAAGGGAATAAGAGCGGATGGCATGAAGGTATATTGGGATTAGGGATTCTGTTGGGTCCGCTTTTAGGCGGCATTTTAGCGGATTCGCGATTTGGGACACAGAGTCCGTATCTACTCTGCGCTGTGGCAATCGTTATCGCGATTCTGGTGGAGATCTTGATTGTGTCTAAGATTCGGCAACCGTCAGGAGATTCGCCTTGATGTAATCTTCATCGGGTGTAACACCGAGACCGGGGCCGTCTGGAACTGTCACGACGTGGTCGTGTATTTCGACACCGTGCACTGCCAACGTTTCCAAAAAGGCGGGGGCATTGAGTTCAGCGGGGAGAACGAGATCCACAGTCGCAAAGAGATGGACGCTGGCGATGAATCCGATACCGGCTTCCGTCAAACCGCTACCGAGGAGTTCTATTGAATTGGCTTCGGCGACGTGAATACTCTTGATACACGCTGCTAAACCGCCAGATTTACAGACCTTCAAAACGACGGCATCCGCACACGCCAAACGCACAACCTTCGCCAAATCAAAGTGGGTAAAGCACCCTTCATCAATAGCAATCGGAACGGGTGCGTCTTCGCGAACCCGCTGCATGCCGAACCAGTCTTGGCTTGCTACGGGTTGTTCCATACAGTAAATTTCTCGGATGTCCGCGACTCGTTTCAGTAATTCGAGTGCGTTAGATGGCGTATAGGACTGATTGGCATCGATCCAGAGTTGCGCGTCCGGCATCGCTTCGTAGACGGCGCGCAGGCGTTCTTCATCGGCTGCAGGATTGCCCGCAACTTTCACCTTGAAACAGGAACAGGGTGCCAAGGCTTTCGCCTTCAGTCCCATAATCTCTGGCGTATCAATGCTCAATGCATAGGCGAGCGGGAGCGTGTCGTGGCGTTTCCCGCCGAAAAGGACGTGTAGCGGAACATCAAGGATGTGTCCACGTAGGTCGTGTAAAGCGATGTCTACGGCTGCTTTGGCGAAAGGGTGTCCGTTGCTGACAGCGGGTTTCAATGCGTCATAGATTGCATAGTGGATAGCGTTGTGGTTCAGTGGATCTTGTCCAAGCAGTAGCGGTGCGATGTAGTGCCGAATTGTCGTCGTGATAGATTCAGTCGTCTCGTAACTCCATGAAGGGAGTGCGCGTTGTTCGCCCCAACCGACATAGCCGTCGTCTGTTGTGATTTTGACGAAAACATGGTCGCCTGCGGATCCCGTGTCCCCAACGAAACCGGTGCCGATATTAAAGACATCTTTCATCCCGACAGCCGTCGGGTAAACGTCTACGTGTGCTATTTTTGACATGTATTTTTAAGTTTCCTTGCGGTTAAGTGGCGGTTTTGTTTTTTCCAATACAGTCTCGTTTTTACTTTCGAGTCGGAAGTTTCCTACGTATTTTAGCACAGTGACCGCGGATTAATCAAAACAATTTCGGAGAAGTTGTCAGTACTCAGTTATCAGTTATCGGAAAGTTTTAAATGCCTCGCAGTGAGAGTAAAGTCGTCAATAACTTTAGTACACTTCGCAACTTTAGATACACTTGCAAACTTCTTGACCACTGATGGAACCCTCTTAACTGACAGCTGACAACTGACTGCTGAATGCTGTTAGACAATTCCCGTTGACATCTTCGGCATTATCAACTATAGTAACAAGGATTCCAGCTGCTATTGTCGTTACGAAGGAAACATGTAATGCTATTTGTTATATTTGTAATTTTTATACCTATCGCCATTTGGTTGATTTTGTCTTTCATGTCTCGGCAGAAGAAGGGTGAAGAAACCGATGAACCCAAAGAACAGATAGAACTTTGCGCGATCTGCCAAGAAGAGTTTCCTATGAACCAGTTGCTTGAAAAAGAGATCGGCGGATACGGTAGGGTCTACTGTTTCTGTGGACCGTGTATTGAAAACCTCTATCACGAACACCAGAACACAACAGACATCAAAACAGGAGAATGAACGTTATGTATGATTTAGTCACATTTGGAGAAGCGATGATTCGTCTGACTTCACCAGAATTTATGCGTCTTGAGAATACGACATCGCTGTCAATCACTGCTGGTGGTGCGGAGATGAACGTCGCTGTCAATGCCGCACAACTCGGATTACGGACGGCATGGGTATCACGGCTCGTGGATAACTGGTCTGGTCGCTACATCCGCAATAAAGGGCGCGAACTCGGTGTGGATATGTCCAACATCATCTGGGTAGATTTCGACGGTGTCGGTTTTGAAAGGAACGGGTTTTATCACCTCGAAATGGGAGCGGGACCGCGTGCGAGTAGCGTTACTTATGACCGTGGATACTCTGCCATCTCCAAAGTGCAACCGGGTGAGATTGATTGGACATCTATTTTTAGCGATGCGCGGTGGTTCCATCTGAGCGGTATTACACCGGCTTTGTCGGAATCCGCGGCTGCGGTCTCGGCAGAAGCACTTCAAGCGGCGCGCGCGGCGGGTGTCAAAACAAGTTACGATCTGAACTTCCGTTCCAAATTGTGGAGTGCTGAAGAAGCACAAGCGGCGAACCGACCGATGATGGAACATGTCTCTGTCCTCATTGGTAACGAGGAAGACTTTGAGAAATCGCTCGGTTTCGCGGCAGAAGGGGCAACCGAATCCTATAGTAAACTCGAACCGGAGAGTTATAAGGCGGTTGCACAGCGCGTCAAAGACACTTTCCCGAATATCGAGATGATCGGCACGACGCTACGTGATGCGAAAACGGGTTGGCTCAACGATTGGCGGACACTCCTGTTTGATGGCGAAGAATTCTATCTCTCACGTATCTACGAAAATTTGGAACTCGTGGACCGAGTTGGTGGCGGTGATAGTTTCTCGTCAGGATTAGTTTATAGTCTCTTGAACGGAAAATCGCCGCAAGAGGCAGTGGATTTCGCGGGCGGGTATTCCGCTTTAGCACATACGTTCCCCGGTGACTTCAATTGGGCAACGGCAGAAGAGGCAGAGAAGGCGATGCAGGCAGGCGGTGTCCGCATTAGTCGCTAAGCAGATAAAACTATGGAAACCAAGATTTTACTTTCTCCTATTTTTGAGAACAGTGAGTTTGATACTGCGGAACGCCGAGCGGCGTTGGCGGATTTGCAGCAACTCGGTGCGTTGAGTATCCACCCTCGGGAACTGACTGCAGAACACGCCGATGGTGTTATCGGGATAATCGCAAGCGGAGTCCCCTTTCATGACAGTTTCTATGAAGCGGCGACATCCCTCCGCATCATTGCGCGTTGGGGTGTCGGATATGAAACCGTTAACGTTGATTTAGCGACGAAATCTGGTGTTATTGTTACCATTGCGCCTGAACACATGGTGACTGTCGCTGAGTATGCGATTGCGCAGTGGTTCGCAACTATGAAGCGCGTCTATACGCTCAATAGAGCCTCTCATAGTGGGGATTTCGGGTTGATCAAGACCCATGAAGTGATGGGTTCTACGCTCGGTCTGTATGGCTTTGGTCGGATTGGACAAGAGGTTGCCCGTCGTGCGCGTCCGCTTCTCGGTGAAGAAGGGAGACTTTTGGTGTATGACATCCGTCCGGATATCGCTGAACTTGCTGCGAAATTTGGTGCGGAGGCTGTCGATACACCGCTGACGCTTTTCAAAGAGAGCGATACGGTATCTCTGCATCTATCGGGTGCGGATACTGTCGTCGGTTATGAAGAACTCTGCGCGATGAAACCGCATGCGTCTCTCGTCAATCCGTCGCGCGGGAACCTCGTTGATGATGCGGCAGCGAACCGCGCTATTCGTGAAAACCGACTCTGGTATTATGTCGTAGACGATCCGGTTAACGGACCGCGGGCGATTCACAAGGATCATCCGCGTATCATCTCTACGAACCATAATGCAGGCATGACTGTCGAATCTGGTATTCGGTTGGATCTTCGGACAATTGAGCAGGTTACAGACGCGATTCAAGGACGTGTCCCGGCTTATGTTCTGAATCCAGAAGTGCTGGAACATCCGAAAGTTAAAGCATTTCTTTAACTTTCCTTGCGGTTCGGTCAGGTTAATTCTTCTCAAGCAGGAAAAGGAATTCTCGGTTTGGTGTTTCAGTGTCATTTACCCATTTGTCCGTCCATTTCATACCTGCCATGACGTTTCTCTTATAATCGAGTTCAAGAACAGCAAGCAGTTTTCCGTTGTCTTGCATGACTTCGTTGAGTTGCTGTGCAGTCGCACGACCACCGGAGCTGTAGGAGAGCAGAATCCAACGCGCTTGCGTTTCTCGGATTAACTTCGCGATGGCATCAACGGCGATGAAACGTCCGTCAGCGTTGTGGCGGAATTCCTCAAATACAGAGGCGGCGAGGGGGTCTGATGTATCCTCTCGCCGTTTTGCTTTGCCGAAAAGGGTGGGTTTGTCGAAAAGGATAACGCTTTTCCAGAGATGATAATAAGCAGCATATCTAACACGGGACGGAGGCATCTTCTCGTTGTTTGAGCCGTAGGGTGGGTCGAAGTATGCAAGGTCTACGGAGATACGCGGCACGAGGTCAAAGATGTCGCTTTGGTGAACCTGATGCGCTCCTTCTGATGTAAAAATTTCCGGTACTTCAAGCACTAAGTTTTTATAGGCGCGGGGTGCCCAATCTTTGAGATATGCTGAGAAGTGACCGAGGCTGCTGTCAACGCGGTCGAGTGCGAGAATGAGACTTGTGAGCGCTACGGCTTTATCGACTGGATTGAGATTAAGATTTTCGATCTCTTGTCGGATTGCGTCCAGTTTACGGGTATTGTGGTGCTGCCACGGTTTCTTGAGTCCGTCTGCTTGGATTGCGTTGCCCCCGTTGGCGTGTCCGCCGTAGTGTTCTGTGAACCAGCCGTCAATAGGCTGTACGGCGTTGAAATGGTCAATAAGAGGCTGATATGTTTCTCTCGGTTTGGTGTTGAGGAGATAGCAGGTACCGAAGACTTCTGACCACGGCGCAGCATCGTTGCAGATAACGGTATAACCGAGTTTGGCGAGTGCCTGTGAGACGCGGGTTGTGCCTGCAAAGCCGTCGAGGATTGTCTTGGCGTTGACTTTTTTGACGAGTTCCAAGACTTGTGGGATGAGTTTTAGTTTGGATCCGATGTATTTTATGCCTTGTGTGGGAGGTGCGTGAAAGTGTGAAAGCGTTTGCTGCATAAATTTACACGGTTGAGACTATAAAAATAGGCATTGTTTTCCTTAAAATCTATTCAAAGAGTTGCGCGACTGGACATGTAAACCCTTCAACGACATCTTCGCCGGTCAATGTGTCCTCATAGTTCAGCACAGTGGAATCTGTCTCGGATCGGTAGACCATTACTGTTTTGGCGACGGGTTCAATTACCCAAACAAGGCGTGTTCCTGCTCTCAAATAGGCTAACGCTTTTTCGGTGACATCATAGTGTTTGTCTGATGGCGAGACGACTTCAACCGCCAAATCCGGCGGGACCGGTGATGCCTGCTCTCTATTTTCGGGTAATCGGTCTGTTGAAACAAATGCAATATCCGGCTTTACTGCTCGGTCATCCAATTGAAATGTTGTTTCGGCAATATATAATTGTCCTAACCGATTTTCCTCAACGTGTAGACCTAAGCGTATATGAAGCTTACTACTGATTTGACCATGTATCATCGTCGCTGGTGGCATTGGGACTAATTCTCCTTTTACATATTCATACCCTTCTAAGTCGTTTTCGAGAAATTCCTCCAGCGTCATCGTATCGGGCACCGGTATTTCTTGTATAGCCTCAGGGGTTGTTTGCGTATTAAGCATCAGTTGCCTCCTCCCAAATTTGGTATTAAGGACGTAGGTTGGGTTGAGCGGTAAATCCATAGGCGCGTTTTCGCTATATAGTGCGTTCCATTCTTCAATGAACCCTTTGGGTAGATAGGTGTAGCGAAACCCAACATCCCAAACGGTGTCGGCATCATAGTGCGTTGGATTTCACTCTGTGCTATGTGTGATTTTTAAGAGGCCTCCGTTCAACCGAGGGAAAATACGCACGCAAAACACCTACGAGACACTTCAATTTTTATTTTAAAACTCACGTTGAAATGAATCTATTCAAAGAGTTGTGCGACTGGGCATGTAAATCCTTCAACGACATCTTCGCCGGTCAATGTGTCTTCATAGTTCAGCACAGTGGAATCTGTTTCGGAGCGGTAGACCATTACGGTTTTCGCGACGGGTTCAATCACCCAGACAAGGCGCGTGCCTGCTCTCAAATAGGCTAACGCTTTTTCGGTGACATCATAGTGTTTGTCTGATGGCGAGACGACTTCAACCGCCAAATCCGGCGGGATAGGTGATGCCTGCTCTCTATTTTCGGGTAATCGGTCTGTTGAAACAAACGCAATATCCGGCTTTACTGCTCGATCATCCAATTGAAAAGTCGTTTCAGCAGTATACAAACGTCCTAACTGGTGCTCACGAACGTATGCATCCAAATAGTGAATAATATTAATACTAATCTCACCATGTATCATCGTTGCCGGTGGCATCGGGACTAATTCTCCTTTGACATATTCATACCCTTCTAAGTCGTTTTCGAGAAATTCCTCCAGCGTCATCGTATCGGGCACCGGTATTTCTTGTATAGCCTCAGAAGTTGTTTGCGTATTAAGCATCAGTTGCCTCCTCCCAAATTTGGTATTAAGTGTTCACGTATGCCGAATAGCATCAATGGGGGTCATTTTGGCGGCTTGGCTGGCGGGGTAGAACCCGAAGAAGATGCCTACAGCTGCACCGGCACCGACAGAGATTAACACGGCTTCCGGTGTAATCACAGCGGGCCACGACATTCCCGCAAGGAATTTGCTCACTATCCACGCGAAACCTTTCCCGACCACAGCACCTAACGCAATGCCGAGTAGGCTCCCAATCACACATAAAAGCACAGATTCTGTCAGGAACTGTAAACGGATGTCAAGGCTTTTCGCACCGACCGCTTTCCGGAGTCCGATTTCGGGGATCCGCTCTGTTACCGAGACAAGCATGATATTGAGAATCCCAATACCCGCAACAATCAAGGAGACAGACGCGATGACAACCAAGACGGACTCTATGATAAAGATCATCCGTTTCCCGCTTTCAATCCCTTTCTTTGCGTTCCATGTCCGGAAAAAGGTATCGTCGCCGCCGTGGTTGCGCATGAGAACAGTTTTAACCTCTTTCAGTGCCTGATCAACGACATCGATGCTTTTGGCACGTGCCATGATAGCACCGACGCGATTCCGTCCGCCGAAACGGGTTTGTGCGGTCGTGATCGGGACGAAGATCATATTGTCATCACTTCTGCCACGTTCCAATCCATCGCCGCGACTCTCCATGATGCCGATAATGGTAAAACGTCTGTTGTTGATACCGACCTCTTTCCCAATCGGGTTCTGTCCTTTAAACTGCTCCTTCCAGACCTTCGCACCGATAACACAGACCTTGTTCCAGAAGTCCATATCGGTATCGGCGAGGAATCTCCCGTATTCGGTTTTCCATCTACGGACGGCTTGGTATTCGTTGGTTGTTGCGCGCATGTAGGTTTGCCGATGCCGTCCTTCAACGTCAAAATTGATGAAATGACTTCTTTCGACAGTAGCGACTTCAACAGAAGGGCAGTCTGTTAGAATATCGTGCAGATCTCGCATCTCAAGGTAATGGGGACTGGTATTGCGCTGCCAACGGTTGTTTTTTCGGACATATCCGGGTCGATAAACGCCGAACATGCTGGGACCGCCGATATTCTCGAATTCTGCCATCATGAGTTTTTCGGCACCCGCGCCGAAAGACATCATCGCGATGACACCTGCAATACCGATAGTAATCCCTAAGAGCGTGAGGATTGTGCGGAGTTTACTCCCGCGAAGGATAGAAAATGCTGAGATGAGATTCTCCAGCAAGTGCATGCTTGGTTTCCTTATGTATGACGAATAGCATCAATAGGCGTCAGTTTGGCGGCTTGGCTGGCGGGGTAATAGCCGAAGAAGATGCCTACGGCTGCACCTGCGCCGACGGAGATCAGCACAGCCTCTGGGGTAATCACTGAGGGCCATGCCATTTCATCTAAAAACTTTCCGACGATCCAAGCAAAGCCTTTCCCAACGACTGCGCCGAAAGCGATACCGAGTAGGCTGCCAATTAGACATAAGAGGACGGATTCTGTGAGGAACTGCATTCGGATGTTAAAACTCTTTGCGCCGACCGCTTTCCGGAGTCCGATTTCGGGGATCCGCTCTGTTACCGAGACAAGCATAATGTTCAGAATCCCGATACCCGCGACAATCAAAGAGACCGAGGCAATGACGACGAGCACCGTCTCTATGATAAGGATCATTCTTTTCGCGTTTTCGATGCCCTGTTTTGCCGACCAGGTTCGGAAAAAGGTATCGTCGCCGCCGTGATTGCGCATAATAATGGTCTTGACCTCTTTGAGTGCCTGATCGACGTGAAACGGACTTTTTGCGCGGACCATGATATGTCCAACGTAATCGTGTCCCCAGAACCGTTTTTGTGCGGTTGTGATCGGAATGAAGAGCATATTGTCATCGCTTTTGCCGCGTTCTAACCCGTCTCCACGGCTCTCCATAATCCCGATAACCGTAAAGCGTTTATTGTTCCCGAAGTTGTTGATGACGATTTCTTTACCGATCGGATCTTGTCCTTTAAACTGCTCTTTCCAGATCTTTGAACCGATGACACAGACTTTTGTCCAAGCGTCCATATCGGTATCAGCGAGGAATCTACCATACTCCGTCCGCCATTCGCGAACGGCTTGGTATTCGTTGGTTGTTGCGCGGAGATAGGTGCGTTGAAATTTTCCGTCAATACCGAGATTGATATAGTAGCTGCCTTCGACAGTGGCAACTTCAACAGAGGGGCATTCTGCGAGGACATCGCGGAGGTCTTCCATCTCAAGGTGATGCGGACTGGTATTACGTTGCCAGCGTCCATTTTTTCGGATATGTCCGGGTCGGTAGACCCCGAACATACTGGGGCCTCCGATCTTCTCAAATTCTGCCATGATAAGTTTTTCAGCACCTGCGCCAAAGGACATCATCGCAATGATCCCCGCAATCCCGATGGTGATGCCTAAAAGGGTGAGAACCGTGCGCAATTTACTGGCACGAAGGACAGAAAATGCTGAGATGAGATTTTCGAGAAGTTTCATGTCTATTCTTTTTAGTGCGGTTTAGCAGTCGTTATGGTTTAGGGGTAAGTGCCCGAATCACAGTTTTCGTCACAAACAGAACGGAAAACTTTTGATTGCATGAATTCTCAAGGTGTGCTAAACTCTTAATGCAAAATAGCGGTAGAATTTATGAACCTTGCCTTTCCTGAGTGTTAAAAGTATATCACAAAACGTTTAACAGTTGCAAATTTTTTGACATAGGAGTGGACCTGTGCAGACGGATTCTTTTAACACGGGAAAATTGCGAATTCCGAGTGGTGGCAGCCTACTACCGTGGCGAGGTACAGAAGAATCAGCAGCGCACCGAGCGGTGTTAAAACAGGCATCGCGACGCGGTAACCAAGCGTGGGTTGTATTACCATCGGCTCTATTGCAGACGCGTTACCAATTGAACGCTACGGACTTGTCGTTTGGTGATACCGAAAGAACTGTAACAATCCAAGCATCGCTTCGGCAGTCTCTCCTGTCGCGTGAAACAGGCTTCAGCCAATACTACTTAATTGCGCAACCGCATGCGGATGCACCGTGCTATAACATCAGTGACCATGTGGAGCAGTGTGTGAGCGGAGATCTCACGATTGCAGAACGGCTTCGCGGGCGAACGGTTATTAATCTGTTTCAGACGGCAGCGGCGCGTGAAGATCTTTTAAGCACCTCGGGGGTTTCACAGTTCATAGAACGACTACTGAAAGGCTATTTAAAAACTTACGGCAAGCAGCACCTCGCTGGCTTTGCATGTGAACTCCCCAAATTTCTGTCCTTAGCGAGCGTTTTAGGAGCCAGCATAACATCAGTCCCGTGGAGTCCTGTGCTACTGGAGACGGCGGAAGAAACACTTACAACCTATCTGCCCTTGCTTTTTTATGAAACTTACAATTCAGCAGCCGTCAGAAATACGTTTTGGAAAGCACTGACGCAGCGATTCGCAACCTGCTTGCTTAGTGGTGTACGTGAGTTCTGCCATCAAGAAGGACTACGGTTTGCGTTAAGCCTTTCGGCGAGTGCAAAGATGTTGGAGTTTGAGTTGGGAGCCATGCTGGCAGCAGTAGACTGTCCAATTCTAAACGTCACCGAAATAGATACACCGAAGCGATTCGTCGTTGCTAAATGGATCTGTAGCGACACACAATACGCCGGTATTGCTCGGAAAAAGGATAACACAACAGACAAAGGCATTCCAATAGCGCGATACTTTGAAGATGCGGGTCTCGGTTTCAACTTGTGGCTGAATGGAAACAGTGCCGCTGGAGATACAACACAGGCACTCTCACAACTGCTATCAACAGGCTATCCAAAGAGACAACTTCTGATGGTAGCACCGACACAGAGTCTCTGGACAAAACCCGATGAGAAATCGTGGAGCATCGTCACAAAAGCGTGGGGATGGTTGTGCCAAAGTGTATGGGAGTTGGGTTACGATTTCAGAATTGTCTCGGAACATGAACTGAATTCAGCAGAGGTTATAGATGCTGTGCGTGCCAGAAAACTCGGTAGTAAGCGTGGCGGTCTCTGTTTTCCTAACGATCCAGCAACAGAGACAGAGGTTTATAGTGTCGTTCTGCTGCCGAGTTGCATATCGCTTCAAGAAGAGAGCGTCAAGTGTCTAAAGGCGTTCACGAAAGCCAAAGGCAGACTGATCGCAGATGAACCTACGCCATATCTGCTGAACGGTCGGATCGGACTTGAACCGTATCCGCTTGAGCAACTTATCTACGGACGGCGTGTAACTATTCTCCGGGGTCCGCCTGACGAAAAGTTAGTGAAACTCGAAAAACGGCTCCGAAAATGGGTGCCTCGTTTTGTATCAGTGTATGTAAAACCGGACAACGAGGCAACGGACAACGTTCAAGTACGCCATAGGAAAGCGGAAGCCTCCGAAATTTTCTACCTGTTCAACACAAGTCGTGATGCGATTGATACTTTGATTGAACTGCACCAGGAGGTAAGACGTATTGTAGAATGGCATCCGTTTAAGGAGATGAGAGAGACCATAGATTTTTGGTGCGCTGATGGAAAGTCATATCTGAACAGTACATTTGCCCCGAGGCAGGCAAGACTTTTTGTTGTTTCCTAAGTTTCGACAAATTCAAATTCTTAGAGTAAGGAAACACTCGGCTAAAACAATAGGTTGTACAAAGGACAAGTTCTTTATGACAGCCCAAAAAATTCCCCAAAAGGTCCAAGGAACCATGGCAATTTTGGAGGTAAAGGCTTTTGGGAAGTATATTGGCAACAACACATACGAAGTTAACATTAGTAATTGTAGTGGCTTCTTTATAGAACGCAATCAAATTGCGACAAGTTTTCACGTTTTAGAAGGGGCTACGAGCGTTGCTGTGAAGCATGTTGACACAGATGCCGCGTACACCATTGAAGGCATCACAGCATTTGATGAAAAGAACGACCTCGCTGTTCTAAAAGTTTCGGAAGAAGGGATTCCTTTCGACCTTGGCAACAGCGAGACTGTGGGAAAAAAGGCGAGTATTTGTGCCATCGGCTACGATGGGGACAAGGAAAACAGCGCACCTGCTACTGTCCGAGGTATCGAGAAAAAGGATAAATGGCTTCGGTTACACATACCTGCTGCAGGGCCGGGGTGGAGTGGGTGCCCAGTGCTAAACAACGAAGGAGAAGTCATAGCAGTGCTTTCGCGGGGTAGTGTCAAACCCAGTAGGAATAGGGGACACGCTGTACCTTCAAATATACTTAAAGCATTGCTCACAGCGGCGGAGCGGGCAGAAGTTCAGCCTTTAACGGAATGGCAAAACCGCCCGCGAATACGTGCCTATCTCGAATATAAAAGGGGTATGGCGCATCAAGCAGGCGAAGACTTTGAAGGTGCCCTTTCCGCTTATAATGAGGCTATCAATCTTAATTCGGATATACCTAATGCCTACAAAGCCCGTAGCGAGACACAATTTAAATTGATAACGCTGAATGCTAACGGAAACTATAAGCAGATTGACTCGCTTGACCTTATGGCACAACTTATAGACCGGGTTAAGGCTTATCGACTCATGTCAACGAATTATTTCGCGCCAGATCTTCGTTTTTTCAGGAGTCAAATGTTCGCACGGCTATTTCTGATCCCTTTGCGATGGCTAAGCAGCCCGAAGGAAGTTTACACCCGCGCAGATGCGAAGATGCGAAGTGGCGGTTCCAAGGTAGAACACGGGGATATA
>JAAXHI010000080.1:0-2853 GCA_012270875.1 Candidatus Poribacteria bacterium | reverse complement strand
TGGACGAAATATCTCCTCGGGCAAATTGTAACCGAACCCGAGCACAGCGGAGAAGCCGAATGGTACTATCAAAGCACGGTCGTTGACAGTGATGCCGCCATCGAGTTAGCCACATCGGATGCGGATAGCAGCGCTGCCTACCATACTCGCGGGGCTGCAAGGGCTGCGCTTGGTGACTATGACAAGGCAATCAAGGATTTCGATGCTGCCATCCGACTCAATCCGGAGACAGCAATAAACTACCTCGATCGCGGGCTTGTAAGGGAAACACTCGGCGAAAAGAGTGCCGCAAAAACCGACTTTGAAGAGGCTGCGCGGATAGACGAAGATTTAGCAGAGAATTACTACAAAGACGGACGCGGAAAAAATGACGGGCAAGCGTACGAAGCCGCGATGGATAACTTTGATAAGGCTATCCGGTTAAACCCAGAATACGCTCCCGTCTACAGCAATCGGGCAATTTCGCAGAATGATCTGGGGCGAGATGAGTTGCGCAGGGAGAATCCAGAAAAAGCAAAACATCACTTGCAGGGGGCAATTGCCGATTGTACGGAAGCTCTCCGACTGAATCCAAAGTATACTGCCGCTTACAACAATCGCGGGCTTGCGAAGTACCGCTTAGGTCAGTCGGAGTCTGCTTGCGGGAATTCACAGGAAGCAGAGGGACACTATCAAGCAGCAATTGCAGACCTGGATAAAGCGATTCAGTTAAATCCGAAGCACGTCAAGGCGCATCGGAATCGCGGGTATGTGAAGGAAAAATTAGGTCAACAAGAAGCAGCGGAGGCTGACTTTGAGAAGGCGAAGGCACTCGACTCAGCTGCACAGACTGCGTAAGTACAAGACTATAGAAAAGGAGTTAACTATGACAGGTGGCGATATTTTTGTTGAATGTTTGAAAGCACAAGGTGTTAAAGATATTTTCGGTTTACCGGGGAATCATTTAGATACCGTTTACGAAGCACTCTATAACAACCAAGACAATATCCAGCATTATGTCACACGACATGAAGGCGGCACGGCGTTTATGGCAGATGGCTATGCGCGCGCTACCGGTGATGTTGGGGTCTGCATGACAGTGCCGGGTCCCGGCTCAAATAATGCCTCTGTCGGTATCGGTGAGGCGAATACGGCATCATCACCTGTGCTTTGGATTACCGGA
This sequence comes from Candidatus Poribacteria bacterium, assembly GCA_012270875.1. Classification (GTDB taxonomy): domain Bacteria; phylum Poribacteria; class WGA-4E; order WGA-4E; family WGA-3G; genus WGA-3G. Next base: position 1,691 of record JAAXHI010000080.1, on the reverse strand, counting down.
CAAAATCCGTCTTACTTGGTACAACGGGATCCGAAGAAGAGTTTTCACGGGTTGGATCAGCGAGCGGCGTTCACACCGATGACGAAGCATCTGGAAATTGTGCATCGGGTAGACCAGATTCCGGGGGCAGTCAATCGGAGTTTCAGTGCCTTGCGTTCCGGGAGACCGGGTCCTGTGCTGATAGAGTTGGCGAAAGATGCGCTGGATGCAGAAGCCGACTTGCCAATTCCGTCATACAATAACGGTATTCAGACGACAGCCAGTCCAGAAGATGTAGATGCTGCGCTGGCACTGTTGCACGCCTCGGAACGTCCACTGATTATCGCAGGTGGTGGCATCAATCATACACGTGCCACTGCGGAGATCCTTGCGTTCGCGGAGCTGCTGAACGCGCCGGTCGTGATGACGGGTTTTGGCAAAGGTTCGGTGCCGGAAGACTCGCCGTATTCTATCGGTATCTTCCGAGACGGCGTTGCCCAAGCAGCGATGAACGCGTCCGATCTAATTGTTGCTGTCGGCACACGATTCAACTATCGCGATACCGGCAACTGGAGCCTGGAGATTCCGCAACCGTTGTTACATATTGAAGCGGACCCCGATGAGATTCACAAGGAATATCCTGCGACTGTTGGCATCGGTGCGAATCCGAAACTGGTCTTACGTCAGTTGAATGCCGCGCTGCGGGACGAGAAACGGGCAGACGGTTGGGGTGAAGGTCTACGCGAATTACGTCGGCGCTTTACCGAGATCGAACACCCGCAAATCCTCAAAGAGATGCGCGATGTAATGCCGCGTGATGCGATTTTGTCGGTTGACGTTAACATCACTGGCTACGGCGCGCTGGCACATTTTCCGTGCTATCATCCAGGGAGTTACATTTTCTCTGGTGTATCTGTGGCAATGGGGATCGGGTTAACAGGTGCTATCGGTGCGCAGGTCGCTTACCCAGATCGGAAAGTTGTCGCGCTGAGCGGCGATGGCGGGTTTTTAATGACCTGTCCGGATTTCGCAACTGCGGTGATGTATAACCTACCCGTTGTGACGCTTGTGATGAATGACAACCAGTATACCTCAATCGAGCGCGGGCAGTTGCGGCGGTTCGGTAAACGGATCGGTGTGGAGTTGGTGAACCCAGACTTTGTACAGTTCGCTGAATCCTTCGGTGCTGTTGGACTCAGGGTTGAAGATCCTAACGATTTTAAGCCGATGTTTGAAAAAGCACTCGCTATGGATAAGCCGGTTCTTCTTGAAGTCGTTAAGTAGCTATTATCTTATATCATGAAGGAGTTTTACATGAAAAAGAAGATTGGTGTTTTAACAGGGGGTGGCGATACGAGTGCGCTCAACGCTACCCTTAAAGGTATCGCGCTGAAAGCCGAGGAACTCGGTTTTGAACTCATCGGATTTATGGAGGGTTGGCGCGGTGTCCTGAAAGGTGGTCGGTACTTTACACTGACTCCGGACCTGATTGATGAAAACCGAGGAGGCACACTCTTAAAAAGTTCACGCACGAACCTGATTAAAGATAATAAGTTAGATGAGGCAGTAGATAATCTTAAAAAACTGGCCATTAGTGGACTCATTCCGATTGGCGGTGATGATACCCTAACAGTTGGAACTGCGCTGTCGGAGCAATTCACGACTGCATTTGTCACAAAGACGATTGATAACGATGTCGGGGGCAACCCGCC
>JAAXHI010000488.1 GCA_012270875.1 Candidatus Poribacteria bacterium | reverse complement strand
AGTGCATACTGATTAGTTGCCTGTACAAGGTGACAGTCAAACAGAGGGCTGGACCATATAATGGATATCCTGCGTAGATACTCTTTATAGCCGCACACGCCAGGGCCAGCCATTCATCCTGTTGAACATTCTCTAGCACCCCCAGGAATATGTAGTGTTTTCCTTCCCCAAGCGGGCATGATGGTGGATGTCTCGTCCTTCCTCATACCAGACGTGTACCACTGAGCACTTTTTCTGATTCCAGTGGAAGTCGATATCCTGCATCGCTCCTTTAGTTTCCTTCGGCACTCGGTGCAGCTTGCTTTAGAAGGCAGCAAAAACATTCAGGTCATCGATATACAGGAGATCGGTGACTTTAACGTCTATAGGCTTGGATAACCGGTATCCCTCCGTTGCTCGCAGGCGCCACGCTACTGAGTTCAGACACAGCGTAAACAATCTAGCACACAAAACGTCCCCCTGGAGTAGTCTCTTCATGAACCTTATTTTTCTGGAAGTCTCTCGCCCTTGCGTTTTTGTAGCTACTACTCCAGTATTCTAGCTTGCACACAACTTGTGTATGACCTTACCCAGGCAGACGGGGTGACTGTGTACGTCAGTAATTGCGCACGTCAACCCAAGCCATGCTTCAGTTCCGTTTGCCTCTCTAGCAGTGCAGCATTACTGCTCTATCGAACAGCAAGTTATCCCACATTGTACCGAAACACCCTGAGGTTTCGCTCCTCTTTTCTGGCCTTAAATCAAGCCATGATGATCAAGGTGTTGGTCCATGGGTGCCAGGAGGCAAGACGCAAACCACTTATACATGGTATTCAGTCAAGTAATAGGTATTTGATTTTCACTCAGGAACTCGCCCTCTTTCGAAATGAAAAAGGTTTTCCCTTCAGAAAACCACTCGGGATATTCTTCGAAACTTTTTTTAAAGCTCTCGACCCCACCTTTGTACAGGTGCCAGCTCGTTTCCATGAGAAGTTGGTGATTTTATCAGGCCCAGCCGCGCTCCATTTGCGTTTCTTGTGCA
>JAAXHI010000170.1 GCA_012270875.1 Candidatus Poribacteria bacterium | reverse complement strand
CTTTGGCTCCCATGCGTTTATAGCGTTTGTCCCGTCCCAATTGGTCGCCAATTTTATAGGCTTTTGCCAACACGCTCATGATTCTGCGCCCGTTTTGGCAAAAGTGGGGTCGTTGGGTGGAGGCGCGATGTCGTCGTCGTCTGCGAGAGGGCATACCGTCCAATACTCACGGTATAATCGAGGAGACGCTGACTGAATGAGGTGATGCATACATTCCCTTAAATACGATTCACCCATGGTGTCCATGTACGCTTTAAGAGACATCCATTCTCTATCTTGAGCCAATTGTCGGGCTAATGACCAATGATACCCATCCCATGCATCATTGCCTCGGACGGTTTGCACGCGTTCGATGGGATGTAACCACCAATAAAGAGATTCTTTCAAAATGAACGCATCGATAACGCGCTGCACATCGCCGCGTGTAATCATGATGAAAAAAAAATGACACTTCTTGTTGCTGCACTTGTCTTTTTTATAAAGATGATAAGACACTACACAGATTTGACAAGTAAATCACGTTTTTATTACATTTTATTACAAAGCAGAAAGGCCTGGCGGCTCAAATTACTTTGCCCATCTGGTCGGGCATCCACTTCATCTTGTAATTCACGTTTAATCACCCGTTTCAAGTCTTGGGCTACTTTATGATCATTCAACACTAAATTATCGGTACTCCAACTTCCCAAAAAGTCCTTGTAGGTCTGTCCTTGCGCTCTGGCTTTAAGGAAAAATAATGCATAATGACCACAGGTCTGACTATCCATGGCTTGCAAGGTAGTGTCACTGCGAGTTAGGTACTTCCATTGACTCCACCACTTGTGCAACTCTGCATTTTTGTACACGTGCAAGGGTAGACCATAACTGTCAAAGATTTCGCACTTGTTTTGTTCTGTCCACATGCCTAACCAATGTTGTCCCGGTTCACCCGCTGGATCCGTGTTGACAATGTAGGCCGCGCGAACCGTTTGGGGAGGTGATGGGGGTAGTTTATCTGCTGGGTACACACCTTGAAACACGCGACGTAATTGAGGATCATCTAAGGCCAACGCCCGCAACACAGTATCGCTGAGTGCTACAAACTCCATGGTTGGCTTCTTCTGAGGATGGTTCAGCCGTTAATGTTGTACTTTATACCTCCCAGATGATTAATCTCGTACATGTTTTCATACTCGCTCCACACCAACACAGTGATGTTGTGACCGACGGCGGCCCTGAAATCAATCACCAGTCGCACATTCCCCGATTGACGAGGGTTGCGATACTGAGAGTCATCGGCTTTGCCGCTTGGTACATTGTTGAACATAAACAACGTGCAGTTGTTGTCCTGTCCCCAATCACTAGGCAACAGCATGGGGATCTTGTCTTCATTGTAGGAACCCATGGCTTGTAGAAACCGATCGTAGCCCAGTAGATCTTCATAGGCTTGATCGCCTGTTAGTTCTAGGGTTCTGTAAGGATATTCTTCTCCATTCAAACTTTGTCGCACTTGGGTCACCCCAAACTTTTCAAAGGCAAAGGGGTATCTTTGTAGGTCACCATTGAAGGCATTGGAATGCAGCAATCCCACTATCACTCG
>JAAXHI010000347.1 GCA_012270875.1 Candidatus Poribacteria bacterium | reverse complement strand
ATGTGGTTTAATTCGAAGCAACGCGAAGAACCTTACCAGGCCTAGACATCTAGGTGTAACCATGTGAAAGCATGGCCAACCCTTCGGGGAAACCTAGTGCAGGTGTTGCATGGCTGTCGTCAGCTCGTGTCGTGAGATGTCGGGTTAAGTCCCATAACGAGCGAAACCCCTACTGTCAGTTGCCAGCGCGTAAAGGCGGGGACTCTGGCGGGACTGCCTCGTAAGACGGAGGAAGGTGGGGACGACGTCAAGTCATCATGGCCCTTACGTCTTGGGCTACACACGTGCTACAATGGCTAGTACAATGGGCTGCGAACTCGCGAGAGAGAGCCAATCCCATCAAAGCTAGTCTCAGTTCAGATTGCAGGCTGCAACTCGCCTGCATGAAGTTGGAATCGCTAGTAATCGTGGATCAGCACTGCCACGGTGAATACGTTCCCGGGCCTTGCACACACCGCCCGTCACACCACGAAAGTCGGTTCTGCCCGAAGTAGCCGTGCTAACCTTCGGGAGGCAAGTTCCTAAGGTAGGGCTGGTAATTGGGGTGAAGTCGTAACAAGGTAGCCGTAGGGGAACCTGCGGCTGGATCACCTCCTTTTTCACGGAGACATCTGTCTTTTTTTCGCTCGCCGTCTGCTTTTTATAAAAAAGTATTTCCGCGCTTCAAAAGCAACGGGGCCTATAGCTCAGCTGGTTAGAGCGCACCCCTGATAAGGGTGAGGTCGTTGGTTCAAATCCAACTAGGCCCACCACATAGGGGGTGTAGCTCAGTTGGGAGAGCGCCTGCTTTGCAAGCAGGAGGTCGACGGTTCGAGCCCGTTCACCTCCATAAAAAAGAATTTCAGAATGCTTTTTTGATCTTTGACAATTGAATATAACGCTGAGAAACAGAATTGATCGTGTTGTTAGTATTATCGAGGATTTTCACGCCTCGCAGATAAGATATGTAGAGCAGAAGGTGGATGCCTTGGCGACGGACGGCGATGAAGGACGTAGTAAGTTGCGATAAGCCTCGGGGAGTCGCTTAACAGGCTTTGATCCGGGGATTTCCGAATGGGAAAACCTGACCGAGCAAACCTTGGTCATGCCATTGTGAATATATAGCGATGGCAGGCTAACGGGGGGAAGTGAAACATCTCAGTACCCCCAGGAAAAAAAATCAACCGAGATTCCCCTAGTAGCGGCGAGCGAACGGGGAACAGCCCAAACCGAGGGGATTTTCCCTTCGGGGTTGCGGGACCTCAGCATGGGACTTTGAGAAGTAGCGGAATAGTCTGGAAAGTCTTGCCACAGAAGGTGATAGCCCTGTACGCGAAACTTTGATGAGCCCTAGAGGTATCCCGAGTACTCCGGCACACGTGGAATGTTGGAGGAATCTGGGTGGACCACCATCCAAGGCTAAATACGTGCCGTCGACCGATAGTGAACCAGTACCGTGAGGGAAAGGTGAAAAGAACCCCAGTGAGGGGAGTGAAATAGAATCTGAAACCATCTGCTTGTAACCAGTGGAAGGGCTATGTCCATTTATGGAAATGCCTGACCGCGTGCCTTTTGCCTAATGAGCCTGCGAGTTATCTTCAGTGGCCTGATTAAGCCGAACAGGTGTAGTCGTAGCGAAAGCGAGTCTGAATAGGGCGCCAGTCACTGGGGATAGACCCGAAGCGAATCGATCTATCCATGGCCAGGGTGAAGCAGAGAGAAAACCTTTGTGGAGGCCCGAACCGTTCAGGGGTGAAAACCTGTCGGATGAGCTGTGGATCGGAGTGAAAGGCTAATCAAGATTCGTGATAGCTGGTTCTCCCCGAAATATATTTAGGTATAGCCTTATGTGATGACTAGCGGAGGTAGAGCACTGATTGGACTAGGGGGTCGAAAGATCTACCAAACCCAGACAAACTCCGAATGCCGCTAGGTTAGCATGGGAGTCAGTCGGTGGGAGATAAGTCCCATCGGCGAAAGGGAAACAGCCCAGACCGCCGGCTAAGGCCCCTAAATACGAACTAAGTGGTAAAGGATGTGAATTGGCATAGACAGCCAGTAGGTAGGCCCAGAAGCAGCCACCCTTTAAAGAGTGCGTAACAGCTCACTGGTCGATGCGGATTTGCGCCGAAAATGAAACGGGGCTAAGTTCGTTGCCGAAGCCGCGGGTTGCGTACTTGTACGCAGCGGTAGGGGAGCGTTCCCAACGGGTTGAAGGGTTACCGTAAGGAAGCCTGGACTGTTGGGAAGTGAGAATGCAGGCATGAGTAGCGATAAAGGTGGTGAGAATCCACCTCGCCGTAAACCCAAGGTTTCCTGGGCAAGGCTCGTCCTCCCAGGGTAAGTCGGGACCTAAGGCGAGGCCGAAAGGCGTAGTCGATGGAAAACGGGTTAATATTCCCGTACCACTCGGTCTGAGTGATGGAGTGACGGAGAAGGATAGGTCATCCGGGTGATGGATATCCCGGTTCAAGCTTGTAGGAGGAAAAGACAAGAAAAACCTCTTTTCAATACTCTGAGAAGCGAGTTACGAGAGGCACTAGCCTCATAAAGTGATTGAGTCCATGCTTCCAAGAAAAGCTTCTAAACGTTGACGGCCGAGTGCCCGTACCGAAACGGACACACGTGGGTGAGTTGAGAATACTAAGGCGCGTGAGAGAACTTTGGCTAAGGAACTCGGCAAATTAACCCCGTAACTTCGGAATAAGGGGTGCCCATGCGTATGTGAAGGCCCTCGCGGCTGGAGCAGAGATGGGTCGCAGTTAATTGGCGGTAACGACTGTTTACTAAAAACACAGGGCTCTGCAAACACGCAAGTGGACGTATAGGGTCTGACACCTGCCCAGTGCCGGACGGTTAAGGGGATGGGTTATCTTCGGAGAAGCTCAAAACCGAAGCCCCGGTAAACGGCGGCCGTAACTATAACGGTCCTAAGGTAGCGAAATTCCTTGTCGGGTAAGTTCCGACCTGCATGAAAGGTGTAACGATTGCCGCACTGTCTCGGCCAAAGACTCAGCGAAATTGTGGTTCCGGTGAAGACGCCGGATACCCGCTACGGGACGGAAAGACCCCGTGCACCTTTACTATAACTTAGCATTGAGTTTTGGTGCTGCATGCGTAGGATAGGTGGGAGCCTGTGAAACTCTGCTTCAGGGCGGAGTGGAGGCAATGGTGAAATACCACCCTTGTAGTTCTGGAATTCTAACTTAGGTCCGTTATCCGGATCAAGGACAATGTTAGGCGGGTAGTTTGACTGGGGCGGTCACCTCCTAAAAGGTAACGGAGGTGTGCAAAGGTTCCCTCAGCTTGATTGGAAACCAAGCGCAGAGTGCAAAGGCATAAGGGAGCTTGACTGTGAGACTGACAGGTCGAGCAGGTGCGAAAGCAGGTCTTAGTGACCCGGTGGTTCTGTGTGGAAAGGCCATCGATCAACGGATAAAAGGTACGCCGGGGATAACAGACTTATCTCCCCCAAGAGTTCACATCGACGGGGAGGTTTGGTACCTCGATGTCGGCTCATCGCATCCTGGGGCTGGAGAAGGTCCCAAGGGTTGGGCTGTTCGCCCATTAAAGCGGTACGCGAGCTGGGTTTAGAACGTCGTGAGACAGTTCGGTCCCTATCTGTAGCGGGCGAAGGAGATTTGAGAGGATCTGCTCATAGTACGAGAGGACCTGAGTGGACGAGCCTCTAGTGTACCAGTTGTCGTGCCAACGGCAGTGCTGGGTAGCTATGCTCGGAAAGGATAACCGCTGAAAGCATCTAAGCGGGAAACCTGCCTCAAGATTAGATCTCCCGAACGTAAGTTCCTTAAGGTCCCTTGAAGATTACGAGGTTGATAGGCTCAGGGTGTAAGTTCCGTGAGGAATTAAGCTGATGAGTACTAACCGACCGTGAGGCTTACTGCGGGGCTTGAAAATTCT
>JAAXHI010000401.1:1565-27917 GCA_012270875.1 Candidatus Poribacteria bacterium | reverse complement strand
TTACGTTTAGTGCCGATGCCGACTTACTCTCCTCATCTGAATCTTATTGAACGCTTATGGCATCTGATGCGAGACCAAATCAACAGAAGTTATTTCTTCGAGAGTTTCACTGAGCTTTGTGAAGCCGTTATGGGTTGGCTCGATAGATTACCTTTTTCGAGATTCCGATCTCTGATGGGAATTCATGAAACCCAACAACTCAACTTAGAAAAATGTGAAATCTATATTTAATATTGCTTAAATAAACGTTGGCACTTCACTATTTCGTCACAACCGGAGGCAAATGTGAAAGAATTACTGTTAGACGATGCAAATCGGTTATCCGCATCGATCTCTGAATATGAAACAACCCGACAGAAGATAGATGCTGCAGTGTATCAGACCTTCACGCTGAATGAGGTGGACTTTAACGATCTCGTTTTCATGGAAGCGAATGACAATGTTTGGGCTGATAACCAGACGTTAGTAGATACGCTAACGCCTAAAGGAAAATCACGTACACTGAAAGAAGTCGTGGATAGGATTCTAAAGATATACCCCTATCAGAATCCGATCAAAGTCTTTAAACATCTCTCTGAGGATGAACCGTGGTTTGATGGATGCTTCATTATTAGTGCAAGATTTGACCCACGCTTGTTGGGCGAATTATTGATTAGACCGCTGGCTGCCTATGAGAAACCAGCACATTCTCCGAAAATCAGGTTCTACCTTGAAGATGGAAATCACAGGGCACTGGTGTATGCCGTTTCTCTGAGGCTGCGAGCAGTGGCATATCAACCTATCCGCGTCATTTTCAGCCAAGATTGGAGCCATCTTTATCCGTGGGCGCAATTAACTTCATGATAAAGAAACTTCACATACCCAATTTGAGAAACACACTCAGAGGACCTTAACGTGAACTTAATAAAAATAAGATGTCGGAATCCTCGTAGGGGCGAGGTCTCATCGCCCGTAGGGATTATACCATTTCTAAATAAACGCCTCTCATTTTTAAGAAACACACTCAGGGCACCTTAACGTGAACTTGATAAAAACAAGATGTCGGAATCCTCGTAGGGGCGAGGTCTCATCGCCCGTAGGGATTATACCATTTCTAAATAAACGTCCTTCATTAACAAAAAACCCGGCTCGTAGTAGCGCAATTCATTGCGCTCTTACAAGCGGATACTTCATAGCGTTCCAAAACCTCTATAATGCGACCTTATTTTTTAGATTTGGTATTAGGGAACGTTGAAGAAACACCCAAGCAAAAACACCCCCACAAAAAGGTCCATTTATGTCTATAACGTGCTATATATCAAACTCACGTTATCAAACTCATGTTACATCCGTTATAAAATGCTGCGAAAAGCCACTAAATTGATACTTATGATTTGTTTACATAGCACTCCGCTGGAGATTCTATAGACATATTGCTCCCCTGGAGCAAAGAGGTATTTTTACAGACAAAGACTTCCTCACGCCAGAGGCGTGATATATCTATAGAACACCGATATCAAAGTTCCCGCACTCCAGCGGAGTGCTATGTGTGTTGACGCGGGATCCATCGGCGTAAAATTCTCTCTATAACGGAACGATGCCAAAATATTTACACACCCTTAACTTCACTGCCGCTTGACTTCTCAAACGTTTTCTGCTATACTCTTCTTAAGCTCGTGGACAGGATTATCACCGCAACGCAACCTCTGTGTTGCGTCTTGTCCGTCACCCGTGATAAGGTATGAACGAGTTAACGAGCAATACCTCGTTTTACATTTTGAATATCTGTCGTTTTTTTCAAGATTCCGAGTGCGTCTTCACTCAAGGAAAACGTTATGAGGAAACGCTCACACCGGGACCGGAACGCAATTCTTGAAATCAAAGGAGAATAAAAACTACATGAAGCTCGGATATAGTAAATTAGCGATGGAGGCAGTGCCTGTACCCACTGCTATCCGTAGTATTGCAGAACTTGGCTACGATGGTATTGAATTAGATGTTGATTCCTGCGTTAAAACAGGGTGGATTGCGAGGTTGCTGAAGGATCATAACCTGCACTTAGCATCTATCGGAGCATATACTGAAGTTGGGGACGATGCCTCTTCGCGAAACATCTGTCAACTCAAAAAGGGGATTGATTTCGCTGCGGAACTGGCTCAGGATAATGAACCTCCGCCTGTTAATGTGGGACTTGCTGAAATATCTGGTATAGAATTCACTATGAAAGCCCAGACGGAACCGGATCTATGGGAATCAAAGAAACACTTTTTCGCGGAGCGTATCGGTGTACTGACAGATTACGCAGAAAAGAGGGGGGTCATTGTTGCGATTGATCCGAGGACATTCTTAATCATGAAAACACCTGCTGAGGTCCTTGAACTTTTAGAGCTCGTTGACTCATCACATCTGAAGGTTAATTTTCACATCAATGGGTCTGACGCGAAAGCTGTGTCCACGCTGATCCCGCTTTCCGTTCATGCACATGTCTACGACGTGTTCCGCTTATCAGATCGGATGTGTTCAAACACAGACAGTCGTCACATCTCCGAAAGTGCTGATTTTCTTAAAACAATGCAGGCACATGGCTACAATGGATTCATCACAGCGACAGTCAGTTCACTGGTGTGTTGCAGACAAGATTATGATCCAGTCGCCGCTGCAAAATGTGCTTATGAACACTTGTCTCTCGCCTTCAAGGAATCCGGTGTTGCTTTGAGGCCTTAGTGTAGTGCCAACGCTAATTAGGGACGTAATTCCGTAAAGTTAAGACAAGGTTTGCCGTTCAAATTCGATAGTGTCAAATATCCTAATGCCGAGTGCAGACGCTTCGGATACACCTCTTTCAACGAAATTGTTAGTATACCACACTCTTGGTTTAGAGATTGGTCTACATTTCCGATGGCAGTACAAAGAATTGCGTTTTGAAGTTTTCGGTGAGTTCAGCGTCAAGCGCGACGATTTCTTCACGCAGCTTGGCAGTTTCTGACTGGGTATTATCTCTTTCGGATGTCATAAGCATCTTTATGCGTCGCCATCGGGGATTTCTGGCCAGTTATGTTCCGGTGAATACCCTAAATCCGCTTCCGCCTGCTGCCATGCGAAACGGGAATCCGCACGTCCGGCAACTGCGTTATATGACCCGTATTTTACGGTTTCCGTCTCAATTGCACGAGCAACACACAGCGCAACATCCCTCGGATCCACATAAACAAACCAAGGATCCGTTACAACTTCAGGTGCCGCCGGACCCGGATTTTGCCCGTCTCCAGCAATGACACCCGGACGGACATGGATCACGTCCAACCCGTGCGCTTGATGGTACGCTGCACCGATCTGTTCGCCGAGGTACTTCGAGAGCGCATAATAGAGGTCGCCGGTACCGAACTGAAAGTCGTCGCTCACCTCGTATGGCAGTTTCGCACTCGGCGCAGGCGGACACGCCGAAATACTCGAAATGTTCACAAGTTTTTTCACACCTTGCCGGACGCAGGCTTCCGCCACATTCCAAGTACCTTTCACCATCACATCCGCAAATAACGAGAGCGGTTTATCGGAGCGTCCCCGGACCAAAGCGACAAGATGTACAACAGCATCTTGCGCCGCACACGCTGCTGCAATTTCAGCACTGTTCGTCACATCCGCCTTGATAAAAGTCGCGTTTGCAGGTACGTCATCCGGTTCAACAATGTCAGCCAGCGTCAGTTCATACGTGCCTTGCAACCGGTCAATAATAAATCGCGCTAAATATCCGCTCGCACCGGTAATGAGTATCTTTTCAATAGTTGCCATCAGTTTTCGACCTCGTCGGATTTAGACAAACGGTAGGTTCTCATAGAGTGCTACATTGTAGCCAACAAAAAAGACATCGCCACTCTGAATTGTAGGGGCGCGCAGGCTACCGCTACGACCCAGGACCGCTTTCAAAATCGGTGCCTGTGTGTCATCAGATGGCACGAAAGTTTCAACGCGCTTCCCTTTCGCGACAACGATCTGCTCCCCATCGCCCATCAAATCCCACACCGCTGCGGCATCCATCCGTTCTTTTCGAGCGTCCGTACGGTTTTCTGCTTGTAAGTTATGTGTGTCAAGAAACTCTTGCACTTTTTTGCATGAGTTTCAGCTATTCCGAAAATAGATCCAATCTATCATTTTTTAAATTTCCTTGCGATTCAGTAAAGTGGATTTGCGATTTCAAGCTGCCTCGCAGCGAAAGTCCGTAGATCCGCTTTCCACTTCGTTCCAAGCTTCGTACTTTGCTAATTCAATTCTACCACGTTAATAAATCTGCCAGTGTCACGACTCTGGACAGCAGCATCAATCAATGCGAGCGTCTGAATGCCATCAGCGAAAGGTGAACGAATGAGCGTCCTATCGCCTGTCTCAATGGCGCGCAGCCACGCGCCAGTTTTGTCTAAACCCAAACTATTTTGAGAGACCGCTGATTCATTAATAGCTTCACCGTTAAGGTATCCACGAATAGCATTATCTGTCATGTGTGCGTGTAACCGCAAATGCGGACCGACGACCTCAACCTCGAAACTAAATCCTTCGGTCCCACAATGATTCATGTGTGTCCCGAAAACACCGTTGTCCAATTGGTAAGTCATCTGGATAGCATTTTCTGCATCGAATTCGGTTCGATCCAACGCCATATTCTTGATAGCCAATGCATGTGCCTGCACAGGTTTCGGATTCCCCATAACAAATCGCGCACAGTCAAGTACATGCACCGCTTGTTCCGGTAAGGGTCCCCCACTGATCTCATACTGCAGGAACCAGGGTGCCATGCTGAAACTGAGGTAATAATTGACGGTGCAGACCGTCCGTACAAGATGCACCGTCTCCGGAGCGATTAACGCCTTCAACCGTTCATAGAGCGGATGATAGCGGAGCTGGAATCCGACAGCGGCGATGACATCCGCTTTCTCAATGGCTTCAAGGCACTTTCTACCTTCAATCATATTCAGCGCAGGCGGTTTCTCGACCATCATGGAAATACCGCGATCACACGCCATCTGGATAGGTTCAAAGCGAATAGGGGGTGGTGTTGTAATCACGACCCCATCCATTTCTACATCGAAAAAAGCATCTAAATCGGTAGTAGCAAGTGCGCCATCAGTATGCGTTACGAGTTCACGCGCCGCTGCAAGTCGCACGTCATGCACAGCAACGACGCTCGCGCCGTAACGGGTTATCGCACCCTGATGATTTCTACCCATATTACCAGCACCGACGATGCCGATTGCTAACGGTTTTTGAGAATTCATTGTGTTTTGAGGTCTCCCCACATTATCGCGAGTTTGTCTTTCGGTTCAACGGAAAAAATATTAAATTCCGGGGTCGTAACGAAAATGTTATCGAATTGCGCCTGATGGGCAGCCGCGCCCCGATTACCGCCCACCGTATAGAAACCGATTTTACCCTTTTCGTATCTTTTCTCACTATCGCGCCATTCACCCACAAAAACAAGGCTATTCCATTTCGCACCAACCCTACCCAGGTACGCCTTAAATTCGTAGTTTTTGCGTACCTCAAACTTAACACGATACCAAACATTCTGCCTACGCTTTTTTTCATCTGCGAAAGGTGTTATTTCGATTGACAAACCGCCCTCAAATCTTCCCTGCCACCGAATGTGTTGCGGTGAGTATTTAGAGCCTGCGACCGAAATTTCGGGCATATAGAAATTCTTGTCGTCCTTGGCGTGGAAAACGAACCCCAATGAACCGCCATTTTTAGCATTGAAATCGGCATAGCAATCAAATTCTTCGGGGAAATCGGTAAGCGTCAACCCCGCACCACCTCCCCAAACGTCGAGGACTCTTCTATCGAGCACATCATGTCGGGTGTCGTTATCCTTAATTCCCCAACTCACTCGCGGTGCCCATTTAGCGAGGTCGATTTCTTGACGCTCAAAATCGTCGTGAAACAGAATTTCAGCATAACCGATACCGACACACAACATCAATATAACAATGAGCGTTATCTGCCATGTAGAGATTTTCATATCTGCATATCGCATTTATTTCCTAATACCATTTCTGTTAATAAATCCCTCTTTATGTAGAATAAACTTCCAGTTTGTTCCGCATCACCAGACATTACATGAAAACCGGTAATCTAAGATAAACATTTAGAAATAGTATAAGTTATTAGGGTCTACCTTGTTTTTATTGCAGGCGAGGTTTTAAACCCCGCCTGCAGTAGACAAATATTACTCTGTTTTTATCTCTGCCCATGTTGTGGTGAGTTTCGCGTCCGGCTCAACAGCCATCGGATCCTTTCCACCATAAATCTCGATCTCATCGACGCGGGCACCACCGTCGGTGCGAATATGGAGACGCAACCACCTTGCTTCTACATCTTTGAAGGTGAACTCAGTTGTCTCACTAACAGGGTCCCCCTTGTGCGTGTAGATCTTGGTCCATGTGTTCGCGTCGGAATTTGGATCCGCTTTGGTCGTCGCGACGAGAATATCAAAGTCAACCGCTTTTCGGTCCTGGAAATTTTGGGCATGATCACTCGCGAAATAGATACGGTTTACATTCGCGACATCCCCCATGTCAATCTGCGCCCAACCCGGTATAGCACCGATGATCCAACTCCGACAGTTATTATAGAAACCGTCGTTGAGGTATTCTACGCAGTGTCTACGCGGACACCATCCCTCCAACTGTGAGGAGGCTTCTGGTTTCGCATCCTTGAGGAGTGCCAAGTTCGGTTCATTGTCTCGGACTGTTGGTACGAATTCAGGTCCCGCCGCTCCACCGGCATCACATTCATCCGTTGCTGCAGCGATGTCTTGTTCCTTGAATTCGTAACGTCCGAATTTTTCGGGTCCCTTCTTTTCATCATGGACTGCAAAGACAGCAGGCATACTGATGAGTGATGCTACTACCACCGCAAGCCACCAATACTTTATCCATTTCATTGTCCATTCCTCCGCTCTTGAGGTAATACTTGTTGTATATACTAATGCAAGTGCAGAATTATTTCAAGAAAACTGTTATTTACACTGAGCCATTCAGGCTTCAGTTTTCGTCATTTTTGTCGAAGAAGTCGCGATGCTGAGACCGCTTCTATGCCGATTATAATTGTCAAATTTTATTTGCATTCTTAACAAATCTATAGTATAATTAAGAGTAAGAAATTCCCTATTTTTTAGCGTAAAATTCGGCTTCAAGTTCATCAAAATAGGAGAATCCAATGCAATCCCAAGACGCTATTGAACAGCAGTACAATGAGGCTGTAGATGCACTTGTCGAAAAAGTTCAGAGGGATCCCCACGTCCTTGCGGCTATTGTTGCGGGCAGTTTTTCTTATGCACAAGTATGGGAAAAATCGGACCTTGATGTTGAACTCATCGGTAGAGACGCAATTCGTCCGACACAATCTTTCTTCTCGCTCGTCGAAAACGGCGTAAATATCCACGCCAGCATAACACCCCGCAATGCCTTTAAGCAAAATATTGAGAGCGCGCAGCAGGGGTCTTTCATGCACTCCTATTTCTCACACAGTACGCTCCTCTTTTCGCGTGATGATTCCATTCAAGAGTGGTATGATAAGAACGCAAACCGCAACAACATCGGTGAACGCGATAAACAATTCCAACTGCTCAATGTCGTCGCCAGCACGCTGCCGAGCCTCGTCTATGCTGAAAAGCAGTTTTACGTCAACAAAGATTGCCTAACCTGTTTTCTAACACTACTGAATGTCGTGCAAGAGTTAGCACGGATCGAAGTGCTTCTGAATGATGAAATTCCCGCACGAGAAGTGATTCAACCCGCGCTCCGCTACAACCCAGATTTCTTTAATCGTGTCTACACAGATCTGATTAATTGCGAAAAGAACGAGGCGGTCATTCAGGACGCACTCGATGCAATTAACAGTTATCTTGATGCGCGTCAATTTATCTTCCAGCCGGTGCTTGATTACCTTGCTGAGCAGAAAGCACCGCGCACCATCACTGAATTGAATGCTGACTTAGGACGCATATCGCATAATAGTGAAGGTATCTCGGAATTTGATGACGAATCGCTTGATCTGGTCTGCCAGTGGCTAACATGGAAAGGTATTATCAGGCAAGTTGCAATGCCGATGAAACTCACAGCGAAAAGCCAAATCGCAGTGGAGGAACCCGCCTACTATTATGACGGAACTGACGTTAAAGCGGATCAAGCACGCCTAAAAGGTGATATTCACACACAGATTCACCAAGCGGTGGAAAATTTAACGGATACACTTGAACAGGATATGTACGTCGTTGCAGCGATCCTCACCAACAACCTCGCCGAAGATAACGTCTGGGAGAAGACGGCAGTTCATATAACTTTGATCCTCCGAGATGGCACGAAGTTTAAACAGAAGCAGTATCAATTAATTGAGGAAGGCATCCCGATTCTGGTTCAACTCCATACCCGCAGTGAGTATAGAAAGTTGCTGGATAGAACGCTACAAGGCAGCACGCTCCATTCGATCCTCGCGGAAAGCCGAGTCCTCTTTTCCAAGGACAGTCTGTTTTCTGTAGATGGGGATGCTAATTTCACTATCGGGGACCCATCCTGTCTACAGGTCGGTGAGCGGGATAAGTACTCTCAACTGCTTAACGCCGCCGCTTTCGCAACAACCGTACTCGCAAAAGCGGAAAAATGGTTCCACCTCAAGCAGGATTACGATTACACGTTTCTCTATCTCACATATATGGTCAGACAATTGGCGCGTATTGAGGTCCTCATGCACGGTGAAACACCGAGACGAAAGGTGATCCCTCAAGCACTTAAACACAACCCGTCTTTTTTTAACGCTGTGTTCACGGATATAATAGACAAACCGAAAGATGAGGCGATGCTGCGTGCCGCGCTTGAACAGGTGGACATGTATTTAGAGGATAACCTACAGACGCTGTTCAAACCGCTGCTTGACTTTTTGGAAGAATCCGGCGAAGAGCGCACGATAACCGACATCTATATGCATTTCGGTAAACGTGAACTCGCTCTCGAATTGGCGTGCGAATGGCTCGCGCAGAAAGGTGTTATCGAACAGTTCTCCGCACCCATCCGTTTAACAAAAGATAGTAAAGTCTCTGTAGAGGAACCCGCATATTATTTCGATGCAAATAACCCGTTTTTGTAGGTAAAATTTTAAATAATACCATAGGTGTCAATTTTAGAAATAATTATGTCCTGAATACCCCAGGCCGGTAGGTTCGGTTTCCTAACCGAACCGGAACTTAGGCAGAAACATTGAATACCCCAAAAACCTCTTCAGTCTTGGGGACGCAAACCTACTTATAGAAACCCTTTCAGGTCCGGTAGGTTGTCCAGAAGTCCGGTTCGGTTGCGATGCAGATCGCATCTGGGCGTGTACGCCGCAAAACCGAACCTACCGTGCCTGCGGAAAGGTGCTAAATTGACACTTATGGTGCCAATTTTAAATGATACATAGAGGTCAATTTATTCTTATAGTAAGACGCAAATAATCCGTTCCTATTTTGCATTTCATAGCGTTAAATTGATTGAAGATCCACTCAGATACACCTGATATAAAGAGTCCATTTTACCCCATTAAATTCTTAAAATTCGTAGCAGGAGGCATCCATGAGACAGACTGTCGCCGTTAAAGGCGCGCGAGAAAACAATCTACAAAATATTGAACTTGAAATCCCACGAGACCAACTCGTCGTCGTTACTGGCATCAGCGGTTCAGGCAAATCTTCATTGGCATTTGATACTGTTTATGCCGAAGGGCAGCGCAGATTCCTTGAATCGATGTCCACATACGCTAAACGCTTTATTACACAACTCAAAAAGCCGGATGTCGATTTCATTGACGGCTTATCCCCCGTTGTCTCTATTGAACAGAAAACGATCACGATGAACCCGCGCTCCACTGTCGGCACGATGACCGATTTGCAGGACTACCTCCGTATGCTCTTTGCAACGATCGGGGTCTCGCATTGCCCTTACTGTGAAGTTGAGATTCCAATCCGTTCGCACCATCAGATCTTGGAGCGGATGCTCTCGTTACCTGAAGACACCGAGGTCGAAATTCATGCACCCGTCTTCAAAATCTACGGTGAAGATTACGACTACCTTTTCGACGACATCCGTACGAAGGGATGCAGACACGTTAGAATTGACGGTATTGAACACGACATCAGCGAGGAAATTGAACTCGATCCAGATCAAGAATACGATCTCCAAGTCATCGTTGACAAATTCTATGTTAAAAAAGATATTGACAGACAGGTGCTCGCCTCCCTTGAACACGCGATGCTCGTAGGTGAAGGCTTCATGCGTTTCGATGTCCAGTTTCCAGAGGATGCCGAAGCAGACGCAATAGAGCGGTTAGAAGGTTTCGGATGTCCGAAACACGGCGTTATCATGGCTGAACTTGGACCGCATCACTTCACCTTTAACGAACCGAGTGGCGCGTGTGTAACCTGCTCAGGACTCGGCACTTACCTACAAGTCCATCCAAACTTACTCGTTCCCGATAAGACACGGAGCATTGTTGATGGTGCATTCGTCCATCAAGCCTTTAACTACGATCCAGATAGATGGGACGGTAGGACAATGTACAGCCTCGCTGCGCATTACGGATTTGACTTGGACACGCCTTTTGCTGATTTACCAGAAAATATTATTGACATCCTTTATCACGGCACACACGGCGAGGAATTCCCAATCCGACAGCCAGAAGGTGCCCGCCCCGTCGAAAAACGCCACCTCGGTAGGAAAATTCGTTTCGACGGAATCGTTACCCGGATTGATAGACACTATCGCCACTACCGAAAACGCGGAGAGGCACACTCTGGGATGGAAGAATATCTCCGAAAGGTGATGGTAGAACGCACCTGTCCAGATTGCGACGGTGCGAAACTCAAACGCCAGCGACTCCTTGTCACGATTGAAGGTCAAACTATCCACGAAGTCGGCGAATTACATTTTGAAGAATTGAGAGATTTTCTGTTAAGTATCAAAGATATTCCAGAAAAGCAGCGAGAAGCAGGCAAGCGCGTCATCAATGAACTCGTAACGCGGATTAACCTCCTCCTCGGTATCGGACTCGATTATCTCAACCTCAATCGTCGTTCCGCAACGCTCTCCGGCGGCGAATCGCAGCGGATCCGTCTCTCCACACAGATCGGTTCTGGATTGATGGGTATGCTCTATGTCCTTGACGAGCCGAGTATCGGTTTGCACCCGAAGGACAACGCGAAGATGATAGAGACGCTACGAAAATTGCGGGACATCGGCAATACCGTTATCGTCGTTGAACACGATGAAAGCACAATTCGCGCCGCAGATCACATCATCGAACTTGGACCGGGACCGGGTATCCACGGCGGGCATGTCGTCGTTCAAGGTGAACTTGACACGATACTTGACTGCACCGAATCTTTGACGGGTCTCTATTTGAGTGGAAGACGAGAGATCCCGTTGCCAAAGGAACGGCGTAGCTTGAACGGTAAATTCTTGAGCATCACCGGTGGCAGAGAAAACAATCTGAAGGATATTGATGTTGATATTCCGATCGGCGTGTTTATTTGCATTACGGGTGCTTCGGGTTCCGGTAAGAGCACCCTTATCAACGAGATCCTCTATAAGAGATTACATTCTATCTACCACGACAGCCGGACGCTCTACGGCGAACACGATGAACTCGAAGGACACGAACACATCGGCGATGTAATTAACATCGATCAATCACCCATCGGACGTTCGTCACGTTCCAATCCTGCCACCTACATCGGGTTTTACGATAATATCCGTAAACTCTTCGCCAGCGCGCCGCTCTCAGTTTCAAGAGGGTACACCGCCTCACGATTCAGTTTCAACGTCAAAGGCGGACGGTGTGAAGAGTGCCACGGGGATGGCACGATCACCACGCAGCTCCATTTCATGCCGGATGTTGAGGTTGTCTGTCCAACCTGTAAAGGGGCGCGCTATAATGAAGATACGCTTGACGTTACGTATAACGGCAGGAATATCTCCGAGATTCTTAATATGTCGATTGAGGAAGGCGTTGACTTTTTCGCCGATCAGCGGTTGATTAACCATAAATTGAGTGTCTTGAACCAACTCGGCATGGGGTATCTCCAGATCGGACATCCCGCGCCAATTCTCTCTGGTGGCGAAGCGCAACGCGTTAAATTGGCAAACGAACTCGGCAAACTCAAGCGCGGGAAACATAACCTCTATATCTTAGATGAACCGACCACAGGACTTCACATGGCGGATGTCCAGAAACTCCTCGATAGTCTCAATCGTCTTGTTGATAGCGGACATACCGTACTTGTAATTGAGCATCATCTGGATGTCATCAAAACTGCTGATCACGTCATCGATCTGGGTCCCGAGGGTGGCCATAAAGGCGGACAGGTCTTAGCACACGGCACGCCTGAAGAGGTCGCAGCCGTCAAAGCCTCTTTCACCGGGCAATTTTTGAAGGAATATCTTACTTGACACAGGCGTAATCTTTATGAGGCGAAAAGATAGATTGCTGTCAAGAGCGAGAAATAGTCCGAATAGTTTACACTTTCGTGAGTTTGAAACTTTGCTTTCTCAATGCGGATAGATTTTTGACCATCAGACGGGTAGTCACCGTATCTGGTATTCGCCGCGCCGCTACCGTTTGCCAATTCAGTCTAAAAGAGGGCAAGCAAAAAGATATCAGGTGAAAGAATTTCTTGTGCAATATGATCAGGAGATGCAAAATGAGTAAAAAAGATGTATTCGACGGATTTAACGTGAACATATTTCTTGACGAGGATGGTGATTATTTAGCCCATTTTGTAGAAATGCCCAATGTGTCGGCATTTTCAGATACACCAGAGCGGGCATTGAGGGAACTCGCGATTGCTTGGAAAGGTCTAAAAGAAAGCTATCAAAAACATAACGAACCTATCCCAAAAGTACCATAGGTGTCAATTTTAGAAAAATAAGCATGTTTTTTTGTCAGATACACAGATCTGAAGTCAAACACCTCACATATCAGGTAAAAATGTGAGAGAAATTTTTGCTCTTTAGCCCTGTAAGGGCGGCATGTTTATATCTATGACGCTAAAATGCTGTCAAAAATCCCTAAATTGACACCTATGGAACCCGTTCCGAAAGCACCTGCTCGGGGAGAGGATGAGGTGCCGTTCAAAATTGCCATTGATGCCCAACTTTATCATGCCTTGACGTACGAAGCCGAAAAATCAGGGATGAGCCTTTACGCGTTAGTGGCACAGAAGTTGAAGCCAACGATTTCTGTTGTTCAAGAACGGGTGGAAGGATAAGAAATTTATGTCCCTTATGTTATTGATCTCTTTATTCAGAGTAGAAACTATGTGAGTTTTTAAGGAAGAATCTATGAAAAACGTCCTAATTATTGCCTGCTTGCTAATCTCAATTCTGTTTTCTCTAAGTGGATTTGCTCAGGATTACATGAAGTGGGGACTACCTGAACACGCTATACTTCGTCTTGGGAAAGGGCAAATTTACGACCTAAAGCATTCACCAAATGGCGACCTGATTGCAGTAGCAACCTCTATAGGTGTTTGGTTGTATGACGCTCATTCCGGTAAAGAGATTAGGTTACTTCAAAAGCACGGCTATGAGGTCCATTCAGTGGCATTCTCGCCAAATGGCAAAATACTGGCCAATTCCGGTTCCGATGGTATTCATCTTTGGGATCCCTACACCGGTCAACATTTATCTATTCTTAAAGATAACACCCGGAGTAGTATGAAGGATTTAGTGTTTTTTTTCCCTGATGGACGAACACTGGTTAGTACAAGGGGTAAAATAATTAGATTTTGGGATGTGGTTAATAAGACTGTTTCTAAAACCCTTACAGGACATACGCGGGAAATTTTGTCGCTCTCGATTTCACCAAACGGAAAAACTGTAGTTAGTGGATCTTCGATCATTGGTGAGAAACCACAGAGTAATGCCCTGCGTTGGTGGGATGTTGAAACTGGAAGAATGTTGTTTTCTTCAATAAACGTGGATTCAGCAGTTACTGCTCTGGCGTTTTCCCCTAATGGAAAAATACTAGCTTGCGCAAATAGTTTGTCGGACAATCCAAACATCTATTTATTTGATGGTGTTAGTGGTGAAATATTAAGGACGCTGCCTGAACTTCACGGTAAAACCATAAGCTTAGAATTTTCTCCTGATGGAAAAACGCTAGCCAGTACTGGATGGGATGGTACAATCCGCCTTTGGGATCCACACACTGGGCACCATCTCTATACGTTTAGAGGATACGTGGGGTGGTTATCGTTTTCGCCTGATGGTAAAACCCTTGTGAGCGGTGGAGATGGCGCAATCAGGTTTTGGGATACATCAACGAAAAAACAGCGTTTTAGTGTTTCTGGTCACTGGAATAGTATAGGTGCGTTGACGTTTTCATCCGATAGTAAAACGTTAATCAGTGGTGGTTCTGAAACTGCCGTAATTCATAAATGGGATGTATCTACGGGCCAACTCATGTCTACCTTAACACTAACGTCTGCTGAGACAGAACGAATTTGGGCTTTTAATGCGAAACGCGGTTTATGTGCTACGACAATTTTGGAACGATCTCTCTCTAAAACTAAAATTTGTATCCTTGACCTTGATACCGGTCAACTCCACGCTTCAATGGACTATCAGTATTCCTTACCGCTAATTGCAAATTTGTCACCACTAGCATTTTCACACGACGGAGAAACAATAATTGTTTTGAACGAACAAGAAATTGGTGGCAAAGAAGTGTTAGAATATTGGGATTCATGGCTTCATTCCGTTAAATTTAAGTTTGTGCCACATGAAAATGAAATTTTCAAATATTCTACAAATACTGACATTAGTGCTCTCACATTTTCACCGGATAACACGCTTCTCGCTACTGCTATAAGAGGTCGGGTTGCCCTTTGGAAGTTTGGCACCGACGAACTTGTTTTGTCCTATCCTGAATTTGGTCACCTTAGTTGCCACGCATTGGCATTTTCTAATGATAGCAAAATTCTTGCTATCGGAGACTCTCTGAATATCCGTCTAATTGAAGTGGATACCGGAAATCTTATAACAACCGTGTCTAAACATAACAACTGGGTTAAAGCGTTGACATTTTCCGCTGATGGCAAAATTCTTGCGAGTGGAAGTCAGGACGGTACGATTTTGGTGTGGGACTTAGATAAGGTTATGAAGAGCCAGTAGATCTGATTCTATATTTTCTTGAAGATGGTTTTAATGTCTAAATGTAGAGTAATGTGTTTACATTGATTTTCCTCTTGCCAAATTAATCCCAAATCGGATATACTTTAATAGCATAAAATTAAGACACTGTACCGGCTGCTTGTAAGTCTGTTACGGCACTCTGGTGTGTCCCGCTTTAAATACTGCAAAACAAGGGGCAGAACTTGACCGATAAGCTTTTAAATTCCTTAAATGATGTCCAGCGCGAAGCCGTTCAACATGTTGAAGGTCCGGCTCTCTGCCTTCTCTCTGGGGCCGGAAGTGGAAAGACTCGCGTAATTACGCATCGCATTGCCTACCTACTCAAGTATCACAATATTTCACCGTTTCAAATTCTTGCTGTAACCTTTACCAATAAAGCGGCGAATGAAATGAAGGAGCGGCTTGATACCCTAATTGGTGAGAACGTTAGTAGAGATGTTTGGGTAGCGACCTTCCATGGTACTTGTGCCCGAATCTTACGACGAGAGATTGATAAGTTAGAAGGTTATACCCGCGCCTTTACGATTTTTGACACAACTGACCAAACAGTTGTTGTCAAAGACGCTCTCAAAAAGGTCGGATATGGAGATGGGAAATATAACCCGCGTGCTATTCTAAGTCACATTAGTCGTGCCAAAAATGATTTCCTCAAACCCGTGGCGTACGCCAGCATTGCAAGTGACCACTTTACGAACATTGTTGCGGAGGTCTATCCTATATATCAGGACTTGCTTCGTCAAAACAATGCTCTTGATTTTGACGACTTACTTCTTTCTACTTTAGAATTGCTTGACGATCATCCAAATGTCCTTAAATACTATCAGCGCAAGTTTAGGTACATTCTTGTTGATGAGTTTCAAGATACGAATCAGTGTCAATATAGAATTGTGCGACGACTAGCTGAACCTGAAGGCAATCTCTGTGTTGTTGGAGACGACGATCAATCTATTTATGCCTTTCGTGGTGCCGATATCAGAAATATTCTTAACTTTGAAAAAGATTACGGCGATGATGCCAAGGTATTCCCTTTAGAGCAAAACTACCGATCTACAAAAAACATCTTAGATGCGGCGTGGAGTGTCGTTCGTAACAACAAAGCGCGAAAAGAAAAGCGACTCTGGACTGAAAACGATGAGGGCGATCCTGTCATTTGCTATGAAGCAATCAACGAGAGCGACGAAGCCAACTACGTTGTCACGCAAATTGAAAGTTTACACGCGGAGGGAGTTGATTACGCTGACTTTGCCATTTTTTATCGAACTACCGCACAATCCCGAATCTTTGAGGAGGCACTCCGAGCAGCGAACATTCCGTATCAGATTGTCGGCGGTGTCGGTTTCTATGACCGAATGGAAATCAAAGATCTTCTTGCCTACCTCCGTGTAATGTGTAATCTTAACGATTCAATTAGCCTTCGGCGTATTATTAATGTTCCAGGCCGCGGTATTGGTATGAAAACCGTCCAGCGGCTCATTGATTTTGCAGCCAACGAACGGATATCCTTGTTTGAATCAGTCAAGCGTGTTAATGAGATTCCACAAATCAGTAGTGGTATTAAGGCGAAGGTGAAAAGATTCAATAAAATCTTTGACGACTTAAGTGACGATATCCTACCTTCCGATGCTCTATACCATGTCTTGCAGGCTACAAAATATCTTGAAAACCTTGAGAATCAGAACACTCTTGAGGCACAGGGTAGAATTGAGAATATTGAACAGTTGATTAGTGCGATCACTGAGTACGAGTCCAACTCCTCTGCACCGACCCTTGCCGATTACTTAGAAAATGTTGCTCTCACAACGGATATAGATACTATGGAAACTGATGAGGCAGATATGGTGCCATTAATGACCCTACATAGTGCCAAGGGATTGGAATTTCCATTTGTTTTCATTGTTGGTGTAGAAGAATATTATCTACCACATAAACGCTCTATTGATGAGGCAACGGAAGCAGCAATAGAGGAAGAACGCAGACTCTGTTACGTCGGTATCACGCGAGCGATGGAGCGGCTCTATCTTGTTCATGCGAATTCAAGACGGATGTATGGTGATTCAGAACATCGTACGCCATCACGTTTTATTTCCGAGATTCCTGGTCATCTCATCAAGCACGTTGATCGGTACCATTCTCCATTCCTCGAAGCAGAGTCTACATATGAAGAAGTTTCCGAAGATCCGATGGGTTATCACGTCAACCAGATTGTTCATCATCCACAATTCGGAAGAGGTAAAATAACAAAAGTCAGTAGAATGCGACAGAGTATGTATATTACTGTTCGATTTAATCGTACTGGTATGATGAAGCAAGTTGACCCTTCGCTTACACAGTTGACAATATTAGATTATTAGTGAGGAAAGGAAACACGAAAAAATGGCAACGATTACCATCGAAGGCGTACGCCATGTCGCAAACTTGGCGCGCCTCGAATTTAACGACGAGGAAACAGAACATTTTACCGAGCAACTTGCCCGAATCCTGGAGTACATCGGGAAGTTGAATGAACTTGAAACAGATGATGTGCCACCAACATCGCACATCCATCCACATCAAGTTTTCATCATGGGTTCGCAAGAAGGGGCAGCACATGTCGCTAAACCCGATGTTGTCAAACCCTCGTATCCGCGCGAAGATGTCCTTGCCAACGCACCCGAACCTCAAGAGGGCTATTTCAGTGTGCCGAGAGTGGTTGATCGCAGCCATTAAATAAAAGACCGAAACCCAAGCAACGCGCAGGGAAACCGGACATACGGAAAAAAAATACTTATGCCAAGGACCACCTCACCGAACCGCAAGGAAAGTTAAAAATGCTCTATGAATTGACGGCACACGCCTTACACGAAAAACTCAAAAATCGGGAAATCACTGCCGTAGCGTTGGCTGAATCTGTCTATGCGCGTATTGATGCCGTCGAAACACACGTCAAAGGCTATTTGACGCTAACGAAAGACTTGGCTTTGGAGCAGGCGAGTCGTGCCGATGCCGGATTTCAAAAAGGCGATGAGATGCCTGCCTTGGCGGGTATCCCGATCGCTATTAAAGATGTGATATGCACCAAAGGTGTACGCACGACGTGCGGTTCTAAAATCCTTGAGTCCTTTGTCCCACCCTACGATGCAACTGTCATGACGAAACTCTACGAGCAAGGGGTCGTCATGATCGGTAAAACGAACATGGACGAGTTCGCGATGGGTTCGTCTACCGAAAATTCGGCGTATCAGATCACGCATAACCCGTGGAATCTGGAGACGATCCCTGGCGGTTCAAGTGGCGGTTCTGCCGCAGTCGTCTCCGCGGATACGGCTGTCTGTTCTCTCGGTTCAGACACTGGCGGCTCCATTCGGCAACCCGCGGCACTCTGTGGTGTCGTCGGGATGAAACCGACGTATGGACGTGTCTCTCGCTACGGGCTAGTGGCGTTTGCCTCTTCACTCGACCAGATCGGACCCTTTACCAAAGATGTCACCGATTGTGCCTTACTGCTCAACGCCATCTGTGGAAGCGATGCGATGGATGCAACCTCCGTTGATGTGCCTACGTTTGATTTTACGCAAAGCCTCATTAACGACGTCCAGGGCTTAAAAATCGGGGTTCCGAAAGAGTATTTCACACCCGCATTAGACACAGAAATCGCCGATCGCATTCAGAGTGCGACTGCTGTACTTGAAGGACTCGGAGCAACTGTTGAAGAAATATCTTTACCGCACACGGAGTATGCAATCGCGACGTATTATATTATCGCGCCTGCTGAAGCGAGCGCAAATCTCGCGAGATACGACGGCGTTCGCTACGGGTATCGACACGAAAATCCCGAAGACCTTATCAATATGTACAAAAAGACCCGAAGCGAAGGGTTCGGTGAAGAGGTGAAACGCCGGATTATGCTCGGCACCTTTGCGCTGAGTGCGGGCTATCAAGATGCCTATTACAAAAAGGCGCAGAAAGCCCGAACGCTGATTAAATCTGATTTTGATGCTGCATTTGAGAAGGTTGACGTTATCGCAACGCCTACCTCGCCTACGCCAGCGTTCAAAATAGGCGAACGCACCGCGGACCCGCTGCAGATGTATCTCTCCGATGTGATGACAACACCTGCGAGTCACGCTGGGTTACCCGGTATCTCTGTGCCGTGCGGTTTTGTGAAAAGCGGGTTGCCTGTTGGATTACAACTGCTCGGCGCACCTTTTGCGGAAGAGAAAGTCCTACGTGTTGCCTACACTTTCGAGCAGAACACCGAACACCATCGGCAGAAACCACAAATTCAAACCAATGGAGTCGCTTCATAATGAACACCGTTATAGCCCCATTTGGTGGATTCCTCGGCGCGATGATAGGCGGCGTGCTTTGGGCAAAATATATCCAATGGACGGGTCACACCGGCGGTTTTACTGCCATAGGTATCGGTGTATTGACCGGAGCCGGGATGCTCATAACAAGCAGCCGCAGCCCGCCACAAACAGCGAAAACGATGTGGTATCTTGTCGGTATTGGTGCCGCGATTTTTGCGATATTCGGTATCTTTGTCGGAAAATATCTCGATGTCCAGTGGAATGCAGTCACACAAATCGCGGCACAGCTCAGTCAAGAAAATAACATGTCATTAGAACAAGCGATGCCTATCGCTACAACACTATTTAAGGGACAGTCTGTTTGGGAATTAATGCAATCACGAATGAGTTGGATAGATCTGTTTTTCGGTGTAGTTGCTGCCTCCGTCGCTTTTTGCATGCCAAACGTCCAACGACTCCGAAACTTTCTGTATTAACTCGGACTCACTTAAATTCCATTTCTCTGCGGCACGATTTCAACCGTCCGTCTTTCTAAAGTGCGACAACAACGTGCCTGCAGGAGGGAGCTACAAATGAAACTGCTAACAACAAACTCTGGCTTGCAAGCCTCACTCAAAATCTGTTTTTACATCTTGTTACCCATATTTCTTCTCAGCACGTTATTACCAAACAGTTGGAGTTCGGAAGAGACAACTGACGATAAAGTGTTAGAGAGCCTCGCTCTTTTTTCAGATGTATTAATGCATATCCACGAGTACCATCTTGAAACACCCGACAATCAGGAGATCATAACGGGTGCCATCAACGGGATGCTCCGCAAATTGGACCCATATAGCCAATTTATCCCAGATTACCTCGAATTTCAGACCCAAAACCAAGGCAAATACGGCGGACTCGGTATGCAAATCGGGATTCGAGAAGATATGTTAACCGTGATTACGCCCTTTAAAAACAATCCCGCTGCATTGGCTGGCGTTCAAAGCGGCGACATCATCAGCCAAATTGAAGGCGAATCAACAGCAACGATGTCCGTGCACGATGCCGTAGATGTGCTACGGGGTGAACCGGGAACCTCTGTTTCTATTACAATTATACGTGAGAATGAGAGCCGTCCGATTGAAGTTACCATTACCCGTGATGTCATCCGGATCCCAAGCGTTGAACAAGATACCATCGGAAATAATATCGGTTACATCAAGATCAATCAGTTTCTTCAAACGACCCCAAATGACGTAGATAATGCCCTTACTACGTTTAAAGCGCAGAACGTCCGTGGCGTGATTCTCGACCTCCGTTTCAATCCCGGTGGATTACTGACCTCCGCCGTCGATATTGCGAGCGATTTTCTCGCACCGGGTCAACTCGTTGTTTATAGTAAAGGTGCCGGAGAACCTGAGAATTTCCCTGCGAAAGGCACAAAAAGAGAACATTTTCCACTAATTGTACTCGTTAACCAAGGCAGCGCGAGTGCTTCTGAAATTGTTGCGGGTGCTATCAAGGAACACGGACGTGGACTCGTCATGGGCAATAAGACCTTCGGAAAGGCATCTGTCCAGCGCGTATTCCAGATCAGCAATTCAAAATCCGCCGTGAAGTTAACCGTTGCGCGTTACTACACACCGAACGGCGTTAATATTGACAAAGTCGGCATCATCCCTGATGTTGAAACGGCAGGATTTAGCCGCGCTGAACAGCAGATGCAGTTAAAACTCCAAAATCACGAGAAACTTAAAACCTTTGTAGACAAAAATGGAGACGATGTGTTAGCGAAACTCACATCCGCTGAACATGCTCCCCGCGATGACCAGAAAGCCGACAGACTTCGCCAGAGTTACCAACGCTTAAATGATGAACTCGCCGAAGAACAGATTGTTCTCAGCGATCTCGGCATTAAATACGCACTCGCTCAGATCACAGAAACGACCCGGGACGAACTGGAGCATGATCCCCAGATCGTCGCGGCTATGAATCAATTGAAGGTCCTTGAACTCTTCGCGAACTAAAACTATAGTGAAACCTAAAAATAAAGAGACACTTTCATCCCCCGGTAGGTTCGGTTTTGCGGTGTACACACCCAAATTTTGCCCACACGCGGCAAAATTTNNTGCTTTACATTTGCGATCTGCATTCCTAACCGAACCGATGCAGAGTGTCTCATTAATTCTAAACTTTACTATAATGGAGGAAGCCTGATGCCTGCAGTACAAACGCCACTCCCAAACTATATTAATAACGCATGGCAGGAATCAGCAGCCGATGAACTGCTTGATGTTACGAATCCCGCGACTGCGGAAGTCCTCGCGCAAGTCCCACTTTCACCTGCTGAGGAGGTGCATCAAGCTGCCACAGCCGCCGCCGATGCACTCCACGAATGGCGACGGACCCCACCCGTCCAACGCATTCAATACCTCTTTACCTTGAAAAATCTCCTTGAGGAAAATTTAGACGATATTGCCAGAACAATTACCTTGGAGTGTGGTAAAACGCTTGATGAGGCAAAAGGTGAAATGCGACGCGCTATCGAGAATGTTGAGGTAGCGTGCGGAATTCCGACCCTTATGCAAGGGACGAACCTTGAGGACATCGCTACAGGTATTGATGAATTCATGATTCGCCAACCTGTCGGTGTCTGTGCTGCGATCGCGCCTTTTAACTTTCCGGGGATGATTACCTTCTGGTTTTTACCTTATGCGATCGCTTGTGGTAACACTTACATCGTCAAACCCTCCGAAAAAGTGCCACTCACGATGCAAAAGGTGTTCCAGTTGCTTGAGCAGACAGGGCTGCCTAAAGGCGTGGTCAACCTCGTTAACGGCGGACGCGAGACTGTAGATGCCATCTTAACACATCCAGACATCCGTGCCATCAGCTTCGTCGGCGCCACTCCGACTGCAAAAGCCATTTACGCGAAAGCCGCCGCAAACGGGAAACGCGTCCAATGCCAAGGCGGCGCGAAAAATCCGCTGATTATTCTCCCAGATGCTGATCCACAGTTCACCGTCAACGCTACAACGGAAAGTGCCTTTGGGTGTGCCGGGCAGCGGTGCCTTGCAGCATCTCTCGCACTCACTGTTGGTGGCGCGCATAATTGGTTCACAGAAGCCATCGCTGACACCGCCACCGATCGGATTGTCGGAAACGGGTTAGAAGATGGGGTCGAAATGGGTCCCGTTATCACGACTGAAAGTAAACAGCGAATTGAGGGGCTAATTCAGGCGGGTGCTGATGAAGGCGCGCAGCTGCTTGTTGACGGTCGGTATCCGAGCATACCCGGCGGTGAAAGCGGTAACTTCATCCGGCCCACGATCCTCAGCGGTCTTAACCCAGAGGGTGAGATTGCTAAAACTGAGATTTTCGGACCCGTTTTAGGACTCATCCACGTTGAAACGATTGACGATGCCATTGGGCTCATCAATAGCGGCAGCTACGGCAACATGGCGTGTCTGTTCACAAGTAGCGGCGCATCTGCACGCAAGTTCCGTTATGAGGCAGAGATCGGAAACATCGGTATTAACATCGGTGTCGCTGCGCCGATGGCGTTCTTCCCCTTCAGCGGTTGGAAGGATAGCTTCTTCGGCGACCTCCACGGTCAGAGCTGGGATGCCGTAGATTTCTTCACGCAGAAGAAAGTCGTCGTTGAACGCTGGGCATAACGCCGCTTTTCATTGGCACGGTTTACGACTTTGCCTGTATAAGAAATGGATTGAGCAGACGTGATTGAACTTGAGGCTAATCTTTTCCTTGATATCCGCTACCTTGTTGTGGTACGCTAATTCAGTAGAGGGGACTACCTTATATTACATTCAACGTGAAATAGAATATTATTCAGCGGAGTCTTGATATTCGTGTGAAGACCGATTTGCAGTTCTGGAAAATTTATCTTGATACATGTTGTTTGAGCCGACTTTTTGATCCACCAACCCAGGATCGGATTATTCAAGAAGCCGAAACTATTAGACGGATCCTCGCTTACTTTTCCAGAAGGGATTGGTACTGGATTGCCAGCGATGCTTTATTGAATGAAGTTAACCGAACTCCAGATTTGGAAGAACGCTCTCAAATTAGAACTTGGTTAACTCTTGCACACCAGACGATTCGGATTGGAGAAAGTGAAGTATCAAGAGGTTTACAACTTGAGACATTGGGCATCCAGAAAT
This sequence comes from Candidatus Poribacteria bacterium, assembly GCA_012270875.1. Lineage (GTDB taxonomy): Bacteria > Poribacteria > WGA-4E > WGA-4E > WGA-3G > WGA-3G. Next base: position 4,280 of record JAAXHI010000401.1, on the reverse strand, counting down.
TGGATGCTTTGCATATTGCTTGTGCTGAAAGTGGTGAGGCAGATCTCTTTCTTACAACCGATGACAGATTACTCAGAAGGGCACAACGCTATCATACGCGACTTTACATCCGGGTTGAAAATCCGATTACATGGTTACACGAGGTGAGTTAAAATGAACGTTTTAGAGATGACAGATAGTGAGGTTTATAAACTTGGAATTAAAGAACTTACCGAGCAGATTGGACCATTATATACAGAGCAGTTTCTCAAACAGTGTAAGCCGCGCGAGTACGATTACACCGCTGAGAGACACAAATTGCAAGATAATACCCCAGATATCCCTACGATGGTGAAGCAGATTCAGCAAGCAAGCACAGCACAAGAAAAAGAAGAACGCATCAAAAACGAGAGAATCAAGGCATGGCGCGACGGTAGATTAGAACTCACTGGTATCGAAATCTATGAACTCGCTCTTAAAATCCTGGCAGATAGACTTGATGCCTACGGGTTAGCGACCTTTATTATGTATCATTTCAAACAAAGCAGCAGTAATAAGCATATCAACCTGTTTCAGCAGTCTCTATGGGAAGATAATGCTGATGCCACACATACTGAACAGGAGAGCAAAGCAGAACCACAAGATTAGAACGAAATATCTTCTTACCACGGCTGCCTATATGACGGGGCATTCACAAAACGCTCCATCCCTAATTCTAAATCAATCTCTGTGTTCGGCGGTAGCTGGACGCGGAGATACACGCCGTTGACCGGAACCGTTTGTCCCTCCTGACCGGTGCTAACACGTGCTGAAGTGAAGTTATGTTCACCCATCGCACCCGCTTGTACAATGACTTCTCGCGATGCCGTCGTGCTAAGGTTGACAAGTTGCAGTTCCGTCGTATCCGCAGTTATTTTCGTAACCAACGCACCGACATCCGGCGGCAGCCCCGGTCGTTGCTGCTGTGGATCGAAATGCCGCACCCGCGTCACAAACAATCCGCCATTATAGTGCGGTAAAGGACCGCCACACGTAAGCTGAACGAGTCCTTCACATGTAACGGGGTTACGTCTCTGGAAATAAGCGTCTCCGTATCCCGCTGGATCCTCATCATCATTTTCCATGTAGTTGAGCCGTTGTTCAACTTGCGATAGGTTATGATTGAGGATTGATTCTGGATATTCAGGATAATCGCCTCGCATATACGCGAGCCACCCGCCATCACGTCCACCGCTATCCTTGGTGTGATGCCATGCGTTAATATCAAATTTCGACCCCGTCTTTTTCGCAATCTGTTTCGCGCGGACTTGGTCAGCATCATCCATTGACATTGCCCATAGATGCGCCACATCAGACGGATGCATCGGCATGAATTCAAACCAGCCATCGATCTGCAGAACCGTGCCATCCTCCTCTGTTATCGGATACTGCATCCACGGACCAGGCGCATAGTTTGCAATTCCGGGATCACCATATTTCTGCGGCACATAGAGTTGGTCGTTGTGTTCTATACCCTGCTGTATGAGCACATCAATCTGAGAACGCGGGAAGTCCATATAAGTTAAATCTCTGTGAAGGAGTGCAGCATTCTGTGCAGCGACACTAATCGCCTGACCGACACTGTGCCACCCATGGGGCCAACTCCAACCATAACGAGAACCGTACCACTTACCGTCTATATGTTCTCCGATGATACCCGAAAGCCCAACATTATCCGGTACAATTCCGCCATTTTCCTCCGTGCGCGCGATCCATGCATCAACATATTCCTGAACCCACGCCTTATATTTTTCTTCACCTGTGAACATATACGCATTCGTAGCAAGCGTCGTTGCAGCAAGATTACCGACGGCATCTCCTTTTCCTTGCCGTTCAAAAACTGCCCGTCCCATCAGATCTCGCAACTCTTCGCTTTCCAGCATCACATCACGACTTGTGCAGCCCGGCACATCAATAAACGGCAAATTGTAACCCATTGAAGGATAAAAAGATTCTCTTTCAAGAATCCAAAATGCCGGTCCTTTACTGCCGTTCATCACACACTTGATGATCTTGTGTTCCGGGTCGTAATTCTGTGCATCTGGATCTTCGTTCAAAAAGAACCCTGCGAACCGTATCGCGCGTTCAACATTCTCGGTATGTGCCGGATCCGCCATGCACAGCATATAAAACAGATAGTTCCCTTCGCTTTGGTGAAACCAGTCATATCCCGGTTGATACTCTTTAAAGACCATCGGATAGTCGTGTCCTGAGCCGAATCCCGCCATATCCTTCGTGATGACCTCAAATTCGGTTTGCGCATCTACCAAGAACTGCGCATCTCCACCAAGCATATAGAACAGAGGCCAGTTATGGAAACTCTCATAAGCATCATCTAATCCATCAAAGCTTTGAAAATCTGGATGTGTTGGCCAATACAACGTTCCATCTGGACGCGTATATTTCTCTAAAACCTGCGGAGCCGCGTCATTGATTTTGTCAATCAGTTCACGTTCAAGGACTGCCCACGTCGGTGGTGTCTGGAGTCGTGTCTGCGCTTCAATCGTTGGAAACATAATTTTTTCCTCCTGATGCTTGGATTGCGATTGGTTGCAGTATATCACATTTTGATTTTTGTATACTTGGAAAAATAATAGTCTGGCATCGGTGGTAAAGTTTACGGTATTATAGTGAAACCCATAAATAAGTGGACATCTTTGTACCATAAACTTCCAGTTTGTGCCAGTCTGAATGCCT
>JAAXHI010000401.1:0-1522 GCA_012270875.1 Candidatus Poribacteria bacterium | reverse complement strand
ATAGGGATTCAGACTGTTTGAGAGTGACCAATTATAGTAAATCCCGAAAATATATTTACACTCTGACAGGAAATATCTCACTATCCCCCACTGCAGGCGGGGTTTGTAACCCCGCCATTGTAAAGTTAATTATGGAATTTACTATAATTATACGTTTTACTATAAGTGTTCCCTTTTGAGGGGCATTTGGTTGTCCTATAGCAGATATCTCCGAATCCCAACCCCCTCCTATAGGAGCGAGTGTTTTGCTTGAGGTCTTTGATAGGGTGTTTCTGCGGATTTCTTGTCGCTCGCGATCTTCTCAGCAAAATAGCGAAGGCACTTAAAACAAAATAGCCTGGTCCCATAGTCAGGGTCATTCAATTGTCCGTTTTTGGGGTTGTCCTTTTCGCAGGCATTAANNAAAAATTCGCAGCCTATCGCAGCCTGTCGCAGCATTTCGCACCGGATCCTCGAAAAAAAGACATCCAATCCAATAATTTCTTAAAATTGAATCGCCCTGGTCCCATAGTCAGAGCGATTTAGTTCTCAGTTTTTTCGGACAATTTTGGAACCCCAGGACCCGTAGGTGCGGTTTGGAACCGCACCGGGACTAAAAAAGAAAAATCAAACATTTAGAGAATCCGATAATTTATCTAAAACTAAATCACCCTGTCCAATAGTTGGTTTTCCTTGACATCTGATCTTTTGTTGTGATATGCTAATTCAATAAAGCAGCCTGCTTTTTATTCCATTAGCCTACGATAGAAAATTACCGATCGAAGTCTGGATATACGTGTGCAGAGCAATTTGCAACCCTTGAAAATTTATCTTGATACATGCTGTCTGAGTCGGCTTTTTGATCCACGAACCCAAGCGCGGGTTCGTCAAGAAACTGAGGCTGTCAATCATATCCTCACTTATTGCTTCAGTGGACATTGGTATTGGATTGCTAGCGACGTTTTATTCAATGAAGTCAACCGGAATCCGGATTTAGAAAATCGCACGCAAATTAAAACTTGGTTAACTTTTGCACACCAAACTGTTCACATTGGAACAGGCGAAATATCAAGAGGTATCCAACTTGAAGCGTTGGGATTTAAGGAGCGGGATGCTTTACATCTTGCCTCTGCTGAAAGTGGCGAAGTGAATGTCTTTCTTACAACCGATGATAGGCTGCTTAGAAGAGCAAAACGTTATCAGAATCGGCTTCGCATCCATGTTGAGAATCCTTATACATGGTTACAGGAGACAGAGAATGGACATCTTAGCGATGACAGATCTTGAGATTTATGAACTTGGGACTAAAAAACTTACAGAGCAAATGGGTACGACGTATGCTGCACAGTTTCTGCAGAAATGCAAACCACGTGACTACGATTACACTGCTGAGCGACATAAGTGGCTAACTGACGACCCAGATATCCTCACGATGGCGCAGCAGATTCAGGCAGAAAAAGCGTTGCAAGCAAAGGAAGAAAGCGTTAAAGCTGAAAGAATTGCCGCGTGGCGAAGCGGTTTATTAGAACTCACCGATATTGAG
>JAAXHI010000517.1 GCA_012270875.1 Candidatus Poribacteria bacterium | reverse complement strand
AGTTTTTGCAATTGTCCTTGATGGTGCAATGGCAGTTGAACAACCTCGATGCCTCGTTTGAAAAGATCATCGGCACCACTCGGCGTACCATGATGGTGTACTCGGACATTGTGGAATCCACCGTAATGGGTAGTGGTAAGTTTCCCTTGCTGCGAGAAGTGCAGATAATGCGAACTGGTGATGGCGAAAGTACGGCAGAACCTCTGCATCATCAATGGATCAAAGTGCGAGGCAACCAATTGGACATCATAGAAGTGGAAATTGCCAACACCGATGGAACTCTGGCTGTTCTACCTCCTGGCAAAACCATTGTGACGATAGGTCTCAAACAGCTATAAAAACCACCACGCACATCTGAGAGAAGACCATACAAAAACAGAACAGAGATGCGAGGCGGGAGTTTAACTCGCTACCACACACCCGTGGTGACAACCCAAGAGGGAAAAGGGCTGGCCGAAGACTTAATCAAACTAGCCGGTCCTCTCATCGTGCAGCAAGCCCAAGCGGGACTCCAAGATATCCAACAAGGAATGAGTTTGGCCGACACCTTGTCGAATCGTGGAGAGGAAATTAAACGCGGTTTGAAACGCAAAGCTCCTGCCCTGGCCTGGACTGTGGGAAAAAACAAAACCAAGCGAACCGCTAAAAATACCTATAAAAGAACGACTCAACGCGTACGGGATATTTTTGGATTGTGAACCATGGTACGCATTGGAGGATTTCGCAAAACGCAAAATCGCATTCGACTTCAGCGCCCCCGAGGGCGGTTCATTTCACCGTATCAAACGGGAGGGACTATCTTTGGTAAATCTACCACTGCGCGCTATCCCTTCATGTACTCATCATCCCCAACACTAGAGCGATGGATGCTGAAACACTTGAAGGAACGTCGCAAGATGAAAGGAGGGACGATTTTTGGCAAGTCTACCCGCATGCGAATGCAAAATCCCTTGCGATTCCCATCTACGTCCCAAGAGAATGACATGATGTTAGAACGCTGGCTGAAACAACGTATGAAAGGAGGAACTATCTTTGGCAAGTCCACGCGAATGCGTATGCGTTATCCCTGGATGACCCCCTATGACTACCAGGTAGACCCCAATTGGCTGGCTCGGAACGCTATAAAAAGGAAACGTCGTTGAACGTCTTCACTTTCATTGTACACTCGGGGCTGACCGAAAAAAACATGTCGCTCAATTTGTTTGATGTCCCGAATGTGGATTACCGCTACGAAGCTTCCAGGGACGTGACGTTTCAACCTGCCTTGACGGGAATACAGCCTATCACGTTTTCCATCCCGGCCTCCGAAGATTATTATGATCTCAACGAACTCCGTTTTCAAGTCAAAGTACGCCTGACTGATCCTGCAGGTGGGTATCAAGGATTGAAAGCCAATTTGGCCGATTCCGATGCTAACAATACCAGAAACACCTACTGCGT
>JAAXHI010000064.1 GCA_012270875.1 Candidatus Poribacteria bacterium | reverse complement strand
GCTCCTTGTTTATCTTAGATTACATCAATAACTGACCTTCAGTTGTTTCTACAAACTTCGGTGATAACAAGTTTTCATTGTTAGTAGTTGTAATCAATACTATGTTATACTTACATCCATCAATGCTAGCTGTGTGCTCCTTTGTTTTGTTCACTTTGCGTGCACGCGTTTTTTTTTCCAATAGTAGTTTACTACGCATTAGTTTCTGATTTTTCCTCGATTATGCCTCCTCGTCCAGCGAATCGCCGCAATCGAGTCGTCACTATGGATCCGAAATCACTCACGCTAGCCCAACTCAACGCTCTGCCAAGGAATTCGTTGATTCTTTTAGCTTTGGCACGAAATCTCGTGACCACGGGTACGAGGTCTCGCTTGGCCCAACGCATCTTTGAATACGAACATGCAAACAATCACGCACCTCAGGCCATCGCTCCTCACTTGCCAGCCTCAACCGAAAATCCTGGCGTTTCCGAGGATCTTGAACGCCCTTCTCGTTCTAATGGTCGCCAACAACCTTCCTCAACTCCGGGCTCTCAATTCTCGCTAGACCAACTTAGCCAGCTTCGCGAGTTAATCGCTGAAACAGTTGGCTCCCAACGTTCTGGCCCCGGTGAAGCTCCTGGTTTACTAGCAGACGTACCTCTTCTGTCCCCGGCTAGCCCTCTGAACATCGCGGCGACCACCACAACGGAACAGAACCTGAAACGGTGTAAACCTTCATAATGTCATCCAAGATGGCGGCCTTTCTCTACGCCAGTTAGCGCCCAGTCTTCCACAGGCTTCCCAGGGTCTCGCTCAACAAATTGTTACCAACCAAGCCTATGAACACGATCTTACTCTGCCACCGCTCCCGGAGAAACTCCGCTCGAAGATATCCAAACGTGAGTACATTGACTTCAATGAACTTCTCTCAGATAACATGTACCCACACCCTTCCTTCACCTCCCCCTAGAACAACTTCACCCTGACTGTTGACCCCCAGGACGCCACTACCCTTGCCTTTGTACATCCCAGCGCAAGAAACGCCGCATCGATGGCCTTTCCTCCTGGCTCGAAGCCTGGAATGTCTTCCTGCGCTCCATCATATCAATCTACCCATCTCTCGCCCCAGACCTCCTCGCATACCAGGCCCAGATTTGCAAGTTTAGCAGGAAGTTTAAAGCATCAGCCTGGCTTATGTACGACACAGCCTTTCGCTATATGGCTGCTTCACATGTCGCTATGTCATGGTGTAAAGTGAATGAGCAGCTCTATAATGATATTCTGAAGGAAGAGACCCTGCCCTACTGCGTCCATTGCCACACCTATGGTCATCGCACCTTGGGTTGTCCCACTCGATGGAAGCCTGTCCAGCCTTTTCGTCCCTTCTCATCTTCCACAACCACTCCCTCACCCGACACCTTTGGCGAGGCCTCCAATACTCCCCTTCCATCCCGCAACTAGCAACCCCAGCAAGCAGCCATCTGTCGCGACTTCAACCGTCGGGCCTGCCGCCGCCCCAACTGCCACTTCAAGCATATCTGCAACAAACCAGACTGCGGTGGAAACCACCCTGGCTCTCGGTGCCCTAAAGTACCCCAATTGTAACTCCACCCCTCCCATTTTAACCCCCCCTTCTACACCTGTCAACATTGCCAACCTCTCTACTGAACTCAAGCACCATCCCGACCAACAGTTTGTCACAAGCCCTCTCTACGACCTCCAGTGGGGCTGTCATGTTGGGTATACCGGGCCTCGCTTTGCTCGCATACCACCAAACTTAACCTCAGCCCTCCTGCATCCTGACGCCGTTTCAGCTGCCCTGGCTAAGGAGGTATTTAATGGTCATACGGCCGGGCCGTTTCAAACACCACCTATCCCAAACCTCCAATGCTCCCCTCTCGGGGTAGTGCCTAAGAAAGACGGCACCTGGCGCATCATCATGGACCTCTCCTCCCCCCATGGGTCCTCAATAAATGATTACATTTCCAAGGACGAATTCTCATTGCACTATGCTACCTTCGATCAAGCTCTATCTCTAGTTGCACGTTACGGGAAGGATGCCCTCATGGCTAAACTAGACATAAAACACGCTTCCCGGCTTTGCCCAGTACGCTTGGAGGACCACGAACTACTCGGCATTCACTGGCAGGGCCAATACTACATTGATCTCTGCCTTCCCTTTGGTATGCGATCTTCTCCCTATCTCTTCAACCGTTTGGCCGACGCCTTTGAGTGGCCATTGAAGACCAACTATCACATCCAGGACCTCATGCATTACCTGGATGACTATTTTACCGTCGGCCCTGCCAACTCTCTGGTCTGTGCCCGTAATGTTCACACCATTACCCAAGTGGCCTCTCAGGTGGGCATACCCCTGGCTCCCAACAAGCTTGAAGGACCCACTACTCAGTTGGTTTTTCTGGGTATTCTGATCGACACTACTTGCATGGAAACCTCTCTACCTGATGATAAACTTCATGAGCTGTTTTCCGAGCTCCGCTCTTGGTCCTCCTGTAAAAAATGTCGCAAAAGAGAACTTCTCTCCTTGATTGGCAAGCTGAATTTTGCGTGTCGGATCATCCCCGCGGGCCGCATTTTCCTCCGTCGACTTATTGACCTCTCAACCCAGGCACGCCTTCCACATCACCACGTCACCATGAACCACGAAGCCCGCCGCAACGTCTTTTGGTGGCTTCGTTTTCTCCCCTCTTGGAACGGCCGTACCATCATACCCGACCCCAACTGGACGAGATCCCCAGATATGGAACTCTTCACAGACGCCTCCAGAAGCCTTGGCTATGGCAACTTTTACATGGGTCACTGGATTGCCAACCCCTGGCCTCCTGTACCCCAGAACCGATCGATTCAGTGGAAAGAACTTTACCACATTGCTCTGGCGTGTCTACTTTGGGGTCATCAGTGGACCGGAAAGAAGCTCCTCTTTCATTGCGATAATCAAGCGGTAGTGGACATTCGGGCCTCAGGCTCTTCCCGAGACCCGCTTATTATGCACCTTGTCCACTCCATTTTCTTTACTGCTGCCACCAATCACTTTACAGTCCATGTCACTCATATTGTCGGCACGAGTAATGTTATCGCTGATTCCTTATCCCCTTTGCAGATGTCCCGGTTCCATCTTCTCGCACCAGCAGCAGATTTGGAACCAACTCCTGTCCCTCAGTCGGCCGCGACCCTTTGGCAGCCCGCCTAACTTTTCTCCAGTCCTAGGCAATAGCGGATTCAACCTGCCGCTCCTACCAGGCAGGCATTCGTCGATACTCTAACTTCTGTGCATCCAAGGGGTGGCCAAGTTTTCCAGCCACAGAGACTACATTACGCTTCTTCGCAGCCTACCTTGCTGATCAAGTCAGCTTCAAGACCATAAAGTTATACATGGCAGGAATCCGTTTTGCCCACACTGAAAACAGCCTACCAGATCCCTTCTTGGCAGCACCCCTCCTTCATCTCCTCCTGCTTGGAATCAAGTGCACCTTGGGCCTCACATCTCGTCAGCGCCTCCCTATCACTATGACCCTTCTTCGGCAGATTAAAGAGGAGCTAGCTCGTGCTCCTGACTACTTACCGACAGACAAGTTGATGTTGTGGTCTGCTTTTACCTTAGCCTTCTATGGCTTTCTGCGGTCCAGTGAATTCACATCACCTTCAGCATCTCAGTTCAATCCCCTAGTGCATCTGTCCACCACCGATGTCTCCTTTACGTCGACAGGCTGTCTTACTTTACATCTGAAGGCATCCAAGACGGATCCATACCGGCAGGGTTGCTCGCTATTGATTGCCCCATCTCATCGTTCTGTCTGCGCTGTGCGAGCCCTGAGGAAGTACCTGGCTCTGCGTCTAACCAGCGGTACATCTCCACTGTACGTCTTCCAATCTGGCAATTATCTCACCAGGGCTAAAGTCACCACTATCATCCGCACCCTCCTTCAACGGCTTGGTATTTCTTCAGAGCTCTATGCATCCCACAGTTTCAGGATCGGCGCCGCCACATCAGCAGCTGAAGCCGGTCTGCCTCCTTGGCTTATCCAAACACTAGGAAGGTGGTCCAGCAACTGCTACACTTTCTATAATAGAACTCCGCCTTCTGTTCTCCAGAAGGTTCCTGGTCTGTTGGCTGCCACAGACACCTCAGGACAAAGGATATGTAACCCGCTACTACAACGTGTCACTCCTAGTCTTCCATAATTGTATAGTATAATATGCAGGCAGTATTTGGGATGTATTTTGGGTGCACACCTGCTACTTTTACCTCTGCGTAGCAGGCCGGTTGGGGCCCCCACCCCACCTTAATTTATTCACTCCTGGGTGGGGATGCGCTCCACTCATTACCTCGTCCGTTACAGTGCAGGGTGTGTC
>JAAXHI010000211.1:3816-17345 GCA_012270875.1 Candidatus Poribacteria bacterium | reverse complement strand
AACTCGAAAGTATAGACCCCCGGTTCGCCATTCGGTGCCATGAAAAGTGGGCGATAACTCAGCACACCTCGCATCTGACCTTGCCCGCGTCCTAAACCCGCAGCCCGCATGAAACTACCGTGAGAGCGATGCGTCTCCGTATTCATGAAATAAAGTTGTGGATTTTGCGTATGTGTCCTCTCAATCTGAAATTTTACAAATTCGATGCCGGTCAATTGCGTGTCAATGCGGACATCCGTGCCTTGATATGACAATCTCTTAAAAGTTTCACGATCAGGAATCGTGGCTGCGCCATCCCTGAATTCAACCTGCTCTGGATCCAAGCGTGGTCCCGTGGGTTCCCTCGAACCGCGTCCTCTACCGAATCCGCCTCTGCCGCGAGATCGCTCTCGTTCTCCGCTCTGCATCTCACGTATCTCTTGTGCGCTGAGCTTGTTCCCCCTTGCAGCTTCAAGCCGCATCACTCTAAACATGAGTTGCTGTTCAGCACTGCTGAGTTCACTATTCCGATCAAGGTCAAACCGCTTTTCATCCGCTGAAAGTTCATTCTGTGCCCAAACCGTTAAGACAGTTATCGTCGAAAACATCAGGATGCAAGCGAAAAGTGCTAAGATAAAGTGTTTCTGTTTCATCAGTTTCCTCATCAATGGTCGAAAATTTTTGGTATATGTCTTCTGTTAGATTAGGCAAACAAAAACTGAATTTGTTCAGAAAAAATAGGGACTTTCGCGTGACAGGACTTCTTCCGTAGGGCAGCTCTCATGAAGCTTTATAGTGAAGCCCATAAATAAGTTGACATCTTTGTAGCATAAACTTCCAGTTTGTGCCAGTCTGAATACCTGTTATAGGTATTCAGACTGTTTGAGAGTTGCCTCGCAGTGAGAGATTAATTACAGGTTTTACTATAAAATTTATTCACAAATCAAAGGGGCTGCTTTTCGGTAGGTTTTCATGCGGAAACCCAACACTTTCACCGTTTAGGGACGATGAAACGTTGGGTTTCAAGTGGATAGGATAATTCGACTCAATGCCATCCGCACATTTGGCGTTGCGCTATTACAGACCGAAATAGAACTCGGATATAACAACGAAGTAAATCATCATTCCGATTTCAACTGTGCCCAAGTTGTGGCAAGCTTCGCTTGCGGAGAAACCGATGCAAAACCGAGTGCGACAGATAACCCACCCTCTGCAATCGCTTTCACATCATTTTCTGAGAGCGCGACATTGAAAAATGCGATCTCATCAATGAGACCCGTGTAAGCCTCCTGCTTGTCGTCTCTTGAACCGATAAATTTAGGCCCCGTTTTAAATGGACCCGCGGCAGCATTAGATGCTTCTAACTCACCATCGACATAGACGTGCACTTCTTTACCGTCGTAAGTCCCCGCAATGTAATGCCATTTATCATCGTTCAACAAAGTTTTAGACCACGTATTATGTGGTATCGGTTGCGCGCACTGTCCAGCGAAATTTAACTTATGGTCCTTTAATGTCAAGATAACGTCGCCGCAGGGACCTACGATAATGTCAGACCATGCGGGGGCAGCAGGCGTTTTAATCAAAGCCACGATTGACACTTCATCCTCATAGTCCGCAAAATCGCCGACAGCCACATGCGCACCACCCTCGAACTTTAGTGCCTCGCCGAACTCGCCAGCAACCCATTGGGCATCAACAATCTCTCCGTCATTGCCATTTTCAGAAGCATCTTTTGCCGTTCCGCCTTTACCTTCATCAAAGAACCATATTCCCAATGCAGCGTCTGGATCAATAGCAGAACTGAGATTTGGGAGCATGAGACTGAGGCAGACCAGTGTTCCGTACACCCAAATTGCTTTTCTGAATCGGATTCCTCTCATTTTTTACCTCCAGTTGAAAAGTGAGAGCAGACTTATGTTTCGGATTCGATAACCAAATAACTAACACTCTTTGCTTCCATCTCAATTGGAATCTCAACATTATAATTACGGTCAATTTCGTACGCTTTTGGTTTACCTTCTTTTTCACGAATATTGGCAATTTCAGACAATCCAGTATAATAGAGCGATAATTTCAAAGTGGTCTGTTGCGCTATCCCAGTAGGATTATAGAGCATCGCGAGTCCACACGGGCTGATTTGCGCGTTCACGTGCAACACACAATCAATGGAACGACCATCTGGACGGCGCACGTGAATCAGGTCAGACTCTAATATTTCACGATATTTTTTGAAGAAGTCAACCCATTTCTTAACGATGGCTTTCGTCTGTTCAGTATCAAAAAGCCGAGGCCCACGATAGCATGCAATCACACCACTGCCGAAGTTCTGCGCCAGATGTGATTCATAGTCATCAAGATGCTCACAAAGCGGCTCAAAGGTTGCGGCTTGTCCGCCACCGTGATATTCCACTAACGGAACGAACATCCAACCCATACTCGGTGTCTTTTCATATGTTCCATCGTAGATATTCTGCCGAGCAATTAGAATTTGTCGCTCGCGAGGTAAACTGAAATTTGTTTCGCGATACCCCATACCGCATTTGTTTGAACCGTTGAGGTAATACTGATCTGGCGAATTAATATAGATACCGCGTTTCCGGCATTCGTGGTAAAAATAAACGCACGCTTCCCACTGACGCAACTGCGAATCCTCCAAGCCGTTGTGGTGTGCGTGTGTCGTTGCAGCACAGACATCGCCGTGATAAGGACCATCCGTCTCTATGATATCCATTCCAGTTGCATCCATGAAATTCAGCACCCGCTCAAAATAGCCATCTGCCCAGCTGCTCGCCAGACAAGCACTCTGTCCGAATCGACTTCCGGGTTGACCGGTGTCCGGATCAATACAGTTAAATTCTTCACCCACGCCTCGCGAAGCACACATCAGCGTATAACCGCCGAGTTGAATACCTTTGCGATGCGCATAATCCGCCAGTTCCTTCATTGTGGCGATGTATTCGGGGTCTTCGCTCTCAATATTGAATCCACTCCCAAAGGTCATAATCACCATTTCAAATCCGACTTCAGCGCACTGATCAATCGCCAAACGCACTGCGTCCGGCTCGGCACTCCGAACATGCATCAGAATTGGATTCTCCGTAACCTGTGGCGCGACTGTCCGATACATTTTGCGCCGTGCGAGTCCTTTGCGTTCACGATCATCACTCTCATGCAAAATCTCGAAGGTGCGAAAACTCTTGAAAGTCTCTCCGGGTTGAAGACGCACCCCCGGACCGAGTGGATAGTGACTCGTCATCAACAGGGGCATCTGATAGCGATAATCAACCTGTGTCAGGTAATCCGCATCTGGACCCCACGCTGTCGTTTCCATTCTACTGAAAGCGTAATCACTCTCGACATGTAACCGATGCTTCTCCTGCTCGTTGACCGCCAAAAGTTCACAGCTTAAGGCATCCAGTTGAACCGGTTCTTGACCCTCATTGCAAATCGTAATCCACTTGGACAGTACTGGAATACCTTGGTAGAGTTCATAATGCACACAAACCTCAAGGGCATCAACCGACGGCGGCGATGTGAACACAACCGCCAGTGTCACACCTGCTGGTGGATATACTGATGGTGTCGTAGAACGTCTGCGGACCCACGGATAAGGAGGTTCTGGTTCACCGACTCGATACTCGCAAAACTGAAATGCGTTCTCGTCACTGCTCAAGTCCGAAACCCAATCCGAATCCAGATAGGCATAGTCAGGCTGTCCTTTCAAGCCGCCCACCTCAAATGGGTGTCCGTTAATCGTAAGCACTGCCTCTGGCTTAATACCACGAAGCAGACTGCTACCGGCAATTCGATTCGTATAATCAACTGTTGCGAAATTAGGTGAGGTGACGAATGTCCGCCGAATGAGTCCGTTATCAAGGATAAGTCGGTCGTCCGTTTCTTCTACTGAAGCAGCCTGACAAAACGGCTGAACCAACCAATCTTCTTGCTGTGATGTGTACTGCATGTCAAGTCCTTATTCCATAGGGTCCAAAATTTGAATATCGGGAACTTACGCTAAAGATTTTATTGGTATATTTTCAAACGCAAGAAAAAGTCCTCAAATTCGCAGAATAGTGATACAATATCCGCAGAAAACTCTTTGTGTAAGGGTTTAGGTTATCTCATTATACCAAAGGTTCTCTCTTTCTACCATATTTTTATGGAACTCACGTTATCGAGGATATTCAAATGCCTTATCAACCCCTTGCTGAAGTCCGAAACCTGACTACTTTTTTCATACGCCGCTCCCACCAACGGCTAAGCATATCCCCACTGAAGCACCCGATATACTGGAAAGTTCTATTGGGGAATTGGCTCCCAAAGGATTAAAATAAGGAGAAATTTTATTATGAAAAGCGTTATAAGTATGACGTGTTGCGCAATACTGGTGACTCTGTTAATATCCGGTGAGAATTTACTCAGCATCGCACAAGATGAACACACCGTCCTCCTCTATACCTTTGAATCGGGGGCAGGGAAGACCGTTAAAGACCTTTCTGGTAACGGAAATGATGGTGATCTCATGGGACCGAAATGGGGGGAAGGCAATCCGGGGGGTGGACTCGTCTTTGCTGGAAATGGACCCAGAGATTTTGTAGAAATCCCCGATAGCGAGAGTTTAGATTTAACTGAAGGGCTTACCGTCGAAATGTGGATGTACCTTGAGGCGTGGTCAACTGCTGGTGGTACCGGTGCCACGAAAGAGACAACATACAAAGTCGGTCCCCGGAGCGACAAGAAGGTTTTGATCCGGATGACTACCGATGAGAAGGCATGGGGTGCCGCAGTTGTTGCCGGTAAAACAGACGTGCCGTTGAAAAAATGGGTGCATATCGCTGGCACCTACGACGGAAAATCTGGTGAAGGTAAGATTTATATTGACGGTGTCTTAGACGGCGATGGCAAAATCGGCGGTAATATCACCCCAAATGACGATGTCTTATGGCTCGGACGCGGTGCCGGACCGTTTTTAGAAGGACGGATGGACGAAGTACGAATCTCCAATATCGCACGCTCTCAGCAAGAAATTCAAGAACTGATGAACAAAGGCATTGAAGGCGTATTGGCGGTAAAACCGCAGGATAAGTTAGCAACGACATGGGGAAAACTGAAATCAGACTTTGCGCGATAGAAAGGTCTTCAAAAACGGTGAAAACTTTTAATATCCAATGGCTGATTCCGTTTCTTATAGCCTGTACGATAATCGTACATGTAGGTGATGCGCAAATGAAGGCTGAGAGAAGTTATCCGTCAATTTTTCAGGCATGGAACGGCATTGAAAATAGATCTGATACCGATGAACTTCATCGACTTGCGCAACACGATCTCGCTTTTGCCCATCCCTACCCGCTGCTGAAAATTGCTTGGAATATATCAGAAGAACAGCCGTATGCAGGATTGGCAATAACGCTGAGTCCGAGTCAATTCAATACTGCACGGCAAAGGAAACAACAACTTCTATCCTTAAATCCGAATCTCTTACTGCTCGTCGAAATCCGATGCAGAGATGCAAAATATGTGTCTCGTCAGAATGAAGCGGATGTAGAAAATTGGTGGGAGGTCGGTTACTTTCCACCAGATTCTCCGTACTGGCTCAAAGATAACAACGGCAAACCGGTCGTCGGTTGGGGTGAGGATACGAATGGCAATGGAAAAATCGATGAAAACGATAAAGTGCTCAGTTACCTCATAGACTTCACGAATCCAGAGATGCAGAATCTGATGGTCAAGCAAGCAGTCGCATTAAACGCGTCTGGTCTCTTTGATGGGATCATGCTTGATTGGTGGAACGAAGATTATGCGACCAGTCCAGTTAATGTTGATGACTGGTCAGCGACAATCCTCACACCAGAAGCGGAATTAGCGGCGAGGTTAGCGATCTTACGCAAAATACGGGAACAAGTGGATGACGATTTCCTAATCCTTGTTAACGCGAATATGCGTCAGATTCCAAAGTCCGCACCGCACGTGAACGGTCTCTTCATGGAATGTTATAAGCAGGAATACGACAAAGGGTATAACCTTAATCAGATTTTGCAGATGGAAAAGACACTCCTATGGGCAGAACAGCATCTGAGGGAACCACGCATCAACTGCTTAGAAGGCTGGCGCGTCGTAACGGATTATATGGGAGACTTAAACACACGGGTTGCGGAGCGGAACAGTCCAGAAAACTTGCAGTGGATGCGTATGATTACCGCGCTGGGTCTAACGCATTCGGACGGATACGTGCTTTTTGGGGACGACAACGCCATACCCGTCCCTGATCACCTACACAACTGGTACGATTTCTGGGATGCCGATCTTGGACAACCAATTCAGGGGAAAGCCATTCAATACCAAGATGTGGCGGGGTTATTTATCCGTGAATTTGACAACGGTTGGGTCGTGTATAACCGTAGCAGTGCCACGAGAACTGTTACTTTTGATGCCCCTGTCATAGGCGTTGACAGGGGCAAACAGCATTCGCGTTATGAGGTTCCGAACTTCGATGGTGAGATTTTTCTAAAGACTGCGACAGATTAAACAGAACGCCACACACTTACACTACTTCCGACTGTTTTTCCTTCATCCGTTTAACGGCATCCAATTTCGCTTGCTGCCAGCCAGTCCAGTCTTTCCCACCTTCATATCGAACGACATCGTGGATTGTCGCCCGCGGTTGGTAAGTGATGTAGTTTCCCGTATGCCACGCAAGGTTGCGATACACCATGAAATCTCCCGGTCCCAGATGCACTTGGACTGCACCGGGGAATTGCCTACAATGCGCTAAGCAGTAGCGTTCGGCTTCAGCATTAGACTGTCCTTCAGCAGGTTTTCTGAGACTTGGATCGCCTGTGGATTGCTCTTCACCCGGCATGTCCCATTGGCGAAGATGACTACCGGGGACGAACCACGTACAGGAATCCGCATAGATAGCACAGTTGACTTGATTAAAGTGGCGCAGATCGTACCAGACTTCTGCTAACTTCGCATTGACGGTTTCATCACGCGCTTCGGGTGGGACTTCAACAACGCCGTCTCGGTGCCAACCGACGTGCCACGGATGCTCAAGCGGTTCAACGAGAAGTCCCATAATGTCAACGTGACCGTGGGTATAATCAGGACCGAGCAATTTGTCGATAGCGGTTCGGAGGTCGGGTAACGCAGTGTAGTCGTAAAAAGGCTTCAGATCTAATTCATCACCGTAATTGGAGAGCGGCTGAATCCGTTGCGTTTGCGGTCCGTTGAGCTTATGTGCCAAATCGCGTGCTTTCTCCGCTTCGCGACGCAGATCCGTGAGCAACGACGGTGGCACAATGCCGCGAAAAATCAGATAACCTTGCGAGAGATACTCGTTTACCATTGAATCTTGAAATTGAAATCCCATTGTGTCTTCTATATCTCCTATATTTAACTCACTCATCTGCTGTTTCTGCTTCAAAAGCCTCGCGTCTCGCAATCGTCGCTGGCAGTTTGTGCAGCCCGCCAGCGATTTCAAAGTCTTCCCAATCAAATAACATTGTCTCTGATGCGTCTGTAAGCCCCGGCACCCGCAACGCCGTTTTCAAAACGATCGTCTTGCCTGAATCCTGCAATCCTGCATACGAGAGCATCCCTATCAAAGCGTTCAATGAATACTGTTCAGCGAGTTGTTGGATCCGTTTATCTTTAAAAACATAAGGGTTCATCGACACGCTATAATCCAACGGCTCCACCGCGTCGCCGAATAAAATCTTTGCCTGTTTCCAGATCAAATATGGCGGCCAATACGGTATGCCGAACATCCAGATCACATCCGCCCCTTCAAACTGAGTCCTTAAAACTTCAGTGTTTTCTGAGATATACTTGTAAAAAGCCATCGCCTGAACATTCCCATTCTTCAGTATATCCTCTAAAACCTTGCCCATATCACCACCTACAATCACGGTGTGTTGCGTGTCAGGTGAACGTTTCACCTCGCGATGCACACCGATCGCAAACCGAATGCCGATACTCGATAATCCCAGAGCATCCCAACCCAGATCGTAGTTCAGGAGCGAATGGGGTGAATGCACTTCACTCCGCAACTGATACACGCGATTGCCCGTAAGTGCCTCTTTCATTCCTAAATTATAGACCTCTACTTTCTCGTTTGGGAACGTTTGCTTGAGATGTTCTTCACACAGCGAAGGCGAGAGAATCACCAATTTCTTCACCCCTGGGTGCAACATCGGTGAGGTCCAATACCGCAACTGATATTTCTCAAGATGCATCGGGGCATCCGCATCCCGCGGATAGTGATCGAAGAACGCCTTCAATGAATGCCACGGTGTCCAACTCTGATACAGCGAAGTCCGCTGGATATTGTCAATGCTTTCGACATCACGGATATCCAGCACGTCAAACGCGACCGCATCTTTCACCGACATCCCAATGCACGCCGAACTGTTCGCGACTGCGACATTCACCTGAAACATCTGTTCAATAAGTGCCGCTTCAGCCCCCTCGAACGCCTTCATTACCGACCTGACACGCGTCGCGATATTATCCGTCAAATCCTGGGTGGCGATATTAATCGCATTCAACAATGCGTGTGCAAAATCCCCTAATACCGAACACTCCCAATACTTTATCCATGTTTCCAACAAGTGTTTGTGGAGCCGATTTTCAACAAACAACTCCGACGCATATATGTAATTCACGACATAGATCCGTTCTATCCCGCCAAGCACATCGCCCATAGGATCGGCATATTGTGGATTCATCAGCAGTTGGTGCGGTGTTCCACAAACCATCACAGCAGCATCTTTTATCGACGCATATTGTGAAAGATACCCTTGATCCTGACATTCCTCATAGACAGGGCACTTCGGACAGATAATTTCGTCCGGGTTTCCACCCATATCGGACAATCTATTACACCGATATGAGTCAATACAGGTGTTCCCGTGTTTAAACGGATGCTTCAGTATTTCGTCAATAGGAACACCTTCCAACATATCTGCGAGATAATTGCGCGGTTTCCAACCGCGCGCAATAACCCCTTCGTTCTCATAATACCGTAACGCGGATTCCGCATATTCGTCCGTCGGCATATCGAGAAACAACGTCTCTTTTTCCAAAAACGCACGTTCAATCTCTCGGTTTTCCTCCGGATGCCGAAATCCTGTCTCAATCCCGATCACACGGGTGTCCGTCTCCAGAATATCGGCAATCTCAAAGGGTTCAGGCTCCGAGTATGCTTGCTGCCTCAGCACCGGTCCTGGACGTTTGATCGCTAACGGACTCAAACGCTCCTCTCGAATAGCCTACATTTTATCGGGCACGGAAATTTCTGTATCCTCAACACGGAGTGGCTTGTAACGTTTCTCCATCTCAAATTCTTGAATATCCGATGCTTTAGATGGCACATCTCTCCCGAACACCGGTTTATGAAGCGCACTCCTAAAAAACCCGAGCACTCCGAAAAGCACGTCGCTTGAAATTACCGGCGGCTCCAACAACGAACCCATCAATATTTCGTAGCGAGCGTCCCAGACACTGTAATCCATATCGCCTTTGACTTCGACATACACCTCGCGGTGTTTCGGATCCTGCTGCGTCGGACGACGTTCATAGATATACTGTTTTGTCTCAGGTGTATTCGGGTGCAGATATTCTTCAACTCGACACGAAAACCGCAAGCCACCATCCTTTGTCAATGTCACCAACGGATTCACTACCGCACGGATCAACGCCTCTAAACACGCCGATACCGCATTCGGTGCCCGCAAAATCGACTGGTATGTGAATTCAATGTCGTGCCAAGGCGCCTCTTCATATCCAGACGTTTCCCCCGTATAGATCCCAATCCCCCATGACGCAAACCACTGCCGCGGTCGCCAACTCCGGGTCTCTTGCCGATCCTTGATCCGGTCATGGAGCGCATCACTTCGATCCCAATCCGCCGGGGCACGATCAAAGGGAACTCTGCCGATCGGTATAAACGAAATATTCGATTGCTCTAATTCATACAAGATTGCCGATTGCTCATGTGCATAATGCACCCGGAAATGGTAAGGATACTCGGTGTCCCCTGCAGGCAAGACGATTGTCTTCCGCTGGTGCCGCGTCTGATCCTTCCGAGCATGGCAGCGTTGAATTATTTTCTCTAATTCCATCAAAGGGTAAATCTCCTATTCTTCGATAACTGGTGTTATCGCCTGAAAACTGCTTTAACGTGGATTGCACAAGCCCGGCACTTGCGCAATCGCACTGAGTTCATCAGAAAATGAGGCTCACAGATCGTGATTAGGAATTCACATGCAAACCTCACTAAGTAGTATATAGGCAAACTGAAAAAAAAACAATCCCCAATTTTGCAATTAGGGATTCTCATAGTGCTTATGTGACTCCATCCGATAGATCTACTGAGCGTTGCCCCCACAGGCGAGGCGCGATTTCCATATTCAGCTGCGCCTCAACGGGTTAGGGACGTATGAGATCGATGCGACGCAATGCAATATCTATGAGCAAAAGACAGAGTGCTGTGATCAAGAAAGGTTTCCAGAGATGAATCCGAAGTGTAACAGGGGCTTCAGGGGCGCGAAACGCCTCCTCGACTGGAACACCGAATTTCCCACCCGATGTTGATGAGAGTTGGTTCAAGAGTGATTCATCGGCGTTGTGAACAACATATTCTTCGGGGTAGGAAACCACAGTACCCGTCACTTGGGTGTTGACAATTTCACCCGCCTGCTTTTGCATGATGTTAACGAAATAAGGTCCCACATCTTTCGTCGGGAAATCGAGTTCATAATGTCCCGGGGCACTCTGTGTGACAGCGAGTTGCTGCTTTTTGAGATTGGGTCCGATGAGGGAGATGTCGCTCTCCAATTCGTTCAGGAATTCCCCAGTCTCCCCGAGGGCATCAATCGCGAGGCGAGCGGTGCCTTTTTCCTTAGTGATGCCTGCTTGGAAATTGCTGAGCGTCGTTTTCCGCATTGTGTCGCGAACGAGCTGCGTCCAGAACTTACCGTATCCGGGCCACTCCAGCCAATCGGAAGCCCATCGTGCCTTGGCATCGGAGGTAAAGGCGACAGATTTACCCAACCCGTACTGCCAACTCGCAAGCAGGGGGTCTCCTCGGTCAGAGACAAGGAAGGTTTCGGCAGTAGGGCGCGGTTGCGTCGCCACGTAACCGAGTAGGAAGGGCGCGAGTGCCAAATCAATCCCGCTTAAAACTTGCGTAGGCTTGATCTGTTGCGGTATAAAAGGCTCGTCAATGATCGCGGATTTAGATGCCGTGACAGTCTCCTTCGCGAAGATCTGCGGGACGTTATACGGGTCCTGCGTGAAATACTCGCGCCCGCCGCCCCAGTTGGCGAGATTCCCCAGCATATTCATGTCAGCACCGCTCCCAATACCCACCGTTGAGATTGTAATACTTTCGCTATACATGGAATTCGCAATGCCGTACCAGTCGCCAGGTGTCGAATGCCCGTCACTGAGAACGATGACATGCTTGAGTTTAGCGGTCGTCTCTGTCAAAGCAAAGTACGCCTGTTCGAGGGCGGGATAGAGGTTTGTACCACCCCCCGCAACAATTGAACCGATCTGATTCGAGAGGTATTGCTTATCAGAGGCATCATGCATCTCTGCGATCCAGAAAGGGGACCCATCAAAGGCGATGACCCCAATTTTATCGCGCTGTCCGAGCAGTTCAACCGATGCCCGTGCAGCCTCTTTCGCTAACTCAATCTTGATCCCACCCATACTTCCCGATTTGTCAATGACCAGCACGATTGCCAGGGATGGTGTCTCTTTCTTCTTCTCTGAGTCGGTGCGGACAGGCAATATCTCTTCAATCGGTGTCTTATAGTAGCCACCGAGTCCGAAACTGTTCTCGCCACCCAGCATCATAAAACCGCCACCGAGGTCTTGGACATAGGTGCGGACAAGATCCATCTGTTTTTCTGTAAGCCGATTGGCGGGGACATCACTGAAAATGATGAGCTCATAATTTTGTAAGTCAGCAAGCTCGTTTGGAACCCCCAATCCATTGCGAACATCTACGCGGATCTTGGCATCTTCAAGGACTCTCGTCAAGTAACGCGCTTGTGACTCGTTTTCGTCAATAAGGAGGACTTTCGGTTTGCCAGTGACAGAGACAATACCGAGGGCACGGTTGTTATCGTAGCGTGTATCTTTCGTTGTGCGGCAGATCGCATCGTAAGTAAGCGTCCCGCTCTCCATGGCTGTCTGCGTAAATATCACCCGATTTTCACCCGCTTCAAGCCGAGCCTCCTGCTTTGCTACCTCGAATTTATTCTTGAAGAGACGGATCTCCGCGACATCTTCATGGTTGCTGTGGATCAAAACTTCCACATTAAACGGGGCACCCTGTTTGACTTGCGCTGGCATATCAAGCCGCTGCACCATAACCTCCGGTTCATCACTCGGATATACCGGCACCGTGTCGATTTGTATCCCGAAGTCTTTTCCGCGGAGTGCTGTGTGAATCGCATCACCTTCTGTTTCAACGCCATCTGTGATTAAGACAATGCGTTTGTTCGCATTTGCTGGAAAAAATCCCCATGCCGTCTCAAGTGCCTGTGCAATATCCGTTGTGTCGCCAGCGTCCTCATCCGTATCTACCCATGTTTTCTTGATTTCAGCAAGTTTCAATTCCGTATCGGGTTCATCTTCACCTTCTGATAATCCTCGAATGACTTCTGACCTGTCCGTAAATGCGATGAGACCGGCTTGCTGATTTCCGCCTTGCGATTTCATAGCCGCGTTGATATAATCCGTTGTTTCCGTCAATCCATCATCTGAGATACTATCTGAGATGTCTGCCAGAAACATGACTGCTAATTTGTCATCGGTTTTTAGGTATTGAACGTCTGCAACACTCAAGATTAGCAGAAGGACTATGATGATTCGCGTGATTAGACTCAAGACGCGCTGCGTTCGCGACAGGTCCACGAGGCTCCGGCGGTAACCGTAGTAGAGGAACGGGAGCAGCAGTAGCAGTAGCAGTAGAAAGGGTCGTGTAATTTCCATCTTTTTAGTCCAATAGTGTTGAAGTTTTCAGTGGCCAGTTAAAGCGGAATAGGATTCAATCATGGGGAAATCCGCAGAAACACCCAAGCAAAAATCCCTCTCTTTTGGGAACTGGGAACTCGTAACTGGTTACTTCTCCTTCTATTTTGCTGATTTAAGTCTACCCCAAGTAGTAGTGGTTTTTCCTGCAGCATCAACTGCCAAAACGCCTTCAATCCCATTGCCGAGCGACTTAACCTCATCCCCGGAAAGGGGCACATTAAAGATAACAATCTCATCAATGATTCCACCCCAATGACATCTGCCCTTACCCGCATTACAACCCGCATCCGCCCCGATGTAGACCGCTTCAAAAGAATCCCAAGGTTGCCCTACTGCGTCTGCACTGTTCTGGAGTTCACCATTAACGTAAATATAGATTTTCGTTCCATCCCATACACCCACAAGGTGAACCCACTCTTTTTCGGGAATCGGTTCTCCGAGTGCTTCAAATCTCTCAGGCGCGCTCTTGATACGATAATGAAACGAAGCTTGGTTAATTC
>JAAXHI010000211.1:0-3728 GCA_012270875.1 Candidatus Poribacteria bacterium | reverse complement strand
TCCTTGAAATTCAAGGCTGCCAAACTATCGGGGTCCCCTTTCGTCCCGATACGCACGTGGTTTTGTGCATCAACGCCGCTGAACTCTATACCACCCCCGAATTTGCCTTCTGCCCATTTGACATCGCCAACGAAGATACCATCGCTACCGTTCCCAGAAAGATCGGTAACGGTTTCACCCGCGCCTTCTTCAAACGTCCACATCCCTTGAATCGTATTTTCATCAATCTTTGTATCACCTGTCAATATTATTGCGAAACTAAGTATGATAATAGCACTGATAGTGAGCCTGTAATTCAGATACCGTTTTGCCAACAGCACGGTTCCTCCTATGAGTCGCGCTTGATTGCGACTTCCTCTTTTCAGATTAAAGTCCCCCTGATAAGGGGGATTTAGGGGGTTGTATTCCTAAAAATCGCCTCTTTTTGAGGGAATATACTGTTCTTTAGTTTCCCAATTTGCGTCCGACTCAGTTTCTAATATTTTTTCAAACTGGGCGTTAATTATAGCATGTCTCTCTACGAATTACCCTTAATTTAAACAGGCATCGTAGCAAGAGGCTGAATACCAGAATCCTCTTTTCGTATCTGTACGTCAAGGTACAAGAGCGTAATACCGATAACCCAAATCGGAAAAACGAGGGCATTAACGATTTGATTGCTCCATCTCGTAATGGTGTAGAACAGGGTATCGGTGTCAACAGCGGCATATAGTACCATCCCTCGAATAGTGTCCATGTCGGCTGTTGCACCCTCTACTTTTAGTAGGATAAGGATGAACCCGACTGTAATCTGGAGTATACGTTGAATCGCGAAACTTATAACACCAAAGGAGATTAGCGTTCCCCAGACGTGCCACCATTTACCACGGGTAAGTTCCCAACTCTTTCCAAAAGCACGTCGGATGGAAGATTTTTCAAGCAGTACAGATGTAGTGACGAACGTCCACCGTACAGCAAAGTAAATTAAGAAGGGTGCAAGAATTGACAGAATGAACCGAGTCCACATCCATCCAGGTCTTATCATAGAAGTTATTAAACGTGTAATGATGCTCGTCCAAGGCATCGCAAGATACGATAAGAAAGGTATAGCAGCTAACCCAAAGATGAAAACGTACGGGATTGATATTGAACTCAGGTCAGGTTCCATCGCAAAAATTAAAAAATAAATGACACCCACGCGCGGTATCTCAAGGGCTAAACTCCACAGTAACTGGCACACGCATATATGCCACACCCTATGTAACGCTTGTTTCAAAGCGTCGAGGATTGTGATCTGTTCACCTAAATAGATTGTAGCCGCCGCGACAATGATTCCACCCATGTTTACGAGTGAAAAAGAGAGTCCAACGAGGTTTATTATGTAGAATTTTAGAAAGAAACCAGGGAGGACACGCCATAATACATATTCTACTAAATCTCCAGAAAAATGGATGGCGACAATGCCCAGAAATAGCAAAAAATGTCTCCGATAGAGACTGAAAATTGTATCCAGAATCTCGCCAAACCCCATCGGTTGAAATATAGGTGTATTGCTGTTATCTGTTTGTACTGTACCAGATGAATTCAGCATGTTGCTTCTACCTACTCAGGTTGTTCCACCTTAATCAATTCTCCTACGTTGATATAAGAACCATTCAACAACGCTCAACCCCACAGCGAGGAATACCAAATAGACCCACGGCGGGTAGCGTAATAACGCAGTGCCGCCCGATGTTACAGACGCTTCAAGCATATCTTCGACTGCCGGATCCGTACCAATATGTGATTCTGTCTCGTCGGCAAGATTGACTGACCATACCGTACCACTATTTTCTTCCACAGGCTCAGATGTCGTCGGTGGGGGTGCGTCTTCCACTGTAGCATCGACTGCCTCCGAGATTTTCAGTTCATAGAAACCCGCACGCTGCGTCTGATCAAAGAGCAACTCATCCCGTTCAATAGGGATTTCCCATGTCTCATCTCCGGGTCCTGTGATTTTTGCGAGTTTTGGAGGGTCTGGAGGTGAATCAGTTTCCGGCTCCAACGCTGGTGGGAGCGTAGCGTCTACCGATTCAATCCGCTGTTTTAGGACCTCCCCTGTCCGAAGATGGTGCTCCTGAATTTCAGAACGCTGTTGGAACCACTGAATGGTGTTGGCTATAATCACAGGGAAAGCAATGCGTAACGGTAGATCGGATTCCAATATATTGATAGCAGCGAAGACAATTTTTCGGTTCGGTGTAACGTCAATAAACAACACTGGCGATTCAAACGAACGCGCAAGTACCTGTGCTGTTGGCGGCGGCGTGACTTGATACGCTGCACCGATTTGAACGTTTTCGAGATGAACGTGCTGTAGAATAGGATGCGTCCGTTCCCAATCCGTAATAATCGGTGTCTCCAACGCACCACCGATATGGAATTTCAATTCAGGATTAGCGGTTTCTGGAGAAGCAGCAGGTGGGTAAATAAACATATAATTCCCATCACCGAGAGTGGGTGGACTGTAGCGATCGAAAATGACGACCTGATACGGCTGCTTCCCTTGCCCGTAGGGGTTAGGTGACCTAACCCCTACAGGGAGAACATCAGTTTCATATTCAGTCGGTGTAAGGACCGTGAGTTTTATCTGTTCATCGACAGCGAGTGCTTTTTGGAGAAACGGGTTTTCCACCGTTACAAGCAGAACAGGGATAAGATCCCGTTTCGGGAGCGTGGCATAAGCGGTATTGTCGGTTGCGAGTGCGTCCTGAACGTCTAAAACCGCTTTCAACTTTCCACCTTCAAACGCAAAGTTACTGAAAATCTCGGATTTACTTTCGCCAGGGGCAAGGTTGTAAGGACGGACATCAAAGAGGTTTTCGTCGAAATAGAGTTCAACATTGAACCTTTTCTCTGTTTCTGAGGCGTTGACGACGCGCAGCAGCGTCTGATAGTCAAAGGCGTTAACGAGACTCTTGCGGACACGAAATTGTGTAATCCCGACATTATCGTTTGCCTCACCCATCCGTATCAGGCGGCGTTTAATTTCTGGATCCGATTTTTCAGTATTCGCGTCCTGTTCCGTTTTGCTATTCAGTTTGGCGAGCAGTTCTTCTGAAATGGACTGAAAATCGCTGAAGATAATAATTTCAGGGTTCGGCTTTGTTTGCGCAATCGCGTGTGCTAAGTCATAAGCGGGTTCAAGGTTCGTGCTGATGTCGGTGGGTTGAATCGCATCGATCGCCTCTCGCAGCGATTTCTGATGATTGGTAAAAGGGATATGAATGACAGGACGTGTATGCGAACTGATCACCGTCATTTCGTCCATGAAACGGAGTCCATCTACGGTTCGCAGAGCACTTTCTTTCGCAGACGCTAACCGCGTGAGTCCTTCAACTTCAACTTCATCTTCAATAGCGTTCATACTCGCCGATTGGTCGATAATCAGGACAAGCTGCCGAGCAGATTTCGTTATAAAAGCGAACTGCGGTCGCGCGATAGCAAACACTAAGAGTGCCAGAAATAGAAGTTGAAGCAGGAGGGATAGGAGGTGTTTCAGTCGTTGGAACAGCGAAGTCGTCTGCCGTTCCCTGAAAAGTTCCTCCCAGAACATCAGCGTGGAGACAGGCTCGCGTCGCCGCCGCAGTCTAAGGATGTACAGCGCGATAATCGGAATAGCCAACCCGAATAGGAGGAGTGAGGTGGGGGATAAAAAATTCATAATTAGTTATAAGTTATAAGTTAATACTAAAGTTTGGACAATTTTA
>JAAXHI010000519.1 GCA_012270875.1 Candidatus Poribacteria bacterium | reverse complement strand
AAAAACATAATCCTTTCAGAAAGGAAAAGCCATAATGACATCAAGAGCATTGAGATTCAGCGTCTTTACACTTTTTTTACTTATATTTATCTCAGCGGATGTGTCTGTTTGTATTGGCGAAGTGTTGTTTGAGGATGACTTTGAGAAAAACGCAATTGACAAAGGGAAATGGGTACCTACAGGAACCTGGTCCGTGGATAATGGGGAACTCGTCGTTAACGGCGGAGAAGTGGGGATTACTCTTGCCGACGATTTTACTGACTTTGAGTTCTATGTTGACTTTCACATGATTAGCCCGCTATGGGCATCGAATTGGGTCGTGCGTGCGGAAGATCCAAACAATTGCACGCTGGTTCAAATTGTGGCGGATAATCGTAACCAATTTTGGTGGTTCACGAGAGTTGGTGGTAATTATATCGTTAAGGACGAGGATAAATTGGACAACGAATCCGGTGTCCACGCTGAACTTGGCAAATGGTATACGATAAAGATTGTTGCCGAAGGTGATCGTTATGATCTGTATCTCGGAGAACGCGGTAAGGAACTCGGCTTAGCCTGCACATGGAAAGATGATACCAATGACAAGGGTGGCATAGGTTTCAGAGCTGGTGGTGGCGAACATAGTCTATATGACAATGTGTTGGTTACGACTGTAGGACACAGTTTCGCAGTGAATCCCGAAGATGCTTTGCCTGTTACATGGGGCAGACTCAAAATGGAACAATAATAGGACATTTAGATGCAAAAAGTGGTAAATTTTGTTCTTTAAACTCCCTAAATCCTCCTTATCAGGGGGACTTTGAGAAGGGACAATTCTAATGCACGTCGAATTGCCATTTGTGGACTGCACAGACTTGATTAGAGACCGTACGCAACTCCTTGAACACGCTCACCAGAACGGATATTTGTTCTTTCCGGGACTACTCCCCGCAGAACCGGTGCTTGCGTTACGTCGACAGGTACTACAGGTAGCAGATCAGCACGAACTCCTCGCACCTGACACCGATCCGGACACCGGTATCCGCAGAAAAGGTGTTTTCGTCTGTGAACAGGACAGATCCGAGGCGTATATACATTTCTATATTGATGTCCAGAAACTCCGACTTTTTCACGCGCTTCCGCATCATAAACACATTGTGCGTGTTTTGGAAGTCCTATTCGGCGATTCTGTTTTCATTCATCCGCGTCATATCTGTCACGTTATCTTTCCCGGAGAACATCAGTATACCACGCCGCCGCATCAGGACTTCAGTCCAGTTCGTGGTTCGCAGGAAACATGGACGGTGTGGACACCTTTAGGAGACTGTGATGCCGAGTTGGGTGGCTTGGCGATTGCCCGTGGATCAAACCGTCGTGGGTTGTTAGAGGATGGCGGTGTCCGTTCCTGGGAGTCGATTGAAGACAATACCGAATGGGCATGGAACCCCTTCAAATGCGGAGATGTCCTCATGTTTCATAGTTTAACGATTCATCGGGGTCGTGACAACGTAACCGAAGATCGTATACGACTCGCAACGAGTGCGCGCTACCAGTCGGTCAATGAACCCGTTGATGAAGCCGCGCTCACCGTCCATCTCGGTTGCGCGAAATGGGAAGAGGTCTATTCTGACTGGGAAACGGACGATGCGTTGAAGTATTACTGGAACGCAATTGATATGAATGTCGAACCAGCCTACCATCGCCGTAGGTCAAAACCTGCGGATGGATAGAGGCATGATAAATCATTAGGTGTTAAAATGCCAAAAGAGAATCATAGATTATCTGAGACCCTGCAACCCATCCCCGATGGGTTGGTTGTACTGACTTTTGATGACGGTAATAAGTCAGATTATACGTATGTTGGACCGCTATTGAAGCGTTACGGTTTTGGGGCGACGTTTTTCATCACTGAAGGGCTGAATTTCCTCAATAACAAGGCGCACTACGTCACATGGGAAGAGATCCGTCAATTGCACGAGGAAGGTTTTGAGATAGGGAACCATACCCGTCATCACACGCATGCCAATACACAATCGAAAGAAGAATTGCTGGCGGACTTGATACACATCGATGAACGGTGCGAAGCGTACGGTATTCCTGTTCCTGAGACCTTTGGCTATCCGGCGGATTGTCGCGGACCGGAAGCGATAGAAGCGTTGTCAGAAAAAGGGTATCGTTTCGCGCGGCGTGGCATCGGACCGGAGTTTCCATTTCATCCAGAGGGCGGGCGCGGTCCGGCTTATGCTCCAGAGGTCCATCATCCGTTGGTTATCCCGTCAGCAGGTGTCCCAGGTCCAAACTATGGGTTCGAGGATTTGGTCTGGGCGGTTGAACAGGCGAGAGATGGGAAAATCGCCGTCTTGACGTTTCATGGGGTGCCTGCCGTTGAACATCCCTGGGTTAATGTCCCACCTGAGCAGTTTGAGATGTATATGAATTATCTTCGTGATAGTGGTTGTACGGTTATTGCGTTGCGCGATCTGGCGAAATATGTTGACGCATCGGAGTCGACTGGAAAAAGTATCACATATTGGCCATAGAACCCCATCTGACAAAATAGCGAACGCGAAGAAGAGGAACAGGTAGGTGAGCATCGCGTGAAACTGCGGAAAAATTAGGCAAGGCGCGAGCGAGGAACGCTCTTAAAAAAGACGTGTGCGGAAAAAAAGTGCTAAAATTTTGGGAATTGAGTGTTTTTTATGTAAAATTATGCATTTTTTTCACAATTTTATTTGACAAAGCAATTTTAAGGGTGTATAATTAACATTACCTTTCGACAAGGAAGGTGAATTTGTTCTTTGAAAGTTAAATAGTATATACGTGACGTGCCTGTTTATATAGCTTGTGAGTGCCCTTCAATTTTTTGAAGGAGTACTTCAATACTTTTGTGGAGAGTATGATACCGGCTCAGGACGAACGCTGGCGGCGTGGATTAGGCATGCAAGCCGAACGAGAAGTCGGACTTCGGTTCGATGGAAAGTGGCGAAAGGGTGAGTAACGCGTGGGTAATTTGCCTCTGAGATGGGGATAACAACTCGAAAGGGTTGCTAATACCAAATACGATTCGGTTGACTTCGGTCGGCCGAATGAAAGGTGGCTTCGGCTGCCGCTCGGAGATGAGCCCGCGTCCTATTAGCTAGTTGGTGAGGTAATGGCTCACCAAGGCGACGATGGGTAGCTGGTCTGAGAGGATGGTCAGCCACATTGGGACTGAGACACTGCCCAAACTCCTACGGGAGGCTGCAGTCGAGAATATTTCGCAATGGGGGGAACCCTGACGATGCGACGCCGCGTGGGGGATGAAGGCCTTCGGGTTGTAAACCTCTGTGTTACGGGATGAATTGGACGTTGCTGATAACGCAGCGTTCTTGACGTTACCGTAGTAGAAAGCCCCAGCTAACTACGTGCCAGCAGCTGCGGTAATACGTAGGGGGCAAGCGTTGTCC
>JAAXHI010000524.1 GCA_012270875.1 Candidatus Poribacteria bacterium | reverse complement strand
AAAAAGTTTGATACGATAGTCCTTGAGACATTGAACCTTGATGGTATGAAACGGCTTTGGGGACGGAAAGTCTCCGACCTTGCCTTCTACGAGTTCGTTGAGATATTGAGATATAAGTGTCAAAAACATAAGCGTCTTTTGAAAGAGATTGATCAATGGACTGCTACAACAAAACCGTGTAGCACTTGTGGATACTATAACGAAAATCTTTCTCTTTCTGATAGGCAGTGGATATGTCCCGAATGCGGTTCCCACCACGACCGAGACATCAACGCTGCGATCAACATATTGCGGGCAGGGATAGCCGTCACTTGACGATATGCCTGTAGAACGCTACAGGGAAACGCCCGCTGGTGGAGACGGAGTAAGACGGTCTACTCTATGAGAAAACCGCACTGTCTACGAAACCGAAGCCCCTGCCTTTAGGCAGTGGGTGCTATCACCAAGAGAACAGCCAAGTTGGTATAGCATCGCAATGGCGATGCTTGCGAAAACGAAAATACGCTTCACTTTGATTCCTCCAAAGACAAAAATTTCGTTAATTATTTTGTTATGGTCCGCTAAATTGACACCTATTGATGAAATTCGCCAGCCATCCATTTTCGGAACACTTGAACGTCCGTAAAATCTTTGAGGATATATCCGATTAATACGGGATCCTTGAGCGCGAGCCAAATGAGTGCATCCTGCTCGCCGTGTTTATCAAAGAGTTCTCCAGCGAGCGCAGCATCCGCCTGCTCAATTTTTCGGACGTAAAGGTCGATTTCCAAGGCAAAGAAAGCGATTTCAAACCCTTTTAAAGCATTCCGCTCGTCGTCTACAAAATGCTTAAGCCCTATATCTACTCCAGGGCCTTTTATCAACTTCGCCCATTCGTCTTGAAAAGTATCAGGATCTTCGCCATGGTATCCACGCGTCAGAACATGTCTGTAGTGTACAGCGAAAAGATGTGCATTCGCGGCATCTTCTTCGTCAGGCTTCTCAAGCGTCTGCTCCAAAAATGGTAGGTATCTTGATGGATGAGACGCTGCGATTTTCCAGAACGCATCATAAGTCTGATATCGATCTTCTAACGGATGGTTCCGTCTGAGAAAGTCTAAATAGGTCTTGGACGTGACGAGCCGTCGGAGCGTTTTGAAGTCGTCATCTAAAATGTTATCGAGGTTTTCACGCTTGAGTTGTTCAAACGTCTCCTCGGGCGTTGCTTGTTGTGCGACCGGTTCAATACCGCTCTCTGTTTCAGTGTCTCCTTTTTCCGGTTTTACAACGTCCGGGTCGGGACTCGATTGACACGCGAAAAATAACGAAACCGCTAAACCTAAAAAGAGACAGACTTGTAGTCGGTTGAAAAAACGCTGATATTCAAAGCATCGCATGTTCGTTATGTCCTCCGAAGGTTAGGATGTTCGAGAGGGCATTACCCTTAACACCCTGCCTGCCCTATCGTACGACTTCAGGCGGGTGTGTCATTTTCGTATCTTGTTAAGGAATTCCTTATCGAATTTTCCATCCACCCAACTCCGGAATACTTTAGCATCAGTAAAATCTTTGAGGATATATCCAAGGCGCACAGGTTCTTGGAGTGCGAACCGTAAAAAACCTTTTTGAACCCCATGTTCAAGAAAAAATGCCTGGATTTTTTCCCGATCTTCCTCTTGCAGATCCTTGACCCGAATAGAAAGATGAACAAGCACTTTTATCATAAGAATCAAACCTGTTTCATCGCCGGTAAAGAAGCGTTGCTCTAACCAACTATTCACGGGATCATTGATCATCATCTCAAAACGAGCATCCCATGCTATGTCTTCCCTATGATAGAGACGGACATTGATGTGACGCTCATTCAGAGTCATAAGATGCAGCACATCAACATCTGCAGCAGTGGGTTCAGGGTAGGGTGGCTTAAAATATGTGTTCAAAAATTCCATGTGCCCCTCCGTATCCACGGACGCTAACGCCCAAAACTCATCGAAATTCTGAAACTGATTTTCCTGCGGATAGGTCCCTTGCAAGAAGTCTATATAAGTTTCTGACGCGATGATTTCTCGCATCCTTGTGAAATCGTCGTCTAAAACGTTGCCGGGAAATTCCGCACGCAACTCCGCCATCACCTCTGCAATTGTAGGGGGTCTTAGCATCGGTGCCATTGGCACTGCCTCAAATTGCGGTGCAGATTCCATTTCTGCTGCGAACATATTTTTTTCGACAGCCGCCAGCACCTCTGCCACCATTTCTTCAGAGATTGGGTGCGACGTTGTTTCTGCCGGGGGTAACACATCGCTATTTTCAGATTCCGAACAGCCGCAAACCGCTGCACATCCGAGAAGGACACAAAACGCCAATAGATTGAACAGACGCTGATATCGTGATCGAAAATATACCATGCTTTTTCTCCTTATATTTTCGGGTTTTCCTATAATGATACAATTTAAGGGTTGAAAAGGTGCATTCTGAAAAAAAAGTTGGAAAAACGGAATCAAAACGGCGATGAAATAAGGAATGAAAGGTTTTTCATAAGCAACGTTGTCAACATCAATCGTTTTCTTTTTTAAGCGATGCCTGAAACATCCCGCTCCGTTTGGTAGCGATATAAAGTCTATCATCATTGATGGCAACGGAGATGGCACTGTGTGGCACTTCTGGCAAGATTTGTTCCCATTTGCCTCGGTTATCCAATTGATAGATCCCCGCATCACCAGCCCCATAAATCGTCGTGTCAACTACAGCGATGCGATCTATAATAGTGCGGGTCCCGGCGTTATCAGTTATCGCGCGCCAGTTATCGCTGTCCGTTGATGTTAAGACCCCCGCGTCCGTAGCGACATAGACCGTTGAACCGGCAAAGACTATCTCGTTGAAATACGCAAATCGAAGCGGCAGCGTTGCAGTCAGGTCTTTCCATGTGTTCCCACTATCAAGCGATCGAAGGAGATGTCCATCGCGTTTGCCGACGTAGACGGTTTCGTCTGAAACAGCGAGAATGAAGGGATCGGTGCCATCATTTTTGGCAGGCGCGTCGATGTCTACCAATCCAGTGTCGAACCATTCAGGTTCGCCGCGTCTCCACCGCAGGAGCCGTCCCTGATACACCACATAGAATGCATCGCCGCTGACTGCAAACGCACGAGGCACCGATATATTCTGGCGAGTTGATTCTGTCAACGCATCCGTTTTTTCAGGATCGTTCGCGGTGTCATCGGCTATATTTTCTTCGGACACCTCCTGCCGTTCAGTTCTTGGTATCTCTATAGAGAGATTTCCGCTAAAAGTCGGGGTCCCTTGAACAAGAACCAGATCAGTGCCACTTGTAGAGAGATGGAAAATGCAAGCGGTATCTTCGACACCTGAGATTGATGTGATTCCGTAAAGTACACCATCAGAAACCGTTAGTCTGGGAAGGAGCAGTAACCCGCGAGCGTTCACCAATTGTTTTTTCCACGTTGAGGTCAATTCATTAGGATCGAAATGCAAGGTTTGCCACGACATCCCACCGTCTGTAGATTTGGCGATATTCGTGCCGGTATTCCCGTAGAGAGCGTTTTTGAACGCGATGAGGTTGGATATTCTGGTCGCTATCATTCCTGTCATAAAAGGCTGCCACGATTCGCCAGCATCAGTTGAACGGTTCAGTCCGAAAATTCCCGCCGTAAATACAGTGTTTTCGTCCACGCCGACAGCAGGGAACATACTCAAAAATATTGAATTCATAATTGCAACCGGGCTCGGCTTCTGATCGGCACCTGACCATGTTTTTCCACCATCCATGGATCGGAGATGGAAACCGACGTATCCGATGACTAAAAGCGTTTTCCCAGCAGTGAGGACTTTAACACCGGGTGATGCCCTTATAAAAGGTGATTCGGCTTTAGGTGTTATGTCAGCCCACGAATTCCCCAAGTCGGCTGAATGGAAAATTTCCCACATATTTTGCTTCTTATCTATCGCTTCTTGTACGGATGCCTTCGTTAGAGAAGAATTGAAAAGATCGGGACCTGTCCCGACATAAAGGTTATTTTCGGAAACTGTCAAGGAATGGATAACCAGAGTGGTATTCAGTGGCAATTTTTCTAAACCGTGTCTTGGCTTGATACGGTAGAGTCCCTGATTTGTCCCGACAAACACTGTGTTTTCAAGCGTAGCCAAGGCAAAGACTTTTACCTCTGTAACTTCATCATTCAATAAGACCCACTGCTTCCCTCTATCTTCAGATCGGAAGATTCCGTCATTTCGAAGTGCGAGGTAGAAGGCTTCATCGGTTATTGCTAATCCCATAGCGGCTCCTTTCGGGCGATCCCCAAGCGATGTCCATGTCTCTCCGTTATTGCTTGAACTAAACAGTCCATTACCAGAGACAAGGTAGAGCGTGTCGTCTTTCTGAGCCATCGGTATCGTATTGTAGTCCCTAAAATCGGTTGGAAGGTTAACAGCGGCTGCCGGACTAATGAACGCCCATGTAGAGGCATCGGGTGTCAATCTATAGATACCGAGGTGTGAAGCGGCGTAGATATCGTTTTCTGAGCTGGCGAATAAGCCGAACACTGGCCCGAAACCCGGCGCGTTTGCTTGTTTCCACTGCTGCTTCAGCGTCGGGGGCACTTCCTTCTCTACCGGCACGGTTGGAACCGGCACAACCGGCTTTGAAATTTGGACACCGGCTCCGCTGTTCCTACCCGGGGTATCGAAAAGTCCGGCTTGGTTCCGTAAATCTGGCTCCGCTTGTGTATCAAGGACAATGGGAGCATCAATGATTTCAACAGTGGTTTCCGATTGCGCGTTCAAGTTGTAAGGTTTCTGGAAACGCGCGAGGTATTGAGACCCAACACCGAGCATTAGCAATATAAAGACGGCAGCTGTACCAAAAGCTGCCCACGGCAGCAAGGGTTTCCCAACCGAAGGCGGTGTCGGTTTTATGTCGGCAACTTGCCGCATAATACGTTCAATGAAATCGGTAGACAGTTGAACGCTTCCGAGCGTTTCGCTAATCAGATGCTCTTCGGCTTGTAAACGCGCCCGTGCCCGGCGAATCCGACTTTTAATTGTGTTCACGGAGACCCCCAAGAAGTTGCCAATCTCTTTCACTGTCATTTCACCGAGATAGTGGAGGGTCACCACTGTGCGCTCACTCTCCGGCAGTTTTTCCAGAAGTTCTTTGACGATTTCGTAGCGATGTTCCACGGCTTCCGCCTCCCGTTGCTCCGATACGTAACGTTTATAAGAAGATCTCCCTACCTCTGCTACAGATGTGGCCTCCAGGGATTGCATGGCGGGTTTGTTGCTTTGATGCCACCGCTTGCAAAGGTTATTCGCAATAACATAAAGCCATCCAGCAAACTGTTTCGGATCCCTTAGCGTCGCGAGGTTCTTGTATGCTTGGAGGAAAGCATCTTGGGCAATCTCTTCAGCGATGTGAAAATCGCCAACCTTCCGCCACGCAAGCGCGTGAACGCTCTTTTGGTACTTTTGGACTAAAGCACTGAATGCCGCTTCATCACCCGACAAAATTCTGTGAATCAGTTGAACATCGTTTTCCACCATAAAAATTCCCCATGACTCACGCATAGACGTGATTGTGTTTACATTCAAATTGTTAATGATACAATTTTGAGGCGAAAAAGGTGCATGATTTGAAAAAATTTAATACCCATAGGGTTTGGGTTAATTCCGCTAAGGTAGGTCGTACGGGAAGGGATCCCTTGGAAGTGCGCTCTAAATGTAGGAACAAAAAAGTCCTACTTTTTCAGTTTTCCCCATTGTGTAGGTAATAATTGCGGCTGCGGTGAAACTGGGAAGAAGCCCTCCGGTACCCACACAGGAGATAAATCTGATGACAACTCTTCTGTTATCCTGAGAGGTTTTCCCCTACCCCCATCTACGGCGTTTGTGATACAGATGACACCGTCACGAGGCACCAGAGGGAAGATGATTTTTCTATCTTTTTCGGGACCTTCGGGTTTAGGGAGACGTAGATATTCCAAAATATAGGCAATGCAATTGCCATCAGGGGACCACGCAGGTCGATAAGCAAGTGGTACTTTTGGATCGAAGCCGAGATCTCTTGGCTCTTCTCGGGTTAGGTGGCGTGTATTTTTTCCATCCGCGTCAATGATGAAGATGTTTATCCCTTCTACTTCAGGATCCCAAGCAGAAAACCCAATCTGTGTTCCATCAGGAGACCATGTGCATCCGCCCCACTTGAAAGATGCGTCTCCGAGTTGTCTTAACTTATTTCCATCAGCATTCATTACAGAGAGAGACTTCTTTTCATTTCGAGAAGAGATAAAAGCAATCCATTGACTATCTGGCGACCAGGCAGGATATTTATTTTCTCCCCATTTTGTCAATCGCCTTAGATTTGCGCCGTCTACATCAACCCTGTAGATATCCAGATCACCAGCTCGGTCAGAAATAAACGCAATCCATTTCCCATTCGGTGACCACGCAGGCGATAAGTCCCTGTCAGGGTGGTTTGTCAATTGGCGGGAAGTCTTGTTTCTGACATCCATCACATAGATGTCGGGGTCCCCATCGTCGTTGGATTGATAGGCGAAAAAACGTCCATCAGAAGACCAAGTCGGTGTCTTTTTATTTATGTGATCGGTTGTGAGTTTTCGGAGGTTCTTACCCGTGCTGTCTATGAGGTAGAGGTCAGGACTCCGGTCGAAGGAGGAAAATGAGAGTATCCCGGTTTGATCTGCTTGAACATTTCCAACCAGTAAAGTCAATATACTCCATAATACCATATAACTCAAGGCACGTTTCATCTTGACAAATTCCTCCTTGACCTATTTTCTTAAAAAAAGTAAATTGTAAAAGCCTATTCCTTTTTGATTTCGCCCCATTTCGTTGTTAACAACTGTGGTTGTGGTGAGACGGGTAACGCATACGCCGGATCGAACCAATCGCCGCCGTAATTCCAATCGATTTGTGTCAGTTGTACTGCGTCCCTTCCAGTCAAAGCGATTTTGAAGATTTGAGAACGGTTGTTTTCAAGACGTTGGGAATAAAGCAGCATGTCCCCGCTTGGAGACCACGCTGGCTCGTTTGCTCTCGGACCGGCTTCATCAACAATCTGCTCAATCCCTGTACCATCACGATTCACAATATAGATCGTCTGACGCTCAACAAAACCTATAAATGGGAAGTGATTTAACCAAGCGAAAGCGATTTTTTCTCCTGAAGGCGACCATGCGGGATACCACATCCACTGAATCGCATCGTCAGGCAGCAGTGATTCTTGTTGTCGTGTGCGGAGGTTGAAAATCCAAATTCGGGTGTGCCCAGCACGTCCGGTAAAAAACGCTATTTCGGTGCCATCAGGAGACCATGCAGGGTCCCGACCAGGGATTATTCGTTCTTCATTTGTACCATTTATGTTAGCAATATAGATCCAACTCTCATCAAATTCAACGCGTTCATAAGCGATCCTTTTTCCATCAGGCGACCATGTTGGATTTTCTCTGTGTGCGACCTTCCTGAAAACCCGCCTGACATTTGCGCCATCGGGTTCCATAAGATATAAGTCGCTAACCCGAATTCGATCTGAGACGAAGAGGATTTGTCCGCCTGTGGGTGACCAGACAGGGAAAATATCCTCTGCTCGATGGTGCGTCAAGTTCACCTGTTCACTTCCGTCTGGATTCATGAGGTAGATTTCCGCGTTGCCATCACGGAAAGAACTAAACACTATTTTCGCTGTGTCCGGTACTTTGCTAAGGACAGAACAGATATTTCCACATACCAGTATCAGGCTGAAAATGAAAAAAAATAGTGTGAACCGCATTACTATCTTCTTATTTTTCTCGCTGCTCCGACTTGATTTGACCCCACGTCACTGATAGTTTGTTTTCCGGTTTCTATTTCGTAATCGTGCCACGCTGCATCTTTTATAGCGAGCATTCGGATGGCGTCATCCTTACTTTCTGCATGCAGCACCCCATCAACGATCCGCCATTCACCATCGCGGGAATTTCGCTCAGTAACTTCTTCCCAATCCTTTAAGTTAAAGTTATCAAACGTCTCCAAGAACGTCCCGGCGGAGACAGATAAGGTCAATAAAAAAAGAGTGCCTACAATAGCAGTCCAAGTGAAAAATTGCATTATGCCTCCCTTGCAACTTAAAAATACAGAAACTTCGTGTGATTTGTAACAGATTGCTCCTATAATGCTGCAGTTATTTGACAGTATTTTCCGATTGCTTAAGTCTACCCCAAAGCGTTGTCTGTTTCTCTACACTTGGCGATACGGGGAGAAACTGTTTTGGCACCCACTGAAGAGACTGTTTTGGCAATCCTTTTGTTGCCTCAATAGATTTGCTATCCGCACCATCTATCGTATTGATAACACTGATAATCCCGTTAGTCCTAATTTGATCTACCGGTGCCCCTCCTGCTGGGACCAGCCCCACGATATAGGCGATCCATTTTCCACTCGGCGACCATAGAGGGTCGGAGATGCGTTCTCCTCGGTTCGATTGCGTGAGTTGGCGGAGGTTCTTTCCATTTATGTCAATGCTGAAGATTTCGCTACTTCCATTCGCAGCATTTGACCTAAAAGCGATCTGCTTGCCATCGGGTGACCATGAACAATTAGTGAAGCGCGTAGCCCATGTGAGTTCTCTCAACTGTCTACCCCGAACATCCATCACAAAAAGAGCGTGTTCTGAACTAAAGGCAATCCACTGACTGTCCGGAGACCAAGCGGGACGGCGGCAACCTTCCTGCTTGGTAAGTTGCCTCATGTTTTCTCCATTCGCATCCATTCTATAGATGTTCGCGCTCCCCGTACGCTCCGAGACAAAGGCGATCCATTTCCCGTTCGGAGACCATGCAGGGAGCCGATCCTTGTTACCGTCAAAAGTCAACTGATAGTGTTCATTTGTTCTCACATCCATCACATAAATATCAAGGTTCCCACCGTGCCAAGATTCATAAGCAATCGAATGTCCATTAGGCGACCAAGTAAATTGGGATGGCACTCCCGGATCTGTTGCCAGTCTTTCGAGGATCGCGCCCCCGGTATTCATAAGAATAATAGGACTGTCTTTATCTTTTTTGGAAATAAAAGAAAGGACATCCCACTCGGCTTCCGCCCACCCACTATTGACGAATAGGCTACTACTTAGCAACAATGCTATCCCGAATACTACATAAGTTCGCAGGCGTTTTATACTCATAAATTCCCTCTATAATGTAGTCCCTACTTAGAAGCATCTTCCGATTGCTTGAGTCTACCCCAGAGGGTTGCCTGTTTCTCCGCAGTCGGGGATACAGAAAGAAAACCAGGCACCCAATCAAGTCCATCACCGGCTGTTAAGCCTTTTGTCATCTCAAGGGATTTCCCTGCTCCCCCGCCTGCTGTATTTACGACGCAGATAACTGGATCATCAAAATCCTCAGCGACTAAAATTGGTTTTAACGGCTCTAGCGTTTTAGTTAAAATATAGGCGATCCATTTCCCACTCGGCGACCATACAGGTGAAGTGATGAATACGTCTTGATCCGCCCACGTCAGTTGCCTCAAGTTTTTTCCATTTACATCAACACTGAAAATATCCATTCCGCCCTCAGCATCTCGTGAGACAAAAGCGATCTGCTTGCCATCCGGCGACCACGTGCAGCCAGGGATAGTAACGCGCACATCTTCTGTGAGCTTCCTCGATCTTCCACCATCAGCATTCATCAGAAAAGTAAAATATCTTCCCTCCGAAGACGAAGTAAAGGCAATCCATTGGCTGTCTGGGGACCAGGCGGGTTTGTGGCATTCGCCTTGTTTCGTCAGTTGCTTCAAGTTTTTTCCATTCACATCCATTCTGTAGATGTCCATATCCCCGGCACGTTCCGAGACGAAGGCAATCCATTTCCCATTCGGAGACCAAGCGGGCCAATAATCTCTGCTTGCATTGACAGTCAACCGACGGTGTGTTTTCTGATTCACATCCACCACATAAATATCGTGATTCCTATTTTGACGCAATTGACAGGCAAACGAACCCCCATCAGGTGCCCAGGTGAGGGAACGTGCTGGCAGCTTCAAATCTGGTATAGGAAGTTCTTGAAGCAGTGCTCCCCGGGTGTTTATGAAATGAATAAGACCGTCTCCGTCCCCTCTGGGGAAAAAAGAAATAATCTCACGCTCAGCCGCCGAGCGACTGCTGAC
Source organism: Candidatus Poribacteria bacterium (assembly GCA_012270875.1). Classification (GTDB taxonomy): domain Bacteria; phylum Poribacteria; class WGA-4E; order WGA-4E; family WGA-3G; genus WGA-3G. Next base: position 3,677 of record JAAXHI010000524.1, on the reverse strand, counting down.
GAACAGGCTGATACTTAGCAATAACACCATCCCTAATACTACATAAGATTTCGAGCGTTTCATCTTAACAAATCTCCCCTATAACGCGGCGGCTACTTAGAACTATTCTCTGTCTGCTTGAGTCTACCCCAAAGCGTTAGCTGCTTCTCCGCACTCGGTGATACAGGAAGAAATCCCTCCGGCATCCACTCAAGATAACCAGGCACTAATCCTCCCGGCACTTCAATGGGTTCTCCACTCCCAACGTCATCTATATTGGTAACACAGATGACCGAGTTAGCGAAAACTTCATCTACCGGAACCGGATCCGGTCCGATCAATTCTGCTGGCACTTTCGTCAAAATATAAGCAATCCATTTTCCACTCGGAGACCACACCGCTAAAGTGATTATGGTAAATCCTTTATACAACCGGCTGAGTTGACGCATGTTTTTGCCATCTATGTCAATACTGAAGAGAGCCATGCGTCCTATAGGAATAAAAGCAATTTCTTTACCATCAGGCGACCATGTGCATACACCGGCTGATGTATCTGCAAGCCGCTTCAATCCTCTTCCTTCAGCACTCATGACATAAATATCGGATCCTATTTCTGCCTCTTTCTTGGATGCACTAAAGGCAATCGATTGGCTGTCTGGAGACCAAGCCGGTTTTTTGCAGCCTCCTCGGTTCGTCAGTCTTTTCACATTTGCGCCATCTATGTCCATTCTGTAGATGTCCATCTCCCCGTCGCGTTCGGAGATGAATGCGATCCATTTCCCATTCGGAGACCAAGCGGGCCATATATCTCTACTATCGTGGAACGTCAACTGACGTTCTACATCTGTTCTCACATCCCTCACATAAATATCAGGGTTCCCATCCTGATTAGAATCATAGGCAATCGAACGTCCATCAGGGGACCAACTGAAGCTGCCTATACGTCCAGGACCCACCATCAATCCTTGAATAAGTTTGCCTTGAGTATCTATGAAATGGATGGAACGGTCTTCGTTCGTTCTGGGTAGAAAAGAAATAATCTCAGCCTCTGCCGCCCAGCCGCTGTTGGCGAATAGACTCATACTTAGCAATAACGCCATTCCCAATATCATATAAATTCGCATGCGCTTTACATTCATAAATTTTTCCTATATTACGGCGATTACTTGGCGGCATTTTCCGATTGTTTGAGTCTACCCCAGAGTGTCGTCTGTTTTTCTGTGCTTGGGGATACTGAGAAAAATTCCGCCGGTACCCACGCAGGGTCCCGATCTTTTCCTGCATGTGCTGTGATTTGGCGGGGTCTACCGCCGTTGGCGGGGACGATATAAATATTTTGATCCAACTCCTTCGGGTTGCCCCACGGATTTTCAGGTTCCATATCGTAGGCAAGCCAATCACCGTCGGGTGACCACGCTGGGTGCTTACTCCAAATCTCCATAGGTGTCACGCGGCGCACCTCTTTCCGATGCATATCCATGACGTAGATACCGCTGCCCGCAAAATTTGCAGAATAAGCAATCTGTTTTCCATCTGGCGACCAACTCGGAGATATCGATCTAACCTCTGCTTGTGTAACGCGCCTGATATGTTTCCCCTCAGCATTCATCACATAGATACTCACAGGTCCATCGCGATGGGAAGAGAAAGCGATCTGTTTCCCATCTGGTGACCACACCGGTGCTGAATCGTATGCTCTATGTTTAGTGAGCCGTTGTAGGTTTCTACCGTTGACACCTATTTTGTAGATATCATAGTTTTCTCTGCTCTCTCTGTCCGACGTGAACACGATCCAGTTGCCATCAGGGGACCAGTCAGGTTGGGCTGCCTCTTCTGGATGGTTTGTCAATCGTTGCGTTGCTATCCCATCAACATCCATAATGTAGATATCGCGGTGTCCATCCCGGTTCGACACAAAAGCGAAAGAATCTCCATCCGGTGCCCATGTTACGTCCCCGTCATAAGCGGGGTGATTCGTCAAGTTGCGTAGATTGTTTCCAAATATATCCGTGACATAGATATCGAAGTTTCCGGATCGGTTGGAACTAAAGGAGATATACGTATCCGCCGAAGCATTTATGCGAAAAAGAGATAGACTCAACAGGAGTGTCATACCAAAGGCTATATGGGTGTATTTCATTCGCACTTTTATATTCTCCTATGAATTTAGTATGGAAATAGTAGGTTTGTCAATAGTGAGGGGAACGCAAGTTCTCACACGCCAGATGAAGTTGATTGAGGGTGTTTCATTATTCGCGGAGGTATCGTACCGTAAACTTGCCTCGCAGTGAGAGTTTGCGGAAAACCATTAGACGCAATAGAACCACTCGTGTCGCGAAATACCACAATCTAACAGATCGTGGTACAAAGGATATGCCGCCGGACTAAAATTTCTTCAACTGTCCCCAGGTCGTCGCGAGTTTTTCTTGGGGTGTTACGGCGAAATCACCGCTGTTTGGAACGCTATCCCCCGTGACAGTGATGTTATCAAAGATCGCCGTATAGTTCCAAAGCCCAAAACCGACACCCCCGGTCTGGAAGTCAGGAAAATCAGCGAAAACTTCAATCTGTTTGAAGATTTGAAGTTTCGTAGGTGCCATGACCTGCTCACCATTAATCCAGAAGGTAAAGATATCACCTTCAACGCTTAACTTCAGATGTGCCCATCTGTTTAATCTTAAAAGTGGATGCATTTCAGTGAAAAGGACGGCACGTGGTGGTAGGTGCAAACTGCCAGCGTGACAACCTATTCGTCTTTCTTGGACCGGAGGATCATCACCCCTTATAATCACCGGATCATAAATACTGCAGTGGACCAGCCAAGTTCCGTCAACCCGCACAGCGATCGTGATTCCGCTGATACCGTGTTTTTTCAGCGGCTTGACATCAAGTTCCATGGTGTAGTCTTCCCACGTGTTATCCCCAGTTGTCAATAAGTGCGTATACGCTTCACGACTTTCTGCGTGCAGTTCACCATCAACAATCTCCCAGACAGCGGGTCTCTTAATCGTCCAAATTTCCTGCCATCCGTCCAAATCTTTGCCGTCAAAAGTTTCCAAAAATGTGCCTGCTGACACAGAAAAGGGTAGAAGAAAAAGAAGTGCTACAATAACCACAGATTTCATAATAATTTTCCCTTGAATGTTATTCCGTTGAGGCTAAAATTTTTTCAAATTCCCCCACGTTGTGGCGAGTTTTTCTTGGGGTGTTACGGCGAAATCACCGCTGTTTGGAATGCTATCCCCTGTGACAGTGACGTTATCAAAGCGCGCCGTATAATTCGAGAGACCGATACCGATGCCACCTGTCTGGAAATCAGGGAAGTCCGCAAAACCTTCACGGTCTCTGCGAATACGCAGTTCCGTAGGTTCCATCACCTGCTCACCATTAATCCAGAAGGTGAAGATATTGCCTTCAACGCTTAACTTTAGATGCGCCCATCTGAATAATTTAAAAAGTGGATGCGGCTCAAATAAAAGCCCCTCAGATTTTCCACCGTTCAAATGACTCGCTCGACAAAACACCCATCCTCTTTGCGGCGCATTGCCACCCCCAGGCAACACGACGACTGCATCTATAATACTGCACCGCACCGACCATTTCTCCTGAATCCGCGCCGCTATCGCGATGGTTGGACGACCATGTTTTTTAAGGGGTCTGACATCGAATTCGACTGTGTAATCCTTCCATGTGTCATC
>JAAXHI010000481.1:4829-14224 GCA_012270875.1 Candidatus Poribacteria bacterium | reverse complement strand
AAAAACAATTTTTTTGACTTAAATATGATATTTAATGCGGGATTCATCATATTTGTCAAATAAAAATTGATTTTTTTTTGACTTAATATGATATTTAATACAAATTAAACCATATTTTCATAATTTGTCAAGAAAAAACAGATGCAAAAAAAACGGAACACGCGAGGCGCGCGTTCCATTCGTATGAGCGATAGATTTGTTAGGAGTGGCGAAGCCGGAAAGATACTTGGCGTTAATTGCGCAAACACTTCGGCGTTGGGGGCGTTTTTACTTGGGGATTTCTGTTAATAAAGCACGAAAATAAATTCACATGCCACGATAGCAACGCGGCACTGCCTGATCGTAGGGGCTGGGTTACCTTAATATATACCTTAGCATATTTTCTCTGGAGGCGCGAGTATTTTTGTTTCAGATGTTTCTAAAGCACTAAGTTGATGGCGGCAGTGTATACACACCCCAGCGTACCTTCACAATTTCACCAGCATCTACGAGACGTGTGAGTTCGTTTCTTACCGAAATCGGATGCCCTTCAATAGCTTCAATCAGTTCTGATGCCTTTCGCTCGCCATCCGCCAGCAGTGCGAAAATCTGTTCTCGGAACGACACACGTGGAATGTTCCCACCCCTGAGTTTACGTAAGACGCGGTATGCCTGTCTTGCGGAGCAACCCAAAATGCGTTCCACTTCAGTTCTACTGGTGTCCGCGGTGATGTGCGCACGCTCGATTTCAAAGCGTTCGCGTACGGCTACCGCCTCAGGGAGTTTGTCTAACCCACCCGCCACCTCAAAATCCTCCCAATCGAAAAGCAGCACTTCAGGTCTATCAGTAATATCCGGCAATGTCAGGCTTGTAACGAAAACAACCGTTTTACCCGGCAAGCGATTCAGTCCGGTAAGTCCAACGATTTCTGAAAGCTGCCGAACAGTATGCTGTTCATAAACACGCTGGACGCGTTCATCTTTATACCGGTCCGGTGCCGTATCTGTCTCATACGAAAGCCGTTTTTCGTCGTTCCCATACAAAATCTGTGCCCGCCGCCAAATAAGACCCGGTGCCCACTCCGGTGTACCGACGACCCAAACAACCGCTGCTGCTTCAAAAGCGGATGCGAACCGCTGCTGCGCTTTGAAATCCGATACAACACAGACGTTCTCTATTTCCGAAACAGCTTTCAACTGTTTGGTAATCGGCAGGTAAGTGAGGATCGCATGCTTAACACTTGGACTCCGTTCAATTTCTGCTCGGATACCAGAGAAGATGCGCTGCCCGGTTTTAGACGTGCCGATAACATTCCAATTGTGATAGTATTCTAAAAGCGTTTCGCACGGGTGGGCATCTGTACGCACCTGAAAAACCCTGTTTCCTGTAACCCACGCCGTCGGTTTGAGGCGTGTTACTTCAATTTCTGTATCTGGGAACGCCGCGCGGACATCTCGTTCGGTGGTACGTCCTGACATTAACAGCAGCCGTTTAACGCGCGGATGCAACACAGGCGGCACCCAGAACCGGAGGACGTTCTTATACCAGATCATCGGCGCATCGGCATCCCGCTTATAATACGCAAAAAAAACGCTGCAATCGATGCCAAAACGTCCAATTGAGATCCGAACAGACCTCCGGGAACGCTTGAATGCGATCGACAGTTGAAGCGTCCAAAATGCCCAACTGGATCGCTTCACCCATTGACATTGACGTGCCGCGCACGTTCACCTGGCACATCTGTTGAATCAGTGCGTCTGCTTGCCTTTCAAAGGCGTGCACCGTTGTACGAATCCGTCTGACAGTGCTACCATCCGGGGTCCCTGTGTTTTCTACAGCGTTGAGTAAGGCTTTAGAAAAATGCCCCAAGGCATGCCCTTGCCAATCGACGCTCCACGCCTCCAATATATCCTTTGATAAACGGCATTCAGAAAACAGTTCATGGCTCTCCACGTCGTCGAAAATACAGAGTCGTTGTCTCATCATCCGATCCGAGAAGGTTTTCTACCAGTTCGCTATGTACGGGATTCAAGAAGATTTGAGGCGCGCCCGATATTTGGACTTTCGCACGTTAGAGTGCACCCGGTTGCGATAGATAGCCGCGCTGCTGGCATTCCGTATAAACAGGACACTCCGGACAAATACTCTCGCTCGGATTTCCACCTTTCTGCGCAAGCGTATCGCACCGTTCTGGATCCTCACAGACATTTCCGTGTTGAAACGGGTTCGCCATCCGCGCGTCAACAGGGAGGTCTTTCACTTGCTCCCACAAATATTCCCGGCCTCTATAACGCACCACCGATGGAACGTCTCTTTTTTCAAATCGTTGCGCTGCGGCTTCTGCTGCCCAGGTTTTCGCACTTAGGCTTATCGCACCCCCGTTGCGGACATAACGTTCTACACCGTAACTTTTCCCGCTACCTTTCTCAGCAATAAGTGCAAGCACGCGTGCGCGTCCCTCAAAAACGCGTTGTATCTGAACAGCACTGTTTTCAAATGGCGCGTAATCTTTTTTCGGATCTTTTGATTTCTGCAGCACCGGAGATGGACGTTTTATCACTAATGGACTGAGTTTGCCCGCCCGCACGGCAAGCAGCATGTCGGAGAAAAATGAATCGGCATCCGGTGTCTGCGACAGAATACCGGTATCGTCCCAGATCTCTGTGATGAGGGCAGCTTCCATCGGGATTTCAAGGTCTGACGTAGACGCATGTATCCATACGGTACCGTCACGCTCCGATATCGATACCTGCCTATCGTCATCCACACTGTCCGGCAGGTGCCAGTAGTAGGAACTGTTCTCTTGCTTGATATACGAGAAACCCCGTTTTATAAGTGCCTGTTTCGCAAGGTCTAAATTATGTGAACATAAGGAGGCTGGTACGACAGGGTGCGCTAAAATAGATTGCAGCCCCGTTTCTTCAAGCCTCACGGGGGTGAAGCGTATCACGGAGCGCATCAATAGGGGCAAAGAGTGCCTCTTTGGAAATGACAGGTGGATCTAACAGGTGACCCAACAGCATCTCGTAACGTCCATCCCAACGGTTGAATCCCTTGTCCCCAAAAATTTCGAGGTACACTTTTCGTTGATCGGCATTTTCTGGCGTTGGTGTCCGTTCATAGATATACTGCCTTGCTTCCACCGTATGCGGGTGCAGGTAATCTCGCACTCGGCATGAGAAACGCACGCCACCAGACTGCGTAATTGTCAGTAATGGGTTTGCTACGAGGTTAACCAAAGTCTCAATACAGACCGAAACAGCATCTGGCGCAGCACACACGGCTTCGTATGTGAAATTGAGATCGTGCCAACGCGCACCCTCTCTTTCGGATGGGATACCTGTGTACACCTGAATGCCCCATGAGTCCTGCCATTGTCTAATTGCCCAATCCTCTATCCCTTGGCGTGTCAAAAAGCGTTCACCCCCAAAATCTGTTGGACCGCTTTCGTACGCCGGGGCTTGACCTATCGGCATAAATGACACAGCAGCCCGCTCAAGTTCATAGAGTTTCACGGGGGATCTATGCGCGCAGTAGACTGTAAAATGATACGGAAGTCCCTTATATAAAGCCGGGGTTATCACTGTCTTCCGCTGCTGGAGCGACTTTTCACGCCGTTGGTGACAGCGTTGAATAATATCTTTCAAGATGTCCATGGTTAATCTGAGTTTGATAAATACTTAAGGCACCTGTATAAGCAAAACACCGATTCAATTCACAAAAGCATTAAATAAGACATATTTTTTATGTGTAAATTATAGATGAATATGTCTTTATATGGATAAAGTATAGCAGGTCCAACTCGTATGTCAAATTAAATCCGTGTATCTGTGTCCGATTCCAAATTGAGCGGCAATCCGCAGGATGCGCAAGCAACGGTATTTGAGCATTGAGGGTTACTGTCTCCTTGATAACTTTGGTAAATATGAGTTAATTTTAATTCTATCATTTTAATAAAGTGTTGTCAATAACTATACGATTTATTTTGGGTTTATACTAAACAACACAATTTATTGTAATTATATAGGACTTACATACACCAGCTTGTCGACGCGCGATATTCATTTTTTCTTTGACAATCCATGCTATGCATGTTATCTTATACTTAAAGGATAGAGGACATTTTGAAAAAATGGGTGATTTCTGGTTAGCTATCAGGGACTTTTGGAAAAAAGGGAAAGCTGGCTCTGCCCTTTTCCTGATTTCTCTCTTTGTTACCATCTATGGTTTCATCGCCATGGATTATGAGGTGACGCGAGGTTGGAAAGGACATGAGTCCGTTCAAAATGTCCTGAAAGACATTTAGACGTTTATCCCCGTTGGTGCGGCTTTCGTTGGAATGATAATAGGAGGCATTGACATCATCATGTTGTTGTCAGATTGGTATCTCGAAAGACGAGAAAAGCGAGTTCAGATTGCTAAAGCTGAGGGCATTGCTGAGGGCATTGCTGAAGGTATTGCTGAAGGCATTGCTGAAGGCGAGGCGAAAGTTTATCGGGAAATCGCAGAATGGGATCGCCGTAGAAGAGAAGCTGAGGCGCGAGGCGAGAAATTTACAGAACCGCCGCCGGCACCATCAGAAAAGCCATCCGAAAAATAGTGCCAATTCCTAAGAAAATCCCCAACTTCCCAGTGGGCGACTCTCTTTTTTTCTTTTCAGATATAGAATTACCGAAATATTTTCTTATAGTAGATTCCGAAAATAAGTTTACACTTGTAGCATAGGAAACCGTTGGTCTCCTGTGCCATCGGAACACACAACTTCACACGACACGATCGTAGGGGTTGGGTTACCCAATCCCTAAAGTTCCCCGCGTGGGCAAATAATTACGGGATCTACTATAAACTTCATGTAACCCCGCCTTCTATGGATGTCTCGTTAATTGTGGGTTTTACTATAATCTACATGTTATGGATAACCGGTTTAGGTTGTGTCGGTTTATCCGTAGGGAACGGTTGAATCGAGTGGATAGATCGGACGTCTCAGTTTCTGGTAATCGTAGTTAAAAAGATTCGGACTGTGAACGCCAGGGGTATCCACATCCAAAATCTGATGCGCAATCGGTGTATAATCCGCCCGGAAATGGACAGCAGACTTAAGCGCAATGAGTTTACGCGTCTGTGGTTCAATTCCGACGCTCCGAAGCACTTCCGCATCATACGGTTGAATCCGTCTTTCTGTCAGAATAATCTCCACACCCCCCACCTGAATGACGGCTGTTCTACCCATGTTCGCCGCGGTCCCGCGTCCCATTGGACCCTTGAGCGTAAATCTGCCATCGGAAAGCGTTTTGACATCCCCTGTGAGCGCAACAGGTGCCCCGTGTTGTGTGTCCGTTTTCCCGCCGACATTCAGGTGTACCCGGTTTCCGACACCTGCCGCGACTGCTTGCGCAACCGATTCGGGGTCTGCGATGACCGCGATGACCGCGTCTTGAACGTCTGCTGCTATAAATTTTTGTAGAATCGTTGTGCCGTCACAGGGACCGCCACCGCCAGGGTTATCCGCACCATCAGCGAGGACAATCGGTTTGTCGTCCGTCTGATTCGCGAGTTCAATTGCGGATTCGACCGTGTGTAGATTAAATGTGAACGCTGTACGCATCTCCCAAATATCGGACGCAAACTGGTCAGCATAATTTTCGGCGAGTGCCATATCCCCATTGGTCGTAACGAGTATTGAAACGCCAGCATCCGTTATGTCAGCAAACGGAAATCCCATAGAGAGGGTTGCCGTTACAACGCCAGACTCAGTTTCAAGCGCGTGAAGTGCCTCAACTACGTCCGTCATTGGAGTTTTCATTGTGCATTGTGCGGGGGGCGCGGTCAGTAAAGGGAGTTGACGGTATGCCATTGTCGGTTGAATCTTACCTGCATTCATACCGAAGAGCAGTTGCCCGGCTTCAAACCCACGTTCATAGCAATCTATGTGCGGATAGGTATCGAACCCGATAATAACATCGGAAGCGTCTGCCATTTTGGCGGTAATATTCGCGTGCAGATCGAGCGTTGTAACGATCCACGTTTCACCGACTATCTCACGCACCGCTTGAATCAAATCGCCTTCTGCATCTTCAAGTTCATCTGTCACCATCGCACCGTGTAAATCGAGGAGTACCCCATCAAGTTCTCCAGCGTTCTGCAAAAGTCCTAAAAACTCCGACTTAAGCGTCTGATAAGCCGTCTGTTCTACCATACCGGACGGTGTCGCAAACGTCCACAGCAGCGGGACAGGTTGTAAATTGAGTTGTGCTGCGACATCAAGGAAACCGCCGGTAATTGTTCGGGTGCCTCGGAACGCAGCGATAATTTCGTCACCGCGATGATAACTCCCCTTTTTGAAGTTATCGAGAGTTGTCGCCACCGGTGAAAATGTATTCGTTTCGTGTCCAATACAACCGACTGCAATTCGCATGGGGTACCTCCTTCGTGCTTGGATATTCGGTGGATTCTAAAACAAATATACCACATCCTCGTCAGCGTGGCAAGCAGAAATTCTTTCAGGTCAGATCTGTTGGATTTTCAATGGCTGACAGCCGACAGTCTCCGACTGCTGACTACCAATTCCCAGATTTTTGTTAATCAAAAAGCCAACATTTGATAGAATAGATATAAAAGTGCTTAACTGCCAGATTTCAAAATTACCAACACCGATACAATTAGTCATAGGAGAAATCGCTATGGAATATACCCATCTGGGTCGGATTGGACTACGGGTGAGTCGGCTCTGTCTCGGCACCGTCAGTTTTGGTAGGCATACCTCCCAAGAAGTATCGCTTGCCATACTCGATCGTGCGCTGCCAGCAGGAATTAACTTTTTTGATACCTCTAATTCCTATAACGAGGGTTTAACGGAGACGATCGTTGGCAACTGGTTGTCCCAAGATAAAAGTCGGCGTGATCAAATTGTGCTGGCAACCAAAGTGTATAGTCAAATGGGTGAAGGTCCAAATGACTCGCATCTGTCGGCGTATCATATCCGTCGGGCGTGCGAAGACAGCCTGCGTCGTCTACAAACCGATCATATAGACCTGTACCAGATGCACCATGTGGATCGCCGGACACCGTGGGATGAGATTTGGCAAGCAATGGAGCAATTGGTGCGTGAGGGAAAAATTTCATACGTCGGCAGTAGTAACTTCGCTGCGTGGCACATCGCACAAGCACAAGGTATTGCCAGCCAACGCAATTTCCTTGGACTCGTCTCAGAGCAGAGCGTATATAATCTCCGCAGCCGGACAGCCGAACTCGAAGTGCTACCGTGTTGTCGAGAACTCGGTTTAGCAGTGATTCCGTATAGTCCGATGGGGAGCGGACTGCTCTGCGGTATATTGGACAACCCGACCTCCGGGCGACGGGGTAGAGAGGTACTCAGGGATGTTATTAAAACACATCGACCCCAGTTACAAGCGTACGAAGCACTCTGCGCATCAATAGGGCAATCCCCTGCTAACGTCGCTTTGGCATGGGTACTCAACAGTCCAGACATTACAGCACCGATTATCGGGGCAAGGACGGTCGAACAGTTTGAGGATACTGTGTCCGTCTTAGAACTGAAACTGGACGATGAAATCCTCGCAAAACTTGATGAGATTTGGCCCGGACCCGGCGGTGAAGCACCAGAAGCATACGCGTGGTAGCATTGTACCGCAAGCCTACACGCGGCTTGCGTCGCCATCAGCGGTCAGCGATCAGGTTAGCGTCTGACAGCCGAAAGCCGATGGCTGACAGCCACGAAAAAAGGAGTAAAAATGTCAAAACGTCCAAATATCCTATGGTACTGTACAGACCAGCAACGTTTCGACACCATCGGAGCGTTAGGTAACACGCATATTAATACACCGAGACTCGACGAATTCATTCAACAGTCGGTTACATTCACCCACGCCTATTGCCAGTCTCCCATCTGTACCCCGTCCCGTGCCAATTTTATGACGGGGATGTATCCTTCAGCCGTAAGTGTCACGGGGAACGGCAACCCAGTCTTCCCCGAATATTATGAAGACCGACTGATTACGCATGCGCTTGCACAAGATGGCTACGACTGCGGATTAATTGGTAAACTCCATCTCGCGAGTGCCTTTGAAGCACAAGAACACCGCGTCAACGACGGCTATCGCTACTTCCAGTACAGCCACGACCACGGCAAACCTAACGCCTTCGGGCACGAATACGCCGATTGGCAACGCGCACAAGGCGTTGATCCTGAAGCACTGATAGCGGGGAAAGCAGCCTCCCAAAAGTATCCAAACTGGGGCGGACGCGTGAATGCGCCGACCTCTGATCTCGATAACGTCCCGCCGCATCTCCACCAGACCCACTGGTGTACCGAAAAAACGGTTGAATTCATTGAGAAAAATCGTCGAGAAGATCAGCCGTGGCTGTTGAGTCTCAATCCATTTGACCCGCACCCGCCGTTTGACGCGCCTTGGGAGTATTATCGACGCTATAATCCAGAAACGCTGCCCGGTCCGCACTTCCAAAAAAGCGATGTCGCCTTTCAGTCGAAGTTGACAGAAGCAGGTATCGACTTCCAATGGCGGGCGAAACCGCCGCCAGAGTGGGATGTCAAGCAGGCGCAAGCGTCTTACTACGCCATGGTTGAACAACTCGACCACGAGTTTGGACGTATCCTTGACTACCTTGATGCCGAAGGACTCCGTGAAGACACGATTATTATTTTCACGTCCGACCACGGAGAAGCACTCGGTGACCACGGGTTGATGTACAAAGGGTGTCGTTTTTACGAAGGATCGGTGCGTGTACCGCTCATCATTTCGTGGCAAAACCAATTCTTGCAGGGTGTCCAGAGTGATGCACTCGTGGAACTGCTCGATATTGTCCCGACACTGTACGATGTGTTGGGAGTAGACATCCCTTACTATGTGCAAGGCAAATCGCTCGCGCCACTCCTACGCGGTGATGTCCCTGCCGATGAACATCGTGAGGCGGTGCGTTGCGAATTTTTCGATGCCATCTCAATGTCCGACCAGACGCACGCCACGATGTACCGAGACCGACGCTGGAAGCTCGTCGTCTACCATCAAAAAGGGATTTGCGAACTCTACGACCTTGACAACGACCCGTGGGAACACAACGACCTTTCCGAGCATGCCGATTACCAAGCCGTCAAATGGGAATTGATGCAAAAGAGTTTCGATGCCGCCATCTACGCACACCCACAAATGATCCCTCGCGTCGCCTCACATTAGTTTTTAGTTATAAGTTATAAGTTATAAGTAGGACTTACGCATGCGGCTTTTTTGTAGCACGATGCACGTCGCATCTGGGCGAGTACGCCGCAAAACTTCCGAGTTTGCGGCAGGAGAGCGTTGTGTTTTCCGAAGATTCCGGTCTAACAGAAGGGGCTGCCGTTATAGTGAATCCCGTAAATAAATGGACATCTTTGTAGCAT